>NZ_CP072596.1:1821130-2124652 GCF_017815535.1 Tessaracoccus sp. MC1865 | reverse complement strand
CCGGCATGACCTGCACCTCGCCATGGCGCACGCTGCTGGCGGCCACCTCCTCCAACCAGGAGAGGCTGCGCCGCCCCGCCGCCACGGCGGTCAGCGCGCCCATCAGGGAGCGCACCATCGAGTGGCAGAACGCGTCCGCCAGCAGGTGCACCTCGATCACGCCGTCGGGGCGGCGGGTGGCGCTGAGCTCCCGGAGGTCGCGGATGGTGGTGGCACCCTGGCGCGGCCGGCAGAAGGCGGCGAAGTCCCGCAGCCCGATCAGCAGTTCCGCGGCGGCGTTGAGCGCGCCGACGTCGATCGGTTCGCGCGACGGTGTGATGTGCCCGCGCAGCAGCGGATCGGCGACCCCGTCGGTCAGGCGATAGCAGTAGCGCCGCCAGATGGCCGAGAACCGCGCGTCGAAACCTTCGGGGGCCGGGGTGACGTCGCGGATGGCGATGTCGTCCGGGAGGACGCGGCGGAGACGGCGCAGCAGGGTGGCCGACGGGTCCTCGTCGAGGTCCAGGTCGGCGTGGCAGGTCTGGCGTCGGGCGTGCACGCCCGCGTCGGTGCGGCCCGCGACCACCAGTGTGGGCGGCCCGGCGAGGCGCAGCACCTTGCCGATCCATTCTTCGAGGGTCGCCTGCACCGTGCGTAGCCCGGGCTGGGTGGCCCAGCCGTGGAACTCGGTGCCGTCGTAGGCCAAATCAATCCTGAGTCGCATCGGCCCTCCGGTAGGTGAGGTCGAAGACGGTGCGGCCCGCGGCCAACCCGCGTGCCTCGTACTTGGTGACGGGGCGCTCCTCGAGTCTGGGGGCCCAACCGTCGTGCACGTTGACCAGGCCGGGGTGGTCGTCGAGGTGCTCCCGCATCCAGAGCGCGTAGTCCTCCCAGTCGGTGGCCAGTCGCCACACCCCGGACGGCGCCAGTTTGGCGGCCACGACATCGGCGAACCCCGTGCTGACGAGGCGACGCTTGTGGTGGCGCTTCTTGTGCCAGGGGTCAGCGAAGAACGTCCACAGTTCGGTGACCGAGCCGTCGTCGAACAGGCGGGGGAGCGCCTGCGCCCCGTCCACCAGGGCCAGACGCACGTTGGTGGCTCCGATGCGGCCCAGCCGGCCGAGCGTGGACGCGACGGCGGGCTCGAACACCTCGAACGCCACCACGTTGCATTCGGGACGGCCGGCGGCCATGGGGACGAGGGAGTCGCCGGCGCCGGAGCCGATCTCCACGATCAGCGGCGCCTCACGCCCGAACTCCGCGGCCCAGTCGACGTGGGCCTCAGGCGCCACGGAGGTGTCCAACTCGCCACGCGGGATGTCCACGAGGTATTCGGCGGCATGCCGCTCCCAGGCCTTGGTCTGCGACTCGTTCATCCGCGTGCTGCGGCGCACGAAACTGACGATGTCGCGGCGGGGGCGTGGGGGTCGGGAAATCACCGGCCCAGCCTACCGGTGACCGCGCGAACTAGACTGTGAGGTGCTGATCGGCAACCACGAGGAGTCATCGATGCGCACCATTCTCAACGTCATCTGGGTCATCCTGGGCGGCTTCTGGCTGGCCCTGGGCTACATGCTGGCGGGCGTGATCGCCTGCATCTTCATCGTGACGATCCCGGCCGGGCTCGCGTCGTTCCGCATGGCCAACTACGTGCTCTGGCCGTTCGGCCGCACCGTCGAACCGAAGCCGGGGGCCGGTTGGGGATCAGGGCTCATGAACGTCATCTGGTTCGTGGTGGCGGGGTGGTGGCTGGCGCTCCTGCACATCACCTCGGCGCTCGCGCAGTCGCTGACCGTCATCGGTATCGCCAATGCGTGGGTGTCGCTGAAGATGATCCCGGTGACCTGCTTCCCGTTCGGCAAGCGGATCGTGCCGAGCGGCGGGATCCTCTGAGCCGACGGTTCAGGGACTGGTGAGGAGGGGAGCGACCGGCTCCCAGACCCCGGGTTCCCCGAGCACACCCATCCCGCTGGTGACGTTGCCGGGGCCGATCGACGCCACGACGGCCAGCAGCGACAGCGTCGGGAAGCCGTGGGCGCGGTTGTCGCGGATGAGCGCGCGGTCGTCTGTCGGGTCCAGGTTCCGGCCGCCCTCGTCGAGCACCTTGGCCCACTGCGTCCACCAGCGCACCCCCTCGGTGGGGGCGTCGGCGAAGCGGTGCAGCCAGTGCGCGATGCGCTCCGCCCCGAAGTCGTCGACGTCCGAGTGCGCGATCATGTGCGTGCCCGGCTCGAGGTCGACGGTGCGCGTCGCGCCTCCCTCCCAGGAGGTGACGCGCACGCTGTCGAAGGTGGCCTCCACCAGGTTGAACCCCAGGGTGGTGGGCGTCGCCGGGACCTGGCGTCCCGTGAGGGAGCCGATGACGAGGTCGCCCCGGGTCGTCGGGATGATGCCCTCGGGTGGACCGCCCGCGCGGTTCAGGAGGACGCTGAGCTGCAGGTGGTTGTGCGCGAGCCATGCTCCGCCGGCGGACAGGTCCTGGATACCGGTGATCTCCGGGTGCTGGGGCCACCACTGGCCCACCGGCCGCCACGGCCGGCCCGGGTCCTCGTCCCGGATGGCCAGCAGCCTGACGCGGCCCGGCCCGGGCTCGGGAACGCGAATCACCACGGTGCACATGGTCAGTCAGCGTACCCGGATGAAAGAATCACGGACATGAACATTGTGGTTGGGGTCAGCGGCGGCATCGCGGCGTACAAGGTGGTGCACCTGGTGCGGCTGCTGATCGGCGACGGGCATGAGGTGCATGTCGTGCCGACAGAGGACGCGCTGCGGTTCGTGGGACGTCCCACCTGGGAGTCGCTGAGCCGCAACCCGGTCACCACCTCCGTGCACGACGACGTCCCCCGGGTGCGCCACGTGGCGCTCGGGCAGAACGCAGACCTGGTCATCGTCGCGCCCGCCACGGCCAACACCCTCGCCGCGATGGCCGCCGGCCTGGCGTCGGACCTGCTGGGCACCACGCTGCTGGCCACGAAGGCGCCGGTGCTGGTCGCCCCGGCCATGCACACGGAGATGTGGCTGCATGCCGCCACGCAGGCGAACATGGCGACGCTGCGGAGCCGCGGCGTGCACGTCGTGGGCCCCGACGACGGGCCGCTGACCGGCGGCGATTCCGGCCCGGGCAGGATGAGTGAACCCGAGGCCATCTACGAGGCCGCCCTGGCGCTGGCCGGCCGTCGACGGGATCTGGAGGGCGTCACCCTGGCGGTCTCGGCCGGCGGTACCCGAGAGCCCATCGACCCGGTGCGTTTCATCGGCAACCGCTCCAGCGGCAGGCAGGGCGTGGCGATCGCCGTCGCCGCCGCCGAACGCGGCGCGCGCGTGCTGCTGGCCGCAACCAACGTCGAGGCGGACGTGCTGCGCCCTGCCCAGCGTCCCGGCGTCGAGATCACGACGGCGGGTTCCGCTGCGGAACTCGCCGGAGTGATGCGCTCACTGGCCGCCGAGGCCGACGTCGTGATCATGGCCGCGGCCGTGGCGGATTTCCGCGTGGCGGAGGTCTCCGAGGGCAAACTCACCAAGGAGGTCGGGGGAGTGCCGTCGCTCACCCTCGTCGAGAACGAGGACATCGTTGCGGGGCTGGCCGCTGGGCGCCGCGACGGGCAGACCATCGTGGCCTTCGCGGCGGAAACCGGGGACGACTACCTCGAGCGCGGGCGTCGGAAACGGCAGAAGAAGGGCGTCGACCTCCTGGCGGTGAACCAGGTGGGCTGGGACAAGGGCTTCGAGACGTCGCACAACACGTTGTACGTGCTGGATGCGCGGGACGAGGTCGTGAAGGAGGCGTCGGGCTCCAAACGAGAAGTCGCCGACGCCCTCCTGGACGTGCTCACCGATCAGGCGGTGGGCCAGGCCTCCTGAGGCATGAGTTCGTAGCCCACGAACTCGCGGGTGAAGGTGCCCGTGCCCTGGGCGACGCCGCGCAGGTCGATCGGGTAGCTCACCAACTCGATCGCAGGCACCAGCGCCTCGACCACGGCGTGGCCGTTGCCGTCCATCTCCGTGCCCTGCACTTGCGCGCGTCGTGCGCCGAGGTCGGTCAGCGCGGCGCCGAGATACTGGTCGCCCACTCGCACCCGGACCCGCTCGATGGGTTCCAGGAGCCCCACCTGACCCTTCTCCGACGCGTCGCGCAGCGCGTACTGCCCGGCGACCTGGAAGGCCATGTCGGAGGAGTCGACAGAGTGGGACTTGCCGTCGTAGAGCGTGACCCGCACGTCGACCATCGGCACGCCGAACTTGGTGCCCAGCGCCAACTGCTGCTCAATGCCCTTCTCGACCGATCCGATGTAGGCGCGCGGCACAGACCCTCCGACGACCTTGTCGACGAACTCGAAGCCGGCGCCGCGCTCGAGCGGCTCCAGTTGGATGTTGCAGATGGCGTACTGGCCGTGGCCACCGGACTGCTTCACGTTGCGGCCGATCCCCTTCGACGGCGTCAGTACGGTTTCGCGGAGCGCGACGCGCACCTCCTCCTCGACGACGTTGAGCCCGAAGCGGTCCTTCAACTTGCTCAGCGCCAGGTCCTTCTGCGCCTGGCCCATGACCCAGAGCAGCTGCTGCTCGGTCTCGGAGTTGCGTTCGAGCCGCACGGTGGTGTCCTCCATCGAGATGCGGTGGAGGGCGCCGGCGAGCTTGTCCTCGTCGCCGCGGGTGGTCGCCTTGATGGCCACCGGCAGGAGCGGCCTGGGGAGTTCCCACGGCTCGATCAACGCAGGGCGCTCCGTGGCTGACAGGGTGTCGCCCGTCTCCGCCCTCGACAGCTTGCTGACGAGCACGATCTCACCGGCGATCGCCTGGTTCAGCGGGGTGAACTCGGTGCCGTAGGGCGCCGACATGGGGCCCATCCGCTCCTCTTCGTCCTGGTCCGGGCGCATCGGGTCCGGGTCCCAGCCGAACAGTTCGCGGTTGCGGGAGACGTGGACCACCTGGTCGCCGCGGAGCGTGCCGCTGAAGACGCGCACGAGGGAGGAACGGCCGAAGTTGTCCGACGTGGTGCGCACCACCTGGGCCACCAGCGGGCCGTCGGGGTCACACGTGGCGTCGGGCAGACGCGCGCCGTTGGGCGTGGTCACTGGGGGCACGGGCAGCATCGACGGCGGCGGGAAGCCCTGTTCGATCCAGCGCAGCAGTTCCTCGGTGCCCTTGTCGGAGGTGGTGTGGGCGGGCAGGACGGGGAAGAAGCGGGCGCCGACGACCGCGCGCAGCAGCGCGCCGTTGGCTTCCTCCACCGCGATCTCCTCGCCCTCGAGGTAGCGCTCCATCAGGTCGTCGTCCTGCACCTCGGTGATGATCGCCTCGAGCAGGTCTGCGCGGGCCGCGTCGATCAGAGCGAGTTCCTCAGGAGTGGAGTCGCGGGAGACCCGCTTGCCGGTGGAGTAGTCATGGGCGCGTTTGTTCAGCAGAGAGAGGTTGCCGACGTTGGTGCCGTCCTTCTCCAGCGGGATCAGCGCCGGGATCACTCCCGCGCCGAAGGTTGTCTGGCAGGCCGCGACCATGTCGGAGAACGACGCGCGGCCCTGGTCCAGCTTGGTGATCGCGATGATGCGTGGGGTGTTGGATTCCGTGCACTCCTCCCACAACGCGACTGTCGTGGGATCGATGTCGTCACCGGCAGGGACCACGAAGACCGCGGCGTCGGCGGCACGCAGACCTGCGCGCAGCTCACCCACGAAATCCGGGTGCCCGGGAGCGTCGAGGAGGTTGATCTGGACGTCGATCGCCGGGATGGACGCCAGCCACAGCGTGGCGGCGCGCTCCTGGGTTTCCTTCTCGCCGCGATATCCATCCACCCGCGCACGCAGGAGGTGTTCGAACAGGGTTGTCTTGCCCGATCCGCTCGCGCCGACGAGGACGACGTTGCGTACATCGTCCGGGGACGTGATCGTGATCTGGGAACTCGTCTTTGAGGCCATGCACATACGTTAGTGTGCGCGATCGGGCCGTGGGCCCCGACCCCCTCAAATGGCCTGCCAAAGGGTCAATCGGTGCGGTCGGCGAACCTCGGGGACGCGACGACGGCCCCGCCGTCGAGGGCATCTGCGCCAGCGTCGGGTTCCCACCGCAGCAGGTCGCCCGGCTGACATTGGAGGGCCTCGCACAGCGCGTCGAGTGTCGTCAGGCGCACGGCCTTGGCCCGGCCGTTCTTGAGCACCGCCAGGTTCGCCGGCGTGATGCCCACGAGGTCTGCGAGGGTGCCGACGGCCATCTTGCGGCGCGCCAACATGACGTCGATGTCGACGACGATGGCCACTCAGACCACCTCGTCGAGTTCGGAGCGGAGCGCCCGGACCTCGGACTCGCGCGCGGTGGCCTGGATGAGCAGGCGGCGCATCACCACGACGAGCAGGGCGATACCGGCCAGCACCAGCGACGCGCCGCAGATGAGGCCGACGAGCCCCGGCGCGACACCGCCCGGCGCGAGGACGACGGCGAGTACGAGGCAGATCACGGAGGCGACGGCGAACGTGGCGATGATGACGTTGACGTACCCGAACGCGGCCTCCGAGAACACCGAACCTCTGCGTACCAGCGTCAGCAGGCGCCAGACGCACACGGCGAAGACCTGCATGCTCAGTATCCCCAGCGCGGCGATGCCCACCAGAGTCACGCGGGCCCACAGCGGGGCACCGCCGTCGACCATGTCGCGCCACACTGCCGGCAGGATCATGACCTGCACCACCACCGAACCGACCAGCGACAGCGCGATCACCGCCTTCAACGCCCAGATTGTCGCATTGCCCATGAGAGCTCCCCTCGTAGGCTCGAAACCTATCGCAACTCGATAGATAGATCAAGTGTGGCGATAGGTATCGGCCGCTGCGCGGTTGGTGCCGATGTGGGGCGTGACGGGGGAGGGGGCGCGCTCCTGAACGGTGGTGATCGGCTGCGGGTGTCGCCGGAGCGGTCATTTTGCAGATGGGGCGCACGGCACTTAGGATGGGTAGCTGTTGTACGCCATCTTTTCGGGGCCTAACGGGGCGCTGTCCCGGTGTGCAACCCCCATCAGTTAAGTATGAATGGAAGTGGGACTGTGTCTACGTACACCCCAAAGCCGGGCGAGATCGTCCGCAACTGGCACGTCATCGATGCCGAAAACATCATTCTGGGTCGCCTCGCTGCCCAGATCGCCAACCTGCTGCGTGGCAAGCACAAGCCGCAGTTCGCGCCCCACGTCGACATGGGTGACTTCGTCGTCGTGATCAACGCATCGAAGATCGCGCTCTCCGGCAACAAGCGCTCGGACGATTACCGCTACTCGCACTCCGGTCGTCCCGGTGGTCTGAAGGCCGTCTCCATTGGTGAACTGCTTGACAGGGATCCGCGCCGCGCCGTCGAGAAGGCTGTCTGGGGCATGCTCCCCAAGAACAAGCTCTCCCGTCAGATGCTGAGCAAGCTCAAGGTCTACGCGGGCCCCGAGCACCCCCACGCTGCCCAGAAGCCGCAGCCGTTCGAGATCATTCAGATCGCCCAGTGAGCCGAGGACCGAAGAACATGACTGAGACCAACGAGATCGACGAGACCGTCGTCGAGGAGATCACTCCCTTCGTCGACGAAGAGAACCGCGAAATCGCGTACCGTTCCGACGCCGACCCGGTCGCTGCCTCGGGCATCGACACCCGTCCGGCCATCGTCGCCCCCGGCGGCGGCACCGGCCGTCGCAAGGAAGCCGTCGCCCGCGTGCGTATCGTGCCCGGCTCCGGCACCTGGAAGATCAACGGCCGCAGCCTCGAGGAGTACTTCCCGAACAAGCTGCACCAGCAGCACGTCAACGAGCCGTTCGTGATCGCGAACGTCGAAGGCTCCTACGACGTGATCGCCCGCATCGACGGTGGCGGCACCTCCGGCCAGGCCGGCGCCCTGCGCCTCGGTGTGGCCCGCGCCCTGAACCAGGTCGATGCCGAGGCTTCGCGCCCGGCTCTGAAGAAGGCCGGCATGCTGACCCGCGACTCGCGCATCATCGAGCGCAAGAAGGCCGGTCTGAAGAAGGCCCGTAAGGCTCCGCAGTACAGCAAGCGCTGATCTCTGCACGTCGAACGCCCATCCTGCTCCGGCAGGGTGGGCGTTCGCCTTTCCCTGGATCGGGGTGGGGCGTGGCGATTCGCTCAGCCTCTATGCGCGACTGTAGAGTCTCCAGACGTGGCACGACTCTTTGGAACCGACGGCGTCCGCGGCGTCGCAAACGTTGAACTGACCGCTGAACTGGCGCTGGACCTGTCGGTCGCCGCGGCGCACATCCTCGGGGAGGCCGGAGCGTTCCGCGACAACCGGCCCTTGGCCCTCGTGGGCCGCGACCCCCGGGCCAGTGGTGAATTCCTGGAGGCGGCGGTGATCGCCGGGCTCGCGTCGGCAGGTGTCGACGTGGTGCGGCTCGGTGTGGTGCCCACGCCCGCCGTCGCGTACCTCGTCAACGATATGGACGCCGACCTGGGCGTCATGATCTCCGCCTCGCACAATCCCATGCCGGACAACGGCATCAAATTCTTCTCCCGCGGCGGTGTGAAGCTCGACGACTTCCTCGAAGACGCCATCGAGGCCCGGATGGGGGAGGACTGGAAGCGCCCCACCGGCTCGTCCGTGGGCCGCATCCGCAGCGACCTCGGCGCTGTGGAGGCTTACGTGGCCCACCTGGTCGCTTCGTTGGGGGACCCCTCCCTGGAGGGGCTGAAGGTCGTCATCGACTGCGCCAACGGCGCGGCCTCCCAGACCGCCCCCGAGGCATTCGCGGCCCAGGGTGCCCACATCGTCCCGATCCACGCCGAGCCGGACGGCATCAACATCAACGACGACTGCGGCTCCACCCACATCGGCGACCTCGTGAAGCGCGTCGTGGACGAGGGCGCGGATCTGGGCATCGCGCTCGACGGCGACGCCGACCGCTGCCTCGCGGTGGACCACGAGGGCAACCTCGTGGACGGCGACCGCATCCTCGCGATCCTGGCCATCGCCATGAAAGAGGAGCACCGCCTGCACTCCGACACCGTCGTGGCGACGGTGATGAGCAACTTGGGCCTCGTCAATGCCATGCGTGAGCATGGGATCCGCGTGGACCAGACGAAGGTGGGGGACCGCTACGTCCTGGAATCCATGAACGCCAACGGCTTCGCGCTGGGCGGCGAGCAGTCCGGTCACGTGATCATCTCCGAGTTCGCCAACACCGGCGACGGCACGCTCACCGGCCTGCACCTCGCGTCCCGGATGAAGTCCACCGGCAGGTCGCTCAAGGACCTCGGATCCGTGATGACGGTGTTGCCACAGGTGGTCATCAACGTGCGCAACGTCGACAAGTTGCGCGCGGGTATCGACCCCGACGTCCAGGCTGCCGTCACGGCCGCCGCGCGAGAACTCGGCGACACCGGCCGCGTCCTGCTGCGCCCCTCCGGCACCGAACCGGTGGTGAGGGTCATGTGTGAGGCGCCCACCGTCGAGCAGGCCCAGCGGATCACGGAGCAGCTCGCGGCGAAGGTGACTGAGCGTCTGAGTCTCTGACGGACGCCCCCGTCCTAGTAGAGTGAACCCCACCCAACTGGACAAAGGATTCGCGATGCTCGCTGACCCCGCTGATCAACGCACTCTGCTTACCCTGGCGGAGCTCGACTCGGAGGTGGCGCGCGTGCAACACGCTGCGCGCTCGCTCCCGCAGCACAAGACCATCGCTGAGCTGATGAGTGCGCGCAAGAGTGTCGCTGATGAGCTGGTTGCCTCCAGCACCCGCGTCGACGACCTGCAGATCTGGGTCCGCAAGGCAGAGACCGACCTGACGCCGGTGAAGGCGCGGCTGGAGCGCACCGAGCAGCGGTTGGCCGACGGTTCGATCGGCGATCCGAAGACGCTGCGCTCGCTCACCGAGGAGGTCGAGCACCTCAAGAAGCGCATCATCGAGCTCGAGGACGACCAGCTCGAGGTGATGAGTCGTCTGGAGGACGCCGTCGCCCATCGCGACCGGGTCGCCGCGCGCAAGGTGGAGATCGAGAACCAGCTGCACGCGGAGGTGGCTGCCCGCGATGAGGCGGTGGCGAAGCTGAGCCGGGAGGCCAAGGATCTGGCCGCTGATCGTGGCCCGGTGGCGGCGAGGCTGGCACCGCCGCTGATGTCGCTCTACGAGAAGCTGCGGGCCTCCACCGGGCTGGGGGCCGCGACGCTGAAGGCCGGGCGCTGCACCGGCTGCCAGTTGCAGTTGACCCTGTCTGATCTGGACACCTACAAGAAGGCCCCCGCGAACCAGGTCTTGCGCTGCGTCGAGTGCGACCGCATCCTGGTGCGTACGGCTGAGTCTGGTCTCTGATGCCTTCGCTGCATCTCCGGGTCCACGAGATCCCCGAGTCCCTCCGGGAGGCCATCCAACTCCTGCAGGAGCGGCTGGAGATGCCGCTCCACTTCACTGACGAGGTGGTGGCCGACGCGGAACTCGCCGCTCGGCAATCGACGGACGACCATGCGGATTTCACCCACGTCGAGTTCGTCACGATCGACCCGCCCACGTCCAAGGACCTCGACCAGGCCATCCAGATCGAGCGTGAGGGCGCCGGGTACCTGGTCCGCTACGCCATCTCCGATGTGCCGCATTTCGTGCGGCCGGGCACGGCGTTGGAGGCCGAGACCCATCGTCGCGGGATGACGAAGTACGCGCCCAGCGCGCGTATTCCGCTGCACCCGGCGGTGATCTCCGAGGACGCGGGGTCCCTGTTGGCCGACGGGAAGCCTCGGCCGGCCTTCGTGTGGGAACTCCATCTGGACGCGGGCGGCGAGGTGGTCGACGTCGGCCTGACGCGCGCCCTGGTGGAGAGCCGGGCCAAGCTGAACTACGAGGGCGTCCAGGCAGATTTCGACGGCGGTACCCCTCATGCGAGCATCGCACTGCTGCCTGAGGTGGGGAAGCTCCGTCAGCAGTTGGAGATCGAGCGCGGTGGCGTGTCGTTGAACCTGCCCGACCAGGAGATCGTCGAGCGCGACGGCACCTGGGAACTGGAGTTCCGAGCGCTCGTGCCGGTGGAGAACTGGAACGCGCAGATTTCGCTGATGACGGGTTTCGCGGCGGCGCAGACCATGCTCACGGGCAAGGTGGGCGTCCTGCGGACGTTGCCGCCGGCTGAGGAGTGGTCGCTGCAGAAGCTGCGGCGGGCCGTGCGCTCGTTGGGTGTGCCGTGGCCGAAGGAGATGCCGTATCCGGAGTTCGTGCGGTCGCTGTCCCCCAAGGACCCGAGGCAGCTGGCGGCGTTGACGAAGTGCACCATGCTGTTCCGCGGGGCCGGGTACCTGGCCTTCGACGGCGAGGTTCCGGACGAGAACCTGCTGCACGCGGCGCTGGCCGCGCCCTACGCGCACACGACCGCGCCGTTGCGGAGGCTGGTGGACCGCTACGTCCTGGCCATTTGTCATGCGCTGATCAACGGCCTCGAGGTACCGCAGTGGGCCCGTGACGGGCTGGCCGCTCTGCCGGAGGAGATGGCCGAGACCGGCCGGTCTGCTCGTGCCTACGAGCGTGGCGTCATCGACCTCACAGAGGGCCTCGTGCTCAGTAACCGGGTGGGTGCGATCTTCACCGGCGTCGTCACGGACGTCGACCCCAAGACGCATGTGGGGACGGTGCAGATTGCTGAACCCGCCGTCGAACTCCGGGTGCCGGCCAAGGCGAGCGAAGTTGGCTCCGAGGTGCGGGTGCGTGTGGACAAGGTGGACGTCCGGAAGGGACAGGTCACCCTGTCCCGTCCGAACTGATCAGGCTCTAGCCGCCGGACTTGCGGCGGAACTCGCGGCGCCCGACGGCGGGCCCATGGGCCTGGCCGCCCTGCTTGCGGTCCCCGTGGGTTCCGGCGTTGGCGGAGAGGTGCTCAGCCTGCTTCTTGCGTTCAAGGGCCTGCCGCATGGCCTCTTTTGGGTCCAGCGGGGCGTCGGTCTGCTCAGCGTCACTCATGGCGCAACTGTACCCGGCTGCGGGGTAGCGCTGCGGCGACGTTGCGCCAGGAGCCACCCCAGGTGAACGGCGCGGCCGGCGAAGGCCGTGACGAGCAGCCACCAGACGGGGCTGTGGACAATTGCCAGCACCATACCGACGACAACAACGCCGATGGGAGTGAGCAGGTGTGCTGCCTGGGGATACTCCCTGTTCTCGCCGTACATGTCTGTTGCTTCCCTTCTCTGGCCCGACGCCCACCCTACGAGAGCGCTGCGACCGCGCGAGCTTCGGGCTCCCCGAGACGCGCGGGCGCGGAGTCAACGTCGAGAGGTGGCGCGGCGGAAGCCCCGCGCAGCGGGACTCGCAGAGCGAACCGGGGCCATCACATGCGCCTCGGGCCGTTGAAGCGCTCGGGTGGTAGTACCTCCGGAGTGTCGGTCACTGGATCGAAGTGAATCTTCCATTGGTCTCGGCGGCCGTTGACGTCGGGCTCCACGATGTTGTGGTGGTGCCCGCAGAGCAGCACCAACTCCTTGAGGTTGGTCTTCCCGCCGAGGTTCCAGGGATTGACGTGATGGGCGTCGCATTCCTCTGGAGTCTTCGTGCAGGTGGGAAAGACGCAGCCTCCGTCGCGGAGTTCGAGTGCCCTGCGCTGTGCGGGCGTCACAAGCCTGGAGGCGCTGCCCATGTCCAGGATCTCCGAGCTGCCACCGAGGACGAAGGGGATGATCTCCGCCTCTGCAGCCAGACGGCGCAGCTGGCCGGGCGTCAGTTCGGTGCCCGAATCCAGGACCCCGCCGGCGCCGGCGCGGTCGAGGAGATCTGCCAAAGAGATCGTCACGCGGATCTGCGCCCTGGGGGAGCGGCTCCCCCTGTCACGTGGGCGCGCGACTCCCTCGGCCCTGACGGCGTCGCCGTGGGCGGATAGCTGAACGATGGGCGCGTCACCCACGGGAGTGCGAGTGGCGGGTTCTCTGAAGAGGGTGATGAGTGCGTCCGCGTTGCGCTGCGCCGGGGTGCGCTGCGTGTCGGGGCGGGTCAGGGCACGGCG
Organism: Tessaracoccus sp. MC1865; assembly: GCF_017815535.1. Taxonomy (NCBI): domain Bacteria; kingdom Bacillati; phylum Actinomycetota; class Actinomycetes; order Propionibacteriales; family Propionibacteriaceae; genus Tessaracoccus; species Tessaracoccus sp. MC1865. Next base: position 2,111,723 of record NZ_CP072596.1, on the reverse strand, counting down.
GGTGCGGGCATTGATCTGCCCGTGGCGTGCCGCCTGCTCCCTGTCCCGCTCCGCCCGCTTGTCCGCCGCGACCATGGCCGACAAGGTCCGGATCCACGGCTCTGCTTCGAGTTCGGGGAGTTGGCCGGTGAACCAGATGGATCCCTCGCCGTCGTTGCCCCACGTGAAGCGGCGGTTCTTGACTGCGTTGGCACGCTGGCGCTCGACACGCTGGAGAGAGTCTTCGTCGCGGAGCGCGTGCTGCGGAGCGACTGCGGCCAACACGTCCGGAGCGAGTCTCGCGAGCTTCCTCGCGGGTACCCCTGCGGCCCTGGCCACGAAGGTTTCAGCGACTCTGGCCACGACCTCTGCGGGTAGGTCCGGAAGGTCCGCGATTCCCTTGGAGATGGCGGCTGCCTGCTGCGCCGAGATGGTTCCGTCGAGTGCCGCCTGCTTGGGCGCCTCGTGTCGGACCATGTCCCCGGCGAGGGCGATCTGACCCGCGGCCTGCCGGTTGTCGAGGTTCTCGTCCAGCGCGATCAACGAGGTGGTGGGGGTGCCGACGGCCTTCATCGAAGCCTGGCGCCGGTTGACATGGTCAGTCACCACGCAGGCCAGCGCGTCGATGCGGCTCCGGAGCCTCCGGGCGCTGCGCATCACATTGACCAGCTCAACCTCGGGACAGGACGCCAGAGCTTCCACGTCGATTCCGGAGAGCAACGCGTCGACGGCGCTGAGCGCCTCGACTGCTGGATGCTGACCGATCTCCATGACCCCCACAATATTCGCGCACAGTGACAATTCGCGGCGTGGTTTCCCGGCTGTGGATAAGTACGGCCTGCGGATCGCAGGCGTCGCGGCTCAGCGCTGATCGGCCCCGCGCTGTGCGACGAGCAGGTAGTCGCCCGCGAGGTCGTGCCAGGACCGGTCCCAGCAGACGAAGACGTCCTGGGCCAGGCGTCCGAGCTCGCCGAGCATCCTCCCCACATCCCAGGCGAGAGGGGTGAAGTGTGTGCCCGTGTCGATGTTGGCGACGTTCACGACGAGGCGGCCCTCCGGCGTCAACAGCTCGAGACACTGCGCCAGGACTCCGCGGAGCTCGGCCAGGTAGCGCTCGTAGGTGCTGGCGCCGGTGTAACCGGACAGCGGATCCTCCGGGCCGTCATCTGCGGCCATGTAGGGCGGGGATGTCAGGATCAGATCGAAGGGGCCCTCGACCAGCTGTGCCAGCCGGCGGGCGTCGCCCTGCACGATCAAGGCGTCCGGGGCCACCGCGGCGGCGACGGCGCAGCGTTCGGGCAGGAGTTCGACGCCCACCGCGCGTCTTCCCATGGCCGTCGCGACCTGGAGCGTGGTGCCGAAGCCGGCGAACGGATCGAGCACCCGGTCGTCCGGCCGGGACAGGTCCTCCAGCACCGCGGCCACCAGCGAACGGGAGAAGTGCACGTTCTCGTCCGCCAGTGGATGACGCTCTGCCACCACCTGATCGTGCTCGACAAAGAGGTGGGGACGCAGGCGCATGTCTGCATCGTAGGCCGCCGGGGTGCAGGCGGGTCGAGTCGCTGCCCCAGCCGGCGCTGCGCGCGGCAACACGGCCTTCGGAAGGGTGGGGACGAGACGGCCGGTAAGCCGGGTTCTGTCGACGGATGATCATCTATCTGAGGCCCACCGTTGCCGGTGCGCTCATGCAACCTACCCGGACACCTCGCGCGAGCAGCGCTCGAACGGTGTCCGCAGACGGCCCGGAGGCCGGCCTTCTTGGTCTTGCTCCGAGTGGGGTTTACCTAGCCGCTCCGGTCACCCGGAGCGCTGGTGGTCTCTTACACCACCGTTTCACCCTTACCCATTGCTGGGCGGTCTGTTTTCTGTGGCACTGTCCCGCGGGTCACCCCGGGTGGGCGTTACCCACCACCCTGCTCTGTGGAGCCCGGACTTTCCTCAGCTGTTTCCAGCCGCGATCATCTGGCCGTCTCGTCCAACCAACGATTCTACCGTGGATCGGGCCTTCGGCACACCGTCGCCAGTTCGCAGCGACGGGAGGCGGGGACTCGTCAGGGAAGCGTCAGGATCTCCGCGCCGGTCGCGGTCACGACGAGGGAGTGCTCGTACTGGGCCACGCGCGAACGGTCGGCGGTGACGACGGTCCAGTCGTCGTCCCACACCTCAGTGTCGTACCCGCCCAGCGTGAGCATGGGTTCGATGGTGAACGTCATGCCCGGCACCATCACGGTGTCGACGCGCGGCTCGTCGTAGTGCAGGACGACCAGGCCGGAGTGGAAGGCGGTGTGCACACCGTGACCGGTGTAGTCGCGGATCACGCCGTAGTTGAAGCGCTTCGCGTAGCTCTCGATGACCCGACCGATGACAGAGATGGGGCGCCCCGGCCGCACGGCCTTGATCGCCCGGTTTAGCGACTCCAACGTGCGCTCCGCCAGCAGCCTCGACTCCTCGTCGACATCGCCACAGAAGAACGTGGCGCAGTTGTCGCCGTGCACGCCGTCCTTGAACGCGGTGCAGTCGATCTTGACCAGGTCGCCGTCCTCGAGCGGCCGCGTGTCCGGGATGCCGTGGCAGACGACCTCGTTCACGGAGGTGCAGATCGACTTGGGGAATCCGCGGTAGCCCAGCGACGACGGGTAGGCGCCGTGGTCGAGCATGTACTCGTGCGCGATGCGGTCCAGTTCGTCGGTGGTCACGCCCGGCGCGATCGCCTTGGCCGCTTCATGCATGGCCCGGGAAGCGATCCGCCCCGCCACCCGCATCTTCTCAATCACGTCGTCGCTCTGGACATCGGAGCCGGTGTAGCGCTTCGGTGCCTTCTTCCCGACGTACTCCGGGCGCAGGATGCTGCGGGGGACGTCGCGAACGGGGGTGATGGTGTGCGGAGTAACGGGATTCACAGTCGACGAGTCTATCCCCGCTCCCGCCGGGCCGTCTGTAGGCGTCAGCCCTCGTACGCAAGCGACTCCAACACCGGCTCGACCTCGCTGATGTTCTCCTCGTGTCCGATGGTCACGCAACAGACGTACACCGCCAACCGGTCCTTGTCGTCGGTGGGCACGATGATGATGTCGACGGTGTCGCCCTCGATGCCTTCGTGGCTCCAGTCGCCGACGTAGACGTTCGACGTGAGCCGCCACGCCGGCCTGCCGGAGACGTCCCACTCCTCGTTCCACAGGACGGTGCGCCTGGTGAAGCCGAGGAACATGCCCGACGACGCCATGCAGTTGACGAACTGCTCGGCCGCGGCGCGGGGATTGGCCGAGAAACCGTCCGAGACCTTGATGTAGCCGACGTTGACGTTGCTGATCCAGCCGAAGACGATCTCGCGCAGCATTGAGTTGCCGTCGTACATCCAGTCGATGTGGGCGGGGCTCATCCGCCACTTCTCGCCCTGGGGTGCTTCGACGCTCAGCCCGCCACCTTCGAGGCGCCCGTCCGTCAGTTCGCTGCGCGGCCAGTCCCCACTGGAGGGGCAGTCGATGGACTCGCCGAACTGCGACTCGACCTCGGTGGGAGTGGGCGTCTCCGACGGGACCCGTTCGTTCCACTGTTTGCCGGTGGGGCGAGCCGTGCGGGTGTCCTCGGGGGTGGGGGCGAAGGGGTTGGCCCGGCTGGGGAAGATGAGGAGCGCGGCCACCAGGGCTGCGACCACGACCAGGGCGACCGACAGCCACACCCAGCCCGCGCGGCCCCTGCGCGGCGGCGTGGGGTCCACCCATCGCTGACCATCCCAGTAACGGCGCCCATCGGGCGCCGTGGGATCCGCATACCAACCGGGCTGAGCCATGGGCCCAGTCTAGGGGCGGTCCGGAGCGCGCCCAGAACGCAGAATGTCACGCGGCTGTAACATCTTCGCGGCAAACTTGCGCGCATGGATAGGCAAACGGAGTTCGTTCTCCGCTCCATGGAGGAGCGCGGGATCCGGTTCGTCAGGCTGTGGTTCACCGATGTGCTCGGCTCACTGAAATCTGTGGCGATCGCTCCGGCTGAGGTCGAGGGCGCCATCGCGGAGGGCGTCGGTTTCGACGGCTCCGCGATCGAAGGCTTCGCCCGGGTCTACGAGTCCGACATGGTGGCGCACCCGGACGCGTCGACGTATCAGGTGCTGCCGTGGCGGCAGGCCGGCCGCTCGACGGCGCGGATGTTCTGCGACATCAAACTGCCCGACGGCTCACCGAGCTTCGCGGACCCCCGTTTCGTGCTGAAGCGCGCCCTCGGCAAGGCGGCCGATCTCGGCTACACCTTCTACATCCACCCCGAGATCGAGTTCTTCCTGCTGCGCTCGCTCAACCCCCTCGTCCCGCTGGACCAGGGCGGCTACTTCGACCACACCACGCTGGGCGACGGCACCGACTTCCGCCGCGACGTCATCACCATCCTCGAACAGATGGGCATCTCCGTCGAGTTCAGCCACCACGAGGCTGCCCCGGGGCAGCACGAGATCGACCTGCGCTACGCCGACGCCCTCACCATGGCCGACAACATCATGACGTTCCGCGTCGTGGTGCGGGAGGTGGCCGTCAGCCAGGACATCCACGCAACGTTCATGCCCAAGCCGTTCTCCGAGCACCCGGGCTCCGGCATGCACACGCACATGTCGCTGTTCGAGGGCGACACCAACGTCTTCTACGACGCGGCGGACCAGTACAACCTCTCCAAGACGGCCAAGCAGTTCATCGCCGGCCTGCTGCACCACGCGCCGGAGATCACCGCCGTCACCAACCAGTGGGTCAACTCCTACAAGCGCCTCGTCGGTGGGGGAGAAGCCCCGTCGTACGCGTGCTGGGGACGCGCCAACCGCTCGGCCCTCGTGAGGGTTCCCCAGTTCACGCCGGGGAAGACTTCCTCCGCGCGCATCGAGTACCGCGCCATCGACTCGGCGGTCAACCCGTACCTCGCCTACGCCGTGATGCTCAACGCGGGCCTCAAGGGGATCGAGGGCGAATACCAGCTGCCCGAGGAGACCGAGGACGAGGTGTGGCGCCTCTCGGACCGCGAGCGCAAGGCGATCGGCATCCAGGAACTGCCCCGCAACCTCGACGAGGCCATCCGCATCATGGACGAGAGCGAACTCGTGGCCGAGACACTCGGCGAGCACGTCTACGAGTACTTCATGCGCAACAAGCGCAAGGAATTCGCGGCCTACCGCCAGCAGGTCACGCCCTGGGAACTGGACCGCCACATCCGCGTGATGTGACCGTTCAGATCAACTCGAGCGGTGCATCATCGCCGGGCTTGGGGAACGCCGCGTCCAGCTCGGCGTGATCCTCAGCGGTGAGTTGGATGCTGACGGCTGCGGCGTTCTCCCGCACGTGGGCCGTTGATCCGGCCTTCGGGATGGCGAACACGCCCGGCTGCGAGATGACCCACGCCAGCGCGATCTGGGCCTCCGTGGCGCCGTGGCGACGGGCGACGGTGGTGAGCGCGGCCCCGCGCCTGCCTCCTGCGGCCAGGGCGCCCTGCTCGATCGGTGAGTAGGCCATCAGCGGGATGTGCGACGCGCGGAGTTCCTCCAGCAGCCCGCCTTCGGGCCAACGGCGCTGCAGGTTGAACAGCACCTGGTTGGTCGCCGGCCGGTCCTGAGGCCGGCTGCCCGCGGCCCCGGCTGCGGAGCGGGCCGCCACCGCAGCTTCGGCCATGAGCGTGCGGTCGAAGTTCGACACTCCCCAGGCGCCGATCTTGCCCTGCGCGCGCAGTTCCTCGAAGGCCCCGAAGGTCTCCTCCAGCGGGTACGAACCCTCCCAGTGCAGGAGGTAGAGGTCGAGGTGATCGGTGCCCAGACGGCGCAGACTCTGCTCGCAGGCGGCGAGCGTGCCGTCGTGACTGGCGTTGCCGGGCAGCACCTTGGACACCAGGAACACCTCGTCGCGGCGGCCCTTGATAGCTTCACCCACCAACTGTTCGGACCGGCCCGAGCCGTACATCTCCGCCGTGTCGATGAGCGTCATGCCGAGGTCCAGGCCGGTGCGCAACGCTGCGATCTCGCGCTCCCTGCGCGACGACTCGTCGCCCATGTGCCACGTGCCCTGGCCCAGCACCGGGACGCTTCGCCCGGCGACCTGAAGGGTGCGGATCGGATGGTGTGACGCGGAGACATCGGGGCTCATGTGTCCAGTCTGTCCGTTGCCGGGCCCATGGGCGGGGCTTCTCGGCAGTTGTCCGTGTGCCGGCTGCTGAACGCCAGCTGAACGCTCAGCAGAGGGGGAAGGCCGCTGAGGCCTCATGGGCATGGACGCCCGAGGCCCGCAGGTCGGCCTCTGCCCAGGGCTGGCGTCCGGTGGCCAGGGCCGCGAATGTCTCGCCGCTCATCTCCACCACGTTCGGCGGAGTGCCGCGGGTATGCCTCGGCCCGGTCTCGAAGCCGATCTGCACCGCCGCGAACGGCGGCACCCGCACCTCGATGGTGGCACCCGGATGCCGCTCGCCCAACAGGGCACATCCCGCGCGGCAGACGGCGGCCAGGAGGTCTCGGCCCAGCGGGGCCGGATCGGAGGCGGCGCGCAGCAGCACCCGCGTGAGATCCGGGCGGCGCAACCTGAGCTCCACCTCGAGCGCGGTCAGGCCCTCGTCGTCGAGGCGCTCACGCAGCGCGGCGACGACCTTCGGGGTGGGTTTGAACATCGATTCAGCTTAACGGCTGGCGCTCAGCGCCAGTCGCGGAGGTCGGAACGTCGCGCCCCTGGGGGAGGGCCGCCCACTAGTCTGAGCCAATGGGTAGATACCAGTCGCCGATGGGGGAGTTCGCCCGTCGCGGGTTTGATTCCGCGAGCGGTGCCGCCCGCGTCTGGGAGCGCTGGACGGACAGGCTCGGCGGTGAGCCCCCGGTCGATCTGGCGCTGTTCGAACCCGTGGCAGACCGGGACCTCGCGCTCGATTCGCTCGAGCGGCTCGAGGCCGCGTCGCCGGAGGTTTTCCGCGAGATCGCGTCGGACGAGGCGTGGCTCCGACGGCTGCTGCTCGTCATGGGCGGATCCAGCGTGCTGGCCCACACGCTCGTGAGGCACCCGGCCGAGGCGCGCATCCTCGCCGTCGAACCCGTGCACCGTGGGTTGTCCGGGTGGCGCGCCTTCTTCGACGCCCGGATCCACCTGGACGACGGGGTGGCCACAGGCAGCGCCGACCAGCTCCGGCTGGCCAACCGCGCCGCGCTGATCGAAATCGCCGCGCGCGATCTCTCCGCTCCGCAGCCGGACGCCCTGGTCCATGAGATCGCAGCAGAGCTGTCGCACGTCGCGGACGTGGTGCTGGACATGTCGCTGGCCTTCGCCCGCGCGGAGGTGCCAGGCTGGCGGCAGGCCCGCGTCGCCGTGCTGGCCATGGGCAAGACGGGCGCACAGGAACTCAACTACATCTCCGACGTCGACGTGATCTATGTGGCCGAACCGGCGGAGGGCGCAACGGCCGACGAAGCGGTCGCCGTCGCCGGTAAGCTCGCCGCCGCGCAGGCCCGGATCTGTTCCTCGCACACCTCCGAGGGCAGCATCTGGCAGCTCGACGCGGCGCTGCGTCCTGAGGGGAAAGCCGGCCCCCTCGTCAGGACGCTGGCCAGCTACCGCGCCTACTACGCGAAATGGGCCAAGAACTGGGAGTTCCAGGCCATGCTCAAGGCCCGCCCCGCAGCGGGCGACCTCGACCTGGGCCGGGAGTTCGTCGACGCCGTGTGGCCCCTGGTCTGGCAGGCGGGGGAGCGGCCCGAGTTCCTGCCGGAGGTGCGCGCCATGCGGGAGCGGGTGATCTCCCTGATCCCCGCTAAGCAGGAGGACCGCGAGATCAAGCTCGGCTCCGGCGGTCTGCGCGACACCGAGTTCTCCGTCCAGCTGCTGCAGTTGGTGCACGGCCGCGCCGATGAGCGGATCCGCACCCGCGGCACGTTCGACGGGCTCATGGCACTGATCGGCAACGGCTACATCGGCAGGGCCGACGGCGCCGAGATGGCGCGCGCCTACCGGTTCCAGCGGGTCCTGGAGCACCGCATCCAACTGCGCCGCCTCCGCAGGACCCACCTCATGCCGGACGACGAGCTGGCCCTCAGCCATGTCGCCCGCTCGATGGGCTCCTCGGCCGAGGACCTGCAGAAGCGGTGGCGCGATTCCGCGCGCCGGGTCCGGCAGCTGCAGCAGCGACTGTTCTTCTCGCCTCTGCTCGATGTCGTCAGCCAGGTGCGCACGGACGAGTTGCAACTGAGCACCGAAGCCGCCAAGACCCGGATGCGGGCCCTCGGCTTCGCCGACCCGCAGGCCGGCCTGGGCCACATCCGCGCGTTGACCACCGGCCGCGACCGCGGCACCGAGATCCAGCGCCAGCTCCTCCCCGCCATGCTGCAGTGGTTCGCCGACGGGCCCAACCCCGACTTCGGGCTCCTCGCGTTCCGCCAGCTGTCGGAGTCGCTCGGCAAGACCTCCTGGTACCTGCGGGCACTGCGCGACGAGGGCTACATGGCCCAACGCCTGGCCAGGGTCGCGTCGTCGAGCCGCTACGTGGTCGACCTCCTGAAGCGCGCGCCCGAGCACATCAAGATGCTCGCCAGCACCGACGACCTGCGGCCACGCTCGGTCGACGAGCTCACCGCCTCCCTCACCCGGGCCGCCAACCGCTACGACGACCCGGACCAGTCGGTCGCCTCTGTCAGGGCGCTGCGCCGCGCCGAGCTGTGCCGCATCGCGCTGAGCGACGTGCTGGGGCACGCCGACCTCGCCGCGGTGGGCGGCGCGCTGAGCGACCTCGCGTCCGCCACCGTCGAGGCCGGACTGCAGTTGGCGCGCCGCACCATCGACGCCCCGCCGGTGGGCGTCATCGCGCTCGGGCGGTGGGGCGGCTATGAGGTGAGCTACTCCTCCGACGCCGACTGCATGTTCGTCGTTCCCGACGGCACGGAGGGCGAGGAGCTCACGAGGGCGACCGACCTGGTCCGGCGCGCCGCCGAGATCATCGGCAAACCGGGCCCGGATCCTGCGCTGGTGATCGACACCGACCTCCGCCCCGAGGGCAAGGGCGGCCCCCAGGTGCGCACGGTGTCGTCGTACCTGACCTATTACACGAAGTGGGCCTCCACCTGGGAGGCCCAGATGCTGCTGCGCGCCCGCCATGGTGCGGGGGAGCGGGCGCTCTCGGAGGCGGTGCTCACCGGGATCGACTGGTTCCGGTACCCCGACGGCGGCCTGACCCGCGCGCAGATCTCTGAGATCCGCAAGCTGAAGTCGCGGATGGAGAACGAGCGCATCCCCAAGGGCGTGCCGCGCGACCGGCACCTCAAGCTCGGGCCCGGCGGCCTGTCGGATGTCGAGTGGACGGTGCAGTTGCTGCAACTGCAGCACGGCCACGAGCATGCGGTGCTGCGCACCACGTCCACCATGGACGCCCTGGCGGCGCTGGCCGCGTTGGAGATCATGCCGGAGAGCCAGGCGGTCCGGCTGCAGGAGGCCTGGCACCGGGCCAGCATGCTGCGCGACGCCATCATGCTGGTGCGTGGTCGGGCCAGCGACGCGTTGCCCTCGGACACGCGCGAACTGGCGGCCATCGCCCTGCTGCTCGGCTACCGGGCAGGTGAGGCGTCCAGACTGGTGGAGGACACCCGTCGGTTGTTGCGACGAGCGGCAGACGCCGTCGACGCCATTTTCTGGGCCGCCTGATCCCGCCAGACCTCCGGAGGGCAGGACTAGGTTTGCTCCAGTGGGCAGCTACCAGAGGCCCTGGAGAAAGGACTGCACCCATGGCACGCATCGTGATCATCGGCGGCACCGGCTACGCCGGCAGCAACATCGTCCGCGAGGCCTCGTCCCGCGGACACGAGGTCACTGCGGTCTCCCGCCATGTCCCGGACGAGAAGACCGACGCGGTGACGTACCGCACCTGTGACGTGTCCGACCCCGACGCCGTCCGCGAGATGGTCGCCGGCGCCGACGTGGTCGCGACGGCCCTGTCCCCCGCGGTGAACTCGAGGGCCGCCTGCGGGAGGTCATGCGGACGATCGCCGAGGAGGCCCGGGCAGCGGGCGCCCGGCTGGCCGTCGTCGGTGGCGCCGCGTCGTTGGAGGTCGCCCCGGGTGGCCCCCGCCTCGTCGACACGGACGGCTTCCCGGACTGGCTCAAGCCGGAGGCCACCGAGATGGCCGGGCTGCTGGAGGACCTGCGAGGCAGCGACGAGTCGCTCGACTGGTTCTTCCTCAGCCCCGCCGGTGGCTTCGGTGCGTTCGCGCCGGGCGAGCGGCTGGGCAGTTTCCGCCTCGGCGGGGACGTGCTGCTGACCGATGACGAGGGCAATTCGTTCATTTCGGGCGAGGACTACGCACAGGCCTTCGTCGACGAGATCGAGCGCCCGGCGCACCGTCGCCAGCGGTTCACGGTCGCCTACTGAGACGGCGGAAACGCGCACTCCGGCGCCGCGGTGCTAATGTTGACGGCAAACGTGTTCCGGGGTCGGTGTAAGTCCGAACCGGCGGTGATAGTCCGCGACCTCTTCTGGATCTCCAGAAGGGCTGACTCGGTGAAATTCCGAGACCGACAGTTAAAGTCTGGATGGGAGGAACTCGTCGCCGACGGCGTGCCTGACGCGCCCTGACGCTTCGCGACCCAGCGAGGTGTCGAGGGTCCGCTCCAGGCTCACACCGTCGACGCGTGCCCCGGGCCTGGACAAGGAGTGACGGGGCAGATGACCACCGATGAGCGACGTAGGGCGCGCAGGCTTGCGCACCTCGGGCTCTGGTCCGCCTACCCCGCACGCACCAGGCCCACCGCCGGCCGCTGGATCCCTGCCACCATTGCGCTCATCCTCGCGGTGGGCGTGTGGTGGGCGGTGACCGGCGCCGGCCTGATCGAACCGCTCTACCTGCCCGGCCCTGGCGACGTCGTCGCCCGCATGGTCTCGCAGGCGCAGCTGGGGATCGCGTGGCGCTATCTGTCGCCGACGCTGAGCGCGGCCCTCCTGGGTGTCGCCTTCGCCGTCCTTGTCGCGATCCCCCTGGGAATCGTCATCACCCATTCCCGGCTGCTCGCAGCGGTGATGGAGCCCGTCGTCGCCATCACGCAGACAGTGCCGCTAGTAGCGACGGCGCCGCTGCTGGTGCTCTGGATCGGCTACGGGACCATCCCGATTGCGGTGCTCTGTGCGATCGTCGCCTTCTTCCCCATGGTGACCACCACCATCGTCGGATTCCGGTCCCTCGACATGCGTGTGGTGGAGAACGCCCTTCTCGACGGTGCCAGCGCCTGGCAACGCCTGATCCACATCGAGGGGCCCATGGCGGCCCCGTCGGTGCTGGCCGGCGTGCGCGGCGGTGTGGTGCTCGCGATGACCGGTGCGGTCGTCGGCGAACTCGTCATGGGCGGCGCCGGTCTGGGCACCCTGCTCACGTTGTCCCGCGAGGCTGCAGACACCGCCGGCGTCTTCGCCGTGGTCGCCTGGATCAGCCTCTCAGCCATGGCCCTGTACGCGTTCGTCCAGCTTCTGGAGCGAGCGGCAGTGGCGCGCCTACAAGGAGAAACAACATGATCAGTCGACGCAGCATGCTGCTGGGTGGCCTCGCCGTGGGAGCGGGGGCCACCCTCACCGCCTGTGGCAGCAGGCAACCGGAGGCGGTGGGGGACGGGAAGCTCACCGTCGGGCTCACCTACATCCCGAACGTGCAGTTCAGCGCGTTCTACCTCGGCGTGAGGGAGGGTGTATTCAAGAAGCACGGCCTGGACGTGACGCTGCGCCACCACGGCCAGCAGGAAGACCTCTGGGGTGCCGTGCTGGGCGGCAAGGAGGACATCGTCTTCGCGTCCGCCGATGAGGCGATGGTGGCCAACGCCGGCGGCAACGACCTGCGGACCTTCGCCACCTCGTACCAGACCTACCCGCTGCGGGTGATGGGCGGCGACCCCGCCACGCTCGGGGCCGACCCGGGCCTGGACGTACTGAACGGGGCCACGCTGGGCATCCCGGGTCACTTCGGCTCCAGCTACTACGCGGCGCTCTGCGCGATCCACCGGGCCGGCCTCACGGAGAACGAGGTCACGCTCGTCGACATCGGCTTCACGACGCTCTCTGCGCTGGCCGCCAAGCAGGTGGACTTCGCCATGGGTTTCATCAACAACGAGGGCGTCCAACTGGAGAACCAGAACATCGCGTCGGTCTCCATCCCCATCTTCGAACCCGGCGAGGCGCTGCTGGTCGGGCCCAGCCTGATCGCGCCCGGCACGAAGGTGTCCGAGGACATCCTGCGTGCCGTGGCGCTCGGCATGAAGGAGGCCGAAGAGGCCGTCGTGGCAGACCCGCAGGCCGCACTGGATGCCACCGCGGAGCACGTCCCGGCGATGGCTGAGCCGGAGCAGCGGGCCACCGCCGAGAAGGTGCTGGCCGCCACCGCCGAGTTGTGGAAGCGTGACGGTCAGGTCAGCGTCGCCGTCGACACCGCGGCCTTCGGCCGGATGGCCGAGTTCTTCGCCCAGGCCGGCGTGATCGAGGCGGCTCCGGCCGAGGCGTACCTCGACGTCCTCTGAGCGGTTCGTCCACTGGGTCGCGCAGAAGCGGCAGCAAGGTGGCAAGGAAAGAGGGGCGGGCCGCCCGCCAGCAGCCCGCCCCTTCAGTGGCCTGAATCAGGCAACTGAATCCTCGTCCTCGATGGTGGAGAGGCCGCGGACCTTGTTCTCGATGCGCTGGCCGATGTTCTCGTCGACCTGCTTCCAGTACCAGAAGCCGCGCTCCTGGACCTGCTGCTCGCACTGGGAGAGGCCGCCGGCGACGGTCTCCACGAAGCGCTCACGCTGGGCGTCGTCGTAGACCTCGCGGACCAGCGTGCCCGCCTGACCGAAGTCGTCGTCCTCGGCGTGCCGGCTGATGGCGGCACGCACGAGCGAGCCGTCAGCCTCCCAGCCCGCCTCATCCACAACCTCGGCGTCCGAGTACGCACGCCCGTAGCTGTTGAAGGTGTGGACCGGGGCCGCGCCCGTGTGCAGGTACTGCATGTGGCCCTGCTCGGCGAAGTTGTTCGTCTGCGTGATGGGCTGGTTCACCGGGAGCTGGTGGAAGTTCGAGCCGATGCGGGCGCGCTGGGCGTCCGGGTAGGCGAACACGCGGGCGGTGAGCATCTTGTCCGGCGAGATGCCGGTGCCCGGGATGAAGTTCGACGGCGAGAACGCTGCCTGCTCGATCTGCGCGTAGAAGTTGACCGGGTTCTCGTTGAGTTCCATGACGCCGACCTCGATCAGCGGGTAGTCCTTGTGGGACCAGATCTTGGTGAGGTCGAACGGGTTGAAGCGGTAGGTCTTCGCCTCCTCGTACGGCATGACCTGCATGTGCAGCGTCCACGACGGGAACTCGCCGCGCCCGATGGCGTCGAACAGGTCGGCGCGGTGGAAGTCGGCGTTTTCGCCGGCCAGCCGCTGGGCCTCGGCGTTGGTGAGGTTCTTCTCACCCTGGTTGCTGCGCCAGTGGTACTTCACCCAGAACTTCTCGCCCTGGGCGTTGACCCACATGTAGGTGTGGGACGAAAAACCGTGCATGTGGCGCCAGGTGGCCGGCAGGCCCCGGTCGCCCATGAGGTAGGTGACCTGGTGGGCGGTCTCCGGCGAGTTGGTCCAGAAGTCCCACTGCATGTTCGTGTTGCGCAGGCCGGTGGCGGGGTGGCGCTTCTGCGAACGGATGAAGTTGGGGAACTTCAGCGGATCCTTGACGAAGAACACCGGCGTGTTGTTGCCCACGATGTCGAGGTTGCCGGCGGTGGAGTAGAAGCGCACGGAGAAGCCACGCACGTCGCGCCAGGTGTCGGGGGAGCCCTGCTCGCCGGCGACGGTGGAGAAGCGCGTCAGCATGCGGGTCTCGGCGCCGGGCTGGAACGGGGCCGCCTTGGTGTACTTCGTGACGTCCTGGGTGACCGTGAAGGTGCCGAAGGCGCCCGAGCCCTTGGCGTGGGGGCTGCGCTCCGCCACCCGCTCGCGGTTGAAGTGGGCGAGCTGCTCGACCAGGTGGACGTCGTGCAGGACGATCGGGCCGTCGTTGCCGACGGTCAGGGAGTGGGCATCCGACTCTGCGGGGGCGCCGTTCAAGCGGGTCGAAGGGCCGGTGGGCTGGTACTCGCCGGAGAACTGGGTCATTTTTACCTTTCGTTGCAATTTGCACAGGTTCCCCAGTAGATGACCTCGGCCTCGTCGATGACGAAGCCGTGGTCATCCGCTGCGGAAAGACAGGGGGCGGCGCCGACGGCGCACGGGACATCACGCATGTCTCCGCAGCTGCGGCACATCAGGTGATGGTGGTTGTCGCCGTTCTCCAACTCGTAGCGCGGCGGTTGTCCGGCGGGTTCCACGCGTCTGATGAGGCCGTGGGAGTGGAGGGCGGCGAGGTTGTCGTAGACCGCCTGGACGGACGCGCTGCCGGTGCGTTCCCGCACCGCCTCCGTCACGTCGCCGACCCGCATGTGCGGGTGGTCTGCCAGGACTGTCAGGACGGCAACGCGGCCCGCAGTGACGCGCATGCCGGCGTCCTTGAGTGCGGTGGGCCAATCGTGCATGACAGGAACCTTAGCGCCTTTTCTGGAAACAATCCAAAGAAGGAAAAAGCCCGATGAACAGTCCGGTCAGATGGTGACGAGCGTGCGGCCGTGGCGCTGGCCGGCCATCATCTCTTCCGCGGCTGCGCGCACGCCGTCGAGGTCCACCCGCTCCGTGATCGCGTCGAGCATGTCCAGCTGGAGCCCGCGGGCGAGGATGCGCCAGGCGTCGGCCCGGTCGTCGAGGTTGGCCCACACGGAATCGATGCCCGCGAGGGTGACGCCCCGCAGGATGAACGGCATGACGGTGGTGGGCAGATCGTGGGAGCCGGCCAGGCCGCAGGCGGCCACCAGACCACCCTTGTTGGTCTGGGCGATGGCGTTGGCCAGCGTCTGTCCGCCCACGGAGTCCACCACGGCGGAGTAGGTGGCCTTCTGGAGCGGCCGGCCGGGCTCGCTGAGGTTGGCGCGGTTTATGACCTCGTCGGCGCCGATGCTGCGCAGGTAGTCGCCCAGCTGCTCCGCCCTGCCGGTGGTCGCGTAGACGACATAACCGGCGTTGGAGAGCAGTTGGGTGGCGATGGAGCCGACGCCGCCGGTGGCGCCGGTGACCAGCACCGGGCCGTCGTCCGGCATGATGTTCTCGCTCAGGATCCGCAGCACGGCCAGGGCGGCGGTGTAGCCGGCGGTGCCGAGCGCCGCAGCCTGTTCGGGGGAGAGGCCCTCGGGGAGGCCGACGGCGTACTCGCCGCTGATCCTCGCCCGCGTGGCGTAGCCACCGTGCTCGGTCTCGGAGAGGCCGGCGCCGTTGAGCATGATCCAGTCGCCGGGGGAGAACCTCTCATCGTCTGACTCGGCGACGCGGCCGACCAGATCGATGCCCGCGACCAGGGGGTGCTTGCGCACCACGCCGGGACGGCCGGTGACCGCGAGCGCATCCTTGTAGTTTAGATCCGAGAACTTCACGTCGACGACGATCCCGCCGTCACCGTCGAGGAACTCCTCGCCGACCTCTTCTATCGCAGAGCCTGCCTCACGAACCACAATTGCACGAACCATGCGGGTCAGCCTACGCGGTGGACGCTCCGCCGAAGAGGCGGGTAGGGCGTCCACGATGGTGCCGGCGCGGGAAACTTGCCGAGTTGAGTTGTTTGGGCTATGGCAATACAATTTGTCGCTGATCGCCGCAGAGCGTCGGACCCGAGAGTCCTACGACCCGATGCACCACGACGCGGTCCCATTCATCCCAACTTCCCAGAAGGTCCTGCATGGCCAAAAACCTCACCGTCGGATCGCCCCTCCGGCTCATCGTGCTCTTCACGCTCCCGCTGCTGATCGGCAACCTGTTCCAGCAGGCCTATGCCGTCTCCGACGCCATCGTCGTCGGACGCCTGCTGGGTGTCGATGCCTTGGCCGCGGTCGGAGCGTCCGGCAGCCTTCAGTTCCTGCTGTTCGGTTTCGCGATCGGCTGCTCCGCGGGTCTGGCGATCCCGGTGGCCCGCGCTTTCGGGGCCCAGGACCTGCCGGGGATGCGCCGCGCCGTGGCGCGGGGTGTCCTGATCAGCGCCGTGGTGGCGCTGGTGATCACGTTGATCGGCACGCTGGGGGCCCGCACGCTGCTGACGTGGCTCGGCACGCCCGAGGAACTGATGCCCCAGTCGACCACGTTCCTCGTCGTGCTGTTCAGCGGCTCGTTCGCCACGGTGGCGTTCAACTACCTCAGCTCCGTCATCCGCGCCCTGGGCGACAGCCGGACCCCGCTGGTGTTCCTCATCATCTCCACCGTCCTCAACGTGGTGCTGGTGGTCGTGTTCATCGCGGTGCTGGGCACGGGAGTGGGGGGCGCCGCGCTGGCCACGCTGATCGCCCAGACGGTGTCGGTGTTGCTGTGCCTCATCCTCATCTGGCGCCGGATGCCCAACCTGCACCTGCACCGGGCCGACTGGCGGCTGGAGATGCCCAAGCTGAGGGAGTCGACCAAGCTCGGCCTCACCCTCGGGTTCCAGATGTCGATCATCGCCATCGGCGCCGCGCTGCTGCAGTTCGGCATCAACGGGCTGGGTACCGACGCGGTGGCCGCCTTCACCGCGGCCATGCGCGTGGATCAGGTGGCGGTGATCCCGCTGGCCACCGTCGGCGTTGCGATGACCACCTACGTCGCCCAGAACGCCGGCGGCCGGCAGTGGCGCAGGATCCTCACCGGCGTGCGGCAGGCGCTCCTGTTGGCCATGGGCATGGCGCTTGTGCTCGGGGTGGCGATCTTCTTCGGGGGCACGCTGATGGTCCGGATGTTCCTGGGCGAGGGGGAACCGCAGGTTGTGGACATGGCCCACCGGTACCTGGTCATCAACGCGGCCCTGTACGCGATCCTTGCTGTCCTGTTCGTGATCCGCCACGTGATCCAGGGCCTCGGCTCGACGATGGCCCCGACGATGGCCGGCGTGCTCGAGCTCGTGGCCCGTGGCGTCATCGGCCTCTTCGTGGTCCCTCACGTCGGGTTCATCGCCGTGATCCTGGCGGCACCGGCTGCCTGGGTGGCCGCACTGATCCCGCTGCTCATCGCCTGGCGCTACCAGCACCGGCGCCTCGTCGTGGCAGACAGGGAAGCTGCCGCCCGCGCCCTCCGGGACGCCGAGCAGGCAGATCCGCACCTGCAGGTGTGCCCCGCCTGAATCAGCCCTTCTTGCGGAGCTTCGACGGCCACCAGATGGCCGAGCCGATGTCGTAGGTGAGCGCCGGCACCAGCAGGGTGCGCACCAGGAACGTGTCGAGCAGAACGCCGAACGCGACGATGAAGGCCAGTTGCACCAGGAACAGGATGGGCAGCACCGCCAGGGCCGCGAAGGTCGCCGCGAGCACGAGGCCGGCAGAGGTGATCACACCACCGGTGACGGCCAGACCTCGCAGGATTCCCCGTCGGGTGCCGTGCTTCACGGTCTCCTCGCGTACGCGGGTCATCAGGAAGATGTTGTAGTCGATACCCAGCGCGACGAGGAAGACGAACCCGTAGAGCGGCACCGAGGGGTCCGCGCCCGGGAAGTCGAGGATGTGGTTGAACACGATTGCGGCGGTACCCATGGCCGTGCCGAAGCTGAGCGCTGTGGTGGCGATGAGGAGCACGGGCGCCAGGATGCTGCGGAGCAGGAAGATGAGGATCAGCAGGATCACCACCAGGACGATGGGGATGATCAGGGCCAGGTCCTTCGCGGAGGTGTCGCGGGTGTCCATGTCGACAGCGGTTCGACCGCCGACTCCGGCAGTACCCCCGAATTCGGTGCGGAGGGAACGTACGACGTCGATGGCGGCGTCGCTGTCGGGAGCATCCGCCAGCGTGGCGAGCAGCATGACCTCGCCGTCGTTCACTGTGGGTGCAGGTGCCGGGGTGCCGGGAGGCCCGAAAGCCTGGATGCCATCCTCAGTGACGAGCGCGGTGCCTGCCGGCGAATCGGCCGCCACCACGGACACCGAATCGACGCCGTCCGTGGCGAGAAGCGCCGCGGCTACAGAGTCGAAATTGGCCTCCTCAGTCAACACCCGCACCGGGGTGCCCGAGCCGCCGGGGAAGTGCTCACCCAGCTTCTCCTGACCATCCCTGGCGTCAGAGGCGCCCAGCACGAAGTCGCTCGGCGGGACGCCGTCGGCCTTCAAGGTGGGCACGAAGGCCGCGCCTGCGGCCAGCAGGAGCACGCAGACGATCCACACCGTGCGCGGCTTGCGGGAGACGAACCGCGCCGTCTTGGCGTAGACGCCCTGGTTCATCTCGTCCTCGTCGGTGCGATCGGGGAGGAACCGTGGCCGGCGCGGCCAGTACGAGGCGCGGCCCATCAGGTAGAGGAGGGCGGGCAGCAGGGTGAGCGCGGCCAGCATGGCGAATGCGATGCCGATGGACGCGACGGGCCCCAGTGACCGGTTTGAACCCAGGTCGCTCAGCAACAGGCACAACAGGCCAGCGATGACTGTGCCGCCCGAGGCCAGGACAGGTTCCACGACGCCCCTGATGGCTCGCCATGTGGCTGTGGCCTTGGATTGATGGCGCTTGAGTTCCTCGGCGTACCTGGCGGTGTAGAGCAGTGAGTAGTCTGTGGCCGCGCCGATGACGAGGATGAACAAGATGCCCTGCGTCTGACCCGTGAGCACCAGAACGTCTGCCTTGGCCAACCACCAGTTCACGAGCAACGCCACGCACAGCGCGAAGAGGCTGGTGGAGAGCACGGCGAAGGGCAGGATCAGGGATCGGTAGACGATCAGCAGGATGACCAGCACGACCCCCAGCGCCACGAGCAACAGCAGGCCGTCGATGCCCGAGAATGCGTCGGCGATGTCCGCGGTGAAGCCGGCAGGACCCGTGACATGCTGCTCGACGCCCGCGGGCGTCTCTGCCCTCAGGGTCTCGCGAAGCTCGGACACCGCCTCGCCCTGCTCAAGGTCTGGATCCACGCCCAGGAAGAGCTGTGCCGCCTTACCATCCTCAGAGGGCAGCAAGGGAGAGGTGCTCAGCACGCTCCGCTCGTCGCCGAGCTTCTGGGCCAGTGCGCCCAGATCGCCCAACTGGGCCTCTGTGAGGGGATCCTCTGCGGTGAAGATCACGATGGCGGGAAGAGTGTCGCTGTCGACGAAATCGAGGTAGCGCTCGTCGACCCGCGTCGACTCAGCCCCTGCAGGGAGGAACTGTGCGGAATCGTTCTGCGCCACTTCGGAGATCCTGCCGAAGTAGGGTCCACCGATGCCGGCGCCCACCAGCCAGACGAGGGTGATGACAACGGCGATGACGACGCGCAGGGCACGGGAGGTTTTCACGGTTGCAGCCTAGATGTAAACATCGCTCTGTCGCGACGACCGAGGCTCTATCGAAGGATGGATCAGACAGTACGAGGGAGATTCCCGCCACATCGCGCCCTGTGGCGTCGATGTGGCAGCAATCTCCCTCGAAATACCGGCGACCGGCTCAGAGTGCGTAGTACAGCTCGAACTCGTGGGGGTGCGGGCGCATCGCGATGGCCTGGATCTCAGCGCGCTTCAGTTCGATCCACGTCTCGATGAGGTCCGGAGTGAACACGTCACCGGCGTAGAGGAACTCGTGGTCAGCCTCGAGCTCCTCGAGCACCGCACCCAGCGAACCGGGCACCGTGGGCACCTGGTCATGCTCGTCCGGCGGCAGTTCGTAGAGGTCCTTGTCGATGGGGGCCAGCGGTTCGATGCGGTTCTGGATTCCATCGACGCCGGCCAGCAGCATTGCCGCGAACGCCAGGTACGGGTTCGACGACGGGTCCGGGCAGCGGAACTCGATGCGCTTGGCCTTCGGGTTCGAACCGGTGATCGGGATGCGGATGCACGCCGAGCGGTTGCGCTGCGAGTAGACCAGGTTGACCGGGGCCTCGAAGCCGGGCACCAGGCGGTGGAACGAGTTCACCGACGGGTTGGTGAAGGCCAGCAGGGCGGGCGCGTGCTTCAGCAGGCCACCGATGTACCAGCGGGCCATGTCGGACAGACCGGCGTAACCGTTCTCGTCGTAGAACAGCGGCTTGCCGTTCTCCCAGATGGACTGGTGGACGTGCATGCCGGAGCCGTTGTCGCCGAAGATGGGCTTCGGCATGAACGTGGCGGTCTTGCCCGCCTCCCACGCCGTGTTCTTCACGAGGTACTTGAACTTCATGACGTCGTCGGCGGCCTTGAGCAGCGTGTCGAAGCGCCAGTTGATCTCGGCCTGGCCGGCGGTGCCGACCTCGTGGTGCGCACGCTCGACCTCGAGGCCGGCGTTGCCCATGTGGCGCACGATGTCGTCGCGCAGGTCCCCGAAGTGGTCCACGGGCGCGACGGGGAAGTAGCCGCCCTTGTAGCTCACCTTGTAGCCGCGGTTGCCGCCGTCCTCGATCCGCCCCGTGTTCCATGCGCCCGCCTCGGAGTCGATGTGGTAGTACGACGAGTTCGCCGACGTCTCGAACCTGATGTCGTCGAAGACGTAGAACTCCGCTTCGGGGGCGAAGAAGGCGGTGTCGCCGATGCCGGTGGACCCCAGGAACGCCTCCGCCTTGCGCGCGATGTTGCGCGGGTCACGGGAGTAGGGCTCCTTGGTCAGCGGGTCGTGCACGAAGAAGTTGACGTTCATCGTCTTCGACTTGCGGAACGGGTCCAGGTAGGCCGTGGTGGGATCCGGCAGCAGGGCCATGTCGGACTCATGGATCTTCTGGAAGCCGGTGATGGAGGAACCATCGAACCCCAGGCCATCTTCGAAGACCTCGGGCCCGAAGGCGGTCGCTGGGACGGTGAAGTGCTGCATGACCCCGGGCAGGTCGCAGAAGCGCACGTCGATCGTCTCGACATTCTCTTCCTTGATGTAAGCCAGTAGGTCGTCTGCGCCTTGGAACATGTGGATAGCCTTTACGTCTCGGTTGACGAGTCCAAACGATATGAGCCTATCTTTGCCCGGCAGTTGCCGGTGGGTAACGGCCCTGTTACAGCTTTCCCGGTATCGAAGGCCCCTCAGCACAACGACAGAGGGGCCCGGGCGTGGCCCGGACCCCTCTCAGCTTGCGTGTGTCAGGCGGCGAACTGCGGACGCGCGTCGTAGATCTCCTGATCCAGCACGCCTTCGCGTTTGCCCACGACCGCCGCGACCAGCGCCTGGCCGGTGACGTTGAGGGCCGTGCGGCCCATGTCGACGATGGGCTCAACCGCGAGCAGCAGGCCGACGCCCTCGAGCGGGAGGCCCAGCGTGGACAGCGTGAGGGTCAGCATGACGGTCGCGCCGGTGGTGCCGGCGGTGGCCGAGGAGCCGAGGACGGCGACGAACGCGATCAGCAGGTAGTGCGTGAGGTTCAGGTCGATGCCGTAGAACTGGGCGATGAAGATCGCGGCGATGGCCGGGAAGACCGCGGCGCAGCCGTCCATCTTCGTGGTCGCGCCCAGCGGCACGGCGAAGCTGGCGTACTGGCGCTGCACGCCCAGGTTGCGCTCGACGACCTGCTCGGTGACGGGCATGGTGCCCATCGAGGAGCGGGTCACGAAGCCCAGCGAGATGGCGGGCCACACGTTGCGGTAGAACTGCGCCACGTCGAGGCCGTTGAACTTCAGCACGGCGGGGTACACGACCACCCAGATCACGGCCAGGCCCACGTAGAGGGCCAGAACGAAGGAGCCGAGCGACGCCAGCGAGGTCCAGCCGTAGGTGGCGACGGCGCGGCCGACGAGGGCAGCGGTGCCGATGGGGGCCAGGCGGATGATCCACCACAGGACCTTCTGGATGACGGACAGCGCCGACTCCATGAAGCCGACGAACGGCGCGGCCTTGTCGCCCACCTTGACCGCGGCGATGCCGAAGAGGATCGAGATGAGGAGGATCTGCAGCACCGAGAAGCTCGGGGAAGCGGTCACGGCGCCCTCTGCGGTGGTGCTGGCGCTGACGCTGAGGCCGAAGATGTTGCTGGGTACCAGACCGAGCAGGAACGCGGCCCAGTCGCCCTGGCGGCTGGGGAGTTCGGCGGCGTCGCCGGAGACCCCGGCGGTCAGCCACGGCTTGGACAGCAGGCCGACGACGATGCCGACGATGACGCTGGCCAGGGCGGTGATGGCGAACCACACGAGCGTCTGGACGGCGAGCCGGGCGGCGTTCCTGACCTGCTGCAGGCGGGCGATCGAGGAGATCACGGCGGTGACCACGAGCGGCACGACGAGCAGCATGAGGAGCTTGACGTAGGCCGAGCCCACTTCGTAGAGAAGGCCGGTGAGCCAGTTGCGCTCGCCCTCGGCGGGCGCACCGATGCCGAGCGCGATGAATCCCAGGATCAGGCCGACGACGAGGCCTGCGGCGATCTGGAAGCCG
This sequence comes from Tessaracoccus sp. MC1865, assembly GCF_017815535.1. Lineage (NCBI taxonomy): Bacteria > Bacillati > Actinomycetota > Actinomycetes > Propionibacteriales > Propionibacteriaceae > Tessaracoccus > Tessaracoccus sp. MC1865. The sequence goes on along the minus strand of NZ_CP072596.1, from coordinate 2,089,455 downwards.
AGGCCGGTGTAGAAGGGTTTGCGGGGTTCGCGGGTGGGCGCGTCAGAGCGCGCCTCGATGATGGTGGACATGAGGATTCCTTGAAAGCTGGGGTGGGATGAACGTCGGGAGGGGTCCGCGTCAGCGCAGACAGGTGCCGGCAGGAACGCGGCAGAGATCGACCCACAGTCGACCGACGAGCATCAGCATGGACAGATCATGGCACGTCCCCGAAGACTCCGCGAAACCTGTTCACCGACGGCGTGCAGGGGAGCCGCTGGTAGGCTGCGCCGCGTGACTGACACCACCACCTATCCGGGCCAGACCATCGGTCTGCCCGAGCGTGGCCGTGGCTCGCTCGCGTCGTGGCGCGCGCGTATCGCCGCCATGATCGGCGACTGGGCCGCCAGCATGCTGGTGGCGATAGCGGTCTTCGGCATCGAGGTGATGACGGGCACCGGGTGGAGGTCGTTCATGATCCTGGCGGTGTACTTCGTGGAGGCGAGCATCCTCACAGCGCTCACCGGTGGCTCGTTCGGTCAGCTCATCGCCCGGATCGGGATCGCGCGGCTCGACGGCCGGCACGTCGGCTGGTGGCGCGCCGTCGTGCGCACCGCGCTGAAGTGCCTCGTCATCCCGGCGGTCGTGATCGGCGCCGAGCGGCGTGCCATGACAGATCTGTTGCTCGGAACTGTTGTCATCAATCGTAAATAGCACGCTCGGCGTGGCAGGATTTCGCCATGGCCACCAAGAAACGCACCGACGCTGCTGCAGACACCTTCTCCGCCGAGGAGAAGGCCGCCATGAAGGAACGCGCCTCTGAGCTGAAGCGGGCGCGCTCCACCAAGGACCCCGAAGCCGATGTGCTGGCGAAGATCGCCGAGATGGAGGGCGACGACAAGGCGATCGCCGAGTCCCTCCACGCGCTGGTGAAGGAGGTCGCGCCCGACATGGGGTGCAAGACCTGGTACGGGTTCCCTGCCTACATGGTGGGCAAGGAGATCGTCTTCTTCTTCCAACCGGCGAAGAAGTTCGGCACCCGCTACGGCACCCTCGGCTTCAACGACAGCGCCAAGCTCGACGACGGCGACATCTGGCCCTCCGCGTTCGCGATCCCGGCGTGGACGGCGCAGGTGGAGAAGAGGGTCTCCGACCTGATCAAGCGCGCTGTCGGCGCGTAACGGAGGCGGGGTCCAGGTCCAGGCGGCGCAGCAGCTGCGCGTTCAGGGCCACCACCACCGTCGAGAGGGACATCAGGATGGCGCCCACCGACATCGGCAGGGTGACGCCCGCTGCGGCGAGCGTGCCCGCGGCGAGCGGTACGGCCACCAGGTTGTACCCGGCCGCCCACCACAGGTTCTGCTTCATCTTGCGGTAGGCGCCGCGCGACAACTCGATGACGGAGACGACGGCCCGGGGGTCGTCTCCGGCGAGGATCACGCCGGCGGACCCGATCGCGACGTCGGTGCCCGCGCCGATCGCGATGCCGACGTCGGCCTGGGCAAGGGCAGGTGCGTCGTTGACGCCGTCGCCGACCATCGCCACCGTCCGCCCCTCCCGCTGCAGTTCCTGCACCTTCCCTGCCTTGTCCTCCGGGCGGACCCCCGCGAAGACCCGCTCGATGCCGAGGTCTGCGGCCACCGATTCCGCCACCGCCCGGGCGTCGCCGGTGATCATCACGACGGTGACCCCGCGCTGGCGGAGCGCCTCGACGGCCGCCCGGGACTCGGGGCGGATCTCATCGGCGACCTGCAGTGCACCGATGGGCTCACCGTCGACCAGCACGTGCAGGATGGTGGCTCCCGAGGACGCCCAGGTCTCGCTGACCGGAAGTGCCGTTGCGGTCTCCTGGGACAAGAGGTGGGGGCCGCCCACCTGGACGCGTCGTCCCTCAACCAGGGCGCTGACGCCGACGGCGGGGGAGGACGAGAAGTCATGTGCCTGCTGCACCTGAATGCCGCGCTCTGCCGCGCGCCGGAGGATCGCCTTGGCAAGGGGGTGTTCGGAGTCGGTCTCCGCGGCTGCGGCCAGGGCGAGGACCTCGTCGTCGGAGCGTCCGACGGCGTGCACCGCCGCGACAACCGGGGCGCCCACCGTCAACGTGCCGGTCTTGTCGAACAGGACCGCGTCGACGGTGCGCATCGCCTCAAGGGCGAGCCGGTCCTTGACCAGGACGCCCGCCTTGGCGGCGCGCTCGGTGGCGATCGACACCACCAGCGGGATGGCCAGGCCCAGGGCGTGGGGCAGGCGATCACGAGCACCGTGATGGTGCGGACGATCGCCTGGTCAGGCACGCCGAGCACGGTCCACGCGATGGCGGTGATCACGGCGGCACCGAGGGCGAACCAGAACAGCCAGGCCGCCGCCCGGTCCGCGATCCGCTGTGCCTTCGACGAGGAGTTCTGGGCGTCGAGGACCATCTTCTGGATGCCGGCGAGGGCGGTGTCGTCGCCGACAGCGGTGACCTGGAGGCGGATGCCCGAGTCTGTGGCGATGGTGCCTGCGACGACCTGGTCGCCCTCGCTGCGGGCCACTGGCTTGGACTCGCCGGTGATCATCGACTCGTCCATGCTCGCTGAGCCCTGGGTGATCCTGCCGTCGGCGGGCACCTGGCCACCGGGCCGCACGATCACGATGTCGCCTGTTGCCAGGGCAGAGGGGGAGACCTTCTCCACGCCGCCGTCGAGGACGCGTTCGGCCTCGTCCGGCAGCAGTGCGGCGAGCGAATCGAGCGCTGAGGTGGTCTGCGCCAGCGAGCGCATCTCCACCCAGTGGCCGAGCAGCATGATGACGATCAGCAGCGCCAGTTCCCACCAGAACTCCAGTTCGTGGTGGAGGATGCCCAGCGTCGCGCTCCATGAGGCCAGAAATGCGACGGTGATGGCGAGCCCGATCAGCAGCATCATGCCGGGCTTCCGCAGCCTGATCTCGCTGACGGCTCCCGTCAGGAACGGCTGACCGCCCCAGACGTACATCACCGTGCCGAGGAGCGCCGCCACCCAGATGGCCCAGCCAGGGAGGTCGTAGCCGATCAGGTGGGCGAACATCGGCGACAGCGCGACGACCGGGACGCCCAGGGCGAGCATGATCCAGAACAGACGGCCGAAGTGGGCTGCGTGGCCGGCGTGACCGCCACGGCCCCCGTGGCCTTCGGGGCCGGTGCTCTCGGGGGGCGCCCCGTGGGTCATGCCGGAATGATCCGTGTGATCGTCGTGACCCCGCGCTTCTGGCGCAGTGGGGGCGGGGTGCCCGTGATGCTGGTGAGCAGTCATGCCACCGACGTTACCATACCCCCAGGGGGTATGGAAGGACCGCCCGTGCGGAGCTCACCGACGGCCCCATTCCCAGCTCGGGCGCGACAGTAGGCCCTGATCTGCAACGACCGTTTCACCTGTGTCTTTGACCAGCTCCACCAACTCCAGGTCCTCCTCGGGCACCGCGCGGGTGAGCGCCTGGATGACCGCCTGTGAATGGGTCACCACGACGACCTGTGTCTCTGCCGCCGAGCGTGCGATGAGGCGCCCGAGCGGCGCGATGAGGGTGGGGTGGAGGCTGTTCTCGGGTTCGTTCAGGGCCATCAGAGGAGGGCGGGCCGGGGCCAGTAGCGCTGCCAACCACATGAGATAGCGCAGCGTGCCGTCCGACAGTTCGGCGGCCCGCAAGGGCCGCAGCATGCCGGGCTGGTGGAGCGCCAGTTCGAAGATCCCGTCGGCGACGGGGACCTCCAGACTGCTGCCGGGGAAGGCGTCCTCGATGAACTGGCCGATGGGTTCGCGCCCATGTTCGCGGATCGTCTGCAGGGCCGCAGCCACATCGGCGCCGTCGCCGGCCAGCGCCCAGGTGCGGGTGCCCACCCGCGGCTGCCTGGCGGGGGCCCCGGCATCCGTGCGCAGGGTGTCGTAGAAGCGCCAGGCCGCGAGCTCGTCCCGCAGCGCCCGGAGTTCGGGAAGGTCGAGGAGCATGGACTGGTGGGGCGCCAGTTGGAAGGGCAGTTCCTCCCAGGGGCCCTCGTCGCGGACCTCCACCAGACCGCGCCTCCGGCGGGCGGCGAGGGTGGAGGCGCGCATGAGGGGGCCGCCCCAGACGACCTCGCGCTTGATCTCCGGATCTCGGTCGAAGGCGCTCAGGCCCTGCTGGGGCAGCCCGAGATCGATGAGGTAGCTGAGCGCATCGGCGCCGATGCCCAACTTGAGTGACACCGGCCCGCTCCTGACGGTGCCCTGCACCAGCCCGGTGCGCCGGGCGCCCTGGAGCGACTCGGGGCCGGCCCACAGCACCGATGACAGACCGCCCTCGCGCGCCAGCGAGGCCACCGCGTCGCCCAACGCGCAGCCGGCGAGGAGCCGCATGGCCTTGTAGAGGCTCGACTTTCCCGATCCGTTGGGGCCCGTGACGACGGTGACCCTGCCGAGCCGGATGGAGACGTCGCGCAGCGACCGGTATCCGGAGACGGCCAGTGTCCTGTACATGTCGGCGAGCTTAGACCGACGGTATGACAGTCGGCTTTGTCAGTAGTGGACGTTAGGCTGCGACCAGTTGCCGACAGCAGGGGGAAGCATGGAATCGGTGTGGAGGCCTCCGGCCGACATGGATGCGGATGAGTGGCTCGACTGGACACAGAGTCTGTCCGGTGTGCACTTGGAACGCCACCGCGACGCGATCATGATCGAAGGGCTCAAGGCGGGCTGCACGCTCCAAGCGGTCGGGGATGTCTTCGGTGTCAGCCGGGAGCGCGTGCGTCAGATTGCCGCGGTGGCTGGCGTCAACATGGGAGACCTGCGTGCTGAGCAGCGCGCCGCTCGCGAGCGGCGGGAGCGTCGTGTGGCGCGCCACGTTATCGGCGCGTCGCTGGCTCATCCGGAAATGACGGTGGACGAACTGGCAGAGTGGCTGGATCTGGACACAGCCGTGGTTCGGCGCCATCTCGCTCATCGCCGCCCGGTTCACGAACCTCAACAACGTGACGGCTCGACACGGGTCAGCCCAGAGGAACTGCTCAGCGCTCTGGCCGAGTGGGGAGCCCAGACGCACCAGCACACGGGTGACGATTACTCGGAGTGGGCCAAGGCGCGCGGTCTACCCGGTAAACAGACCGTGGCCATACGGTTGGGGAGTTGGAACGAGGCCATGGCCTTGGCGGGTCTTGGGCAGTACGTGGGGGAGAGGGGAGGCACTCGTCCCGTTATTTCCGACGAAGAACTGTGGGCCTCCCTCGTCGAATTCCTGACGGCGGATCTCGAGAGCTACTCCTTTCTCGGGTATGAGAACTACGCACGCAGCAGTGGTCTGGGGAGTGGCGCCCTGGTCAGGCAGCGACTGGGTGGATGGTCCGATGTGTTGCTCAAGGTCCGCGACATCATGCGTTACGCGGCAGACAGGGACGCGTCCTGGGCATGGGCGGAGTCGATTCTGGACGTCGTCCCAGGGGATGCCCCGCGCAATGTGGTGACCCACGACGACGCACTCGCCTCCCTGGGCCGCGTCGCTTCCCTGTTCACGGGTCCGGTGACAGTACAGGCCTATGAGACCCATCGCCAGACCGACGACGCACCAGCGCCCCTGATCCAGCGGCGCTGCGGATCCTGGATCGCGGCGCTCGTCGAGGCCGGCCTGTCGCATCGGATGTCGGCGAAGGCCCGCGGGAAACTCGAGCGGGGGGAGATGAGCCTCCCGCTGGCCGGTATGGGTGGAACGGCTCCCACGCCGCCCGCTGGCGCGACCGTGCCTGCGCCAACGCCGTCCCCTGGTGGCCTTGCGCCTGCGGCGCGGGAGCGACTCGCCACGCTGTTGGAGGGTGCGCGGACGGGCACCTGCTAGTGGTCTCGCCCAGGGGCGTCGTGCGGCGGGTGGGTGCAGTGCCGAGCCGCTACCTGGTTCTTGTCAGTTCAGAGGTCAGGTGACGCTGCAGGGGGTATTCCCCGGCGGCCATGTCGAAGCTGGTGGCCAGTTCGTCGTCGATGAGGGAGTAGCGGCGGGCGGACGCGTTGACGGTCTTCGCCGTCGAGGAGTTGAGGATCCTGCCCTCCAGGTAGAGCTGCACGACACCGTCCGCCACCGTGAGATGTCCTTCGGCGAGCTCCACCTGGCCGGTGGGCAGCGCCAACACGAACTCCACCCTGTCAGGGGAGGGGAGGCGCAGGTAGCCCGTCTCCACGTGCATCAGCGCGTTGTCCGAATTCCAGGTCCGCTGCCGGTACTCGAGGAACGGTTTGCCGATGTTGCTGAACGTGATCTCTTCGATGTAGCCGTAGGGCCGGATGCTCGGGTATTCCCCGTGCCCAGCGCCCTCCCAGGTGCCGACGAGCGTTGCCAGGGGCTGCAGTGCGGGATGGAGATCCATGCCCCGAGTCTAAGCCGGGCGCCGGCCGGGGGTGGCAGAATCGGGCCCATGACAGACGACCTGCAACTCCTCGACGGTTTCCGCATGCCTGCGCTCGGCTTCGGCCTCTACAAGGTTCCGCCGGAGCAGACGGAGGAGGTGGTGGTCGCCGGTGTCGCCGCCGGCTACCGGCTGGTCGACGGTGCCGAGTTCTATGGCAACGAGGTCGAACTGGGCAACGCGCTGCGCCGCGTCGACATCGACCGCTCGCTCCTCACCGTCACCAGCAAGTTCTGGGGCGAGGAGAGCCAGGACCGCGCCGCGGTGCTCGCCTCCTTCGAGGCGACGGAGAAGGCGCTGGGCACGGCCGTCGACGTTTACATGATCCACTGGCCCCGCCCCAACCGGAACCAGTTCGTCGACGTGTGGCGCACCCTCATCGAGCTGCGGGAGGCGGGGCGCGTCCGCTCCATCGGGGTGTCCAACTTCACGGAGGAGCACATCGAAAGGATCATCGCGGAGACGGGGGTGGCCCCCGTCGTGAATCAGGTGGAGCTCCACCCCTACCTACAACAGGAGGGCCTCCGGAACTACCACCGGGAGCACGGCATCGTCACGCAGGCGTGGAGCCCGCTGGGCCGCGGCCATGTGCTGGAAGACCCGCTGATCCGCGCCATCGCGGCCAGGCACGGCGTCACCCCGGCGCAGGCCATCATCCGGTGGCACCTGCAGTTGGGCAACGCGGTCATCCCGAAGTCGACGAACCCCGAGCGGCTGCGCAGCAACCTGGAGGTGGAGCACTTCACGCTGACCGACGACGACATGGCTGCCGTCGCCACACTCGACAGGGGTCAGCGGTTCGGCACTTCGCCCGACGAACGGCAGTGACGGGGACGGGGCCGTAGACTCCGGGAATGGAAGAGCATCCGGACATCAAGCCCCGCTCCCGCCAGGTCACCGACGGTTTGGAAGCCACCGCCGCCCGCGGCATGTTGCGTGCCGTCGGCCTCGGTGACGACGATTTCGCCAAGCCCCAGATCGGCGTGGGATCCAGTTGGAACGAGATCACCCCCTGCAACCTCTCCCTCGACAGGCTCGCGAAGAAGGCCAAGGAGGGTGTGTTCGCCGCGGGTGGTTTCCCGCTCGAATTCGGCACCATCTCCGTCTCCGACGGCATCTCGATGGGCCACGACGGCATGCACTACTCACTCGTCTCCCGCGACACGATTGCAGACTCCGTCGAAATCGTGATGCAGGCGGAACGCCTCGACGGATCCGTGCTGCTGGCCGGCTGCGACAAGTCCGAGCCGGGCATGATGATGGCCGCCGCCCGCCTCGGCCTGGCCTCCGTCTACGTCTACGCCGGTTCCATCATGCCCGGCCTGGCGCGGCTCTCCTCAGGGGAGGAACGCGAGGTCACGATCATCGACGCCTATGAGGCGGTGGGAGCCTGCGCCAGAGGGCTGATGTCGCGCGAGGACGTGACCGTGATCGAGAAGGCGATCTGCCCTGGCGAGGGTGCCTGCGGCGGGATGTACACGGCCAACACCATGGCCTGCGTGGCAGAGGCCATGGGCCTGTCGATCCCCGGTTCAGCCGCGCCGCCGGCCGTCGACCCAAGGCGCGACATCGCTGCGTTCAAGGCCGGCGAGGCCGTCGTCGAGATGCTGCGTCAGGGCATCACCACCAGGGACATCATGACCAAGGAGGCGTTCGAGAACGCCATCGCCGTCGTGATGGCGTTCGGAGGGTCCACCAACGCCGTGCTTCACCTGTTGGCCATCGCCCACGAGGCCGACGTGGACCTCACGCTGGCAGACTTCACCCGCATGCAGGCCAAGGTGCCGCACCTGGGCGACCTCAAGCCCTACGGGCGCTACGTCATGAACGACGTCGACCGGGTGGGCGGCGTGCCCGTCATCATGCGGCTGCTCGACGAGGCGGGGCTCATCAACCGCGACTGCATGACCGTCACGGGCAAGACCATCGCTGAGAACCTTGAGGAGTCGGCGCCCCGCCGCCCCGACGGCAAGGTGCTGCGGTCCTTGGACAACGCCATCGCCCCGCGCGGCGGCATCACCATCCTGCACGGATCGCTCGCCCCGGAGGGCGCCGTGGTCAAGACCGCCGGCTTCCAGACCGATGTGTTCGAAGGCACCGCCAGGGTGTTCGAACGTGAGCGTGCCGCCCTCGATGCGCTGGAGAACGGCACCATCACCGACGGCGACGTGGTGGTCATCCGCTATGAGGGGCCCAAGGGTGGCCCGGGCATGCGCGAGATGCTGGCCATCACCGGGGCTATCAAGGGTGCCAACCTCGGCAAGACCGTCCTGCTGCTCACCGACGGCCGGTTCTCCGGCGGCACCACCGGGTTGTGCGTCGGCCACGTCGCGCCGGAAGCGGTCGACGGGGGGCCCATCGCGTTCGTCCGTGACGGCGACCAGATCCGTCTCGACGTCGGCACCATGACGCTCGACCTCGAGGTTGACGAGGAGGAGCTCGCGCGCCGCAGGGAGGGCTGGCGCCCCATCAAGCCCAAGTTCACCACCGGCGTCCTGGGCAAGTACCAGAAGCTCGTGGGTTCGGCCAGCAAGGGTGCGGTGCTGGGCTGAGGGCGGAGCCTGGAGCAGTTGCGGGCCGAAACCGGGGGACAACCTCAGGTCACGGCCCGCCTTGCGGTCACTCAGCGGCGGTGAGCCACGCCTCTTCGAGGTCGTCCTTGCGGGCCTCGGCGGCCTGCAGGTCAGCCGTGAGCTTCGCCAGCCGCGGGTAGTCGCTGGCCGCCTCCGTCATCGCCGTGTGCAGCTTGACGATCTCCGCTTCGACCTTGCCGAGCTGGCTCTCGAGCCGCGCGAGGTCCTTCTTCCGCTGACGCTCCGCAGCGGCGTCGGACTTGGTGGCGGGCCCGCTCGGGCCAGGCGCGGCAGCCGCGTCGGCGGCCTGGGCGCGCCGTCGCCTGTCCAGGTACTCCTCGACGCCACCCGGCAGCAGCACGCAGGTGCCGTCGCCCAGCAGCGCGTAGGTCACGTCGGTGACGCGCTCCAGGAAGTACCGGTCGTGGCTGACCACGATCAGCGTGCCCGGCCAGGTGTCGAGGTAGTCCTCGATGACGGTCAGGGTGTCGATGTCCAGGTCGTTGGTGGGCTCGTCGAGCAGCAGGACGTTGGGTTCGGTCAGCAGCAGACGCAGGAACTGCAGCCTCCTGCGCTCGCCGCCCGACAGGTCACCGATCCGGGCCACCAACTTGTCGCCGGTGAACCCGAACTCCTCCAGCAGCGACGACGCGGAGGCGTCGCGACCGGTGGCCAGCTTCGTCTCCTCCCGCAACCGCTTCACCGACGACAACACGCGGTCGTCCTCATCGAGTTCGGCCACGGCCTGCGACAGGTAGGCCAACCGGAGGGTCTTGCCGCGCTTGATCTTGCCGCTGTCCGGGTCACGTTCATCGGCCAGGAGGTCGAGGAGGGTGGTCTTGCCCGCGCCGTTGATGCCCACCAGTCCGATCCGGTCTCCCGGACCGATCGACCAGGTCAACCTGTCGAGCAGCGTGCGGTCCGGCACCGTGTAGTCGACGTTGATGAGGTCGAACACGTCCTTGCCCAGACGGGTCACCGCGAACTGTTCGAGCGCCAGCTTGTCGCGTGGCGGCGGCTCGTCGGCGATCAGGACGTTGGCGGCCTCGATGCGGAACTTGGACTTCGACGTGCGGGCAGGGGCGCCGCGGCGCAGCCAGGCGAGTTCCTTGCGCGCGAGGTTCTTCCGACGCGCCTCGTTCGTCGCGGCGACCCGCTGGCGCTCCACGCGGGCGAGCACGTAGGCGGCGTAACCGCCGTCGTAGGCGTCGATCACGCCGTCGTGCACCTCCCAGATGCGGGTGCACACGGCGTCGAGGAACCAGCGGTCGTGGCTGACCAACAGCATGGCGAGGCCGGCCTGCGTGCGGGCCCGGAGATACTCCGCCAGGAAAGCGATGGCCTCCACGTCGAGGTGGTTGGTGGGCTCGTCGAGCACGATGAGGTCGTGGTGGCCGAGCAGGACCGCGACGAGCTCCACCCGCCGTCGCTCACCACCGGACAACTTCTCCAGGGGCCGTTCCAGGCCGATGTCGGTCAGGAGCGCCTCCACGACGCCGCGCTTGCCGGCGTCGGCCGCCCAGACATGGTCCGGTTCACCGCCGACGATCCGGTCGCGCACCGTTTCGCCGGGACGGGGGTCGCTCTGCTGCTGCAGGACGCCGATGGAGGAGTTGGTGGCGCGGATGGCGCGCCCCGAATCTGGCTCCAGTTCCCCGGTCATGATCCGCAGCAGGGTGGTCTTGCCGTCGCCGTTGCGGCCGACGACGCCGATCACCTCGCGCTCCGAGATGCCGCAGGAGACGTTGTCGAGCAGGGTGCGGGTACCGAAGCCGTGCGTGATGGCTTCGAGATTGACGATGTTGGCCACAGGTCAGCGGCCGCGCATGGCGGCTCGGGAGCCCTTCATCGAGATGGGACCCTTCGGGATGGGTGCCTTGGGGCGCATGGCGTCCAGGGCACGGAGGCGCTGGCGCACCTCGCCGATCTTTGCGGGGGTGAGCACCTTGGGCATCTTCTTGATGTGGCTGGCCAGCTGGTCCAGCGGGACCTGGCCGGCGGCCTTGCCCATCTGGATGGTCTTGACCTCGACGCCGTAGGCGACCTGCTCATGCTTGCGCTTCTCACCCTGCAGCAGCGGCTTCAGACGGCCGGCTTCACCCTCACCGATCAGGATGAGGCCGCCGGGGCCGAGTGTGCGGTGCACGACGTCCATGTTCTTGGTCACGGCGATGACGGGATCAGACACCCACTGCTTCGGCAGCATCTGCAGCGCCACCTCACCTGAGCCGGCCTGGCCCTCGTAGCGGCTGTACACGGCGCGGCGGGCCCGCCAGGCGAAGATCGCCATGGCACCGAGGAAGCCGGCCGACACACCGACGAGGCCCCAGATGAGGGGCTGGTTCAGGATGAAGCCCACGACCAGGAGCAGCGCGAACGGCACGACGAACCCTGCGAGCATCAGCCAGGGCAGCGCCTTGTCGTACTTGGCGCTCATCTTGTAGGTCTCTACAAGCTGGCGCCAACGACCCCAGTCTGCGGGGTCTGTGGAACTGCGCTTGCGCTCCTTCTCGGCGCGGGCCTCAGCCTTCTGCTTCGCCTCGAAGGCTTTCGCGCGTTCGCTCTTCGCCATGACAGCCTCTCGTGTCAGTTCTTGTTACGTGCGTCCATCGCTGTGCGGTACAGCCTGCCTGCTCGGTACGAAGAACGAACGAGCGGCCCGGACAACACGCCAGAATATCCGATCTCGCGGGCCTCCTGATCCAGCTCCTCGAACTCCTCCGGAGTGACCCACCTGTCGATGGGGTGCAGCGTCGCGTTGGGGCGCAGGTACTGGGTGATGGTGATCAGCTCGGCACCGGCGTCGTGCAGGTCCTGCAGCGCCTCCGAGATCTCCTCGCGGGTCTCGCCCATGCCCAGGATGAGGTTGGACTTGGTGACCAGCCCGCGATCGCGCGACATCCTCAGCACCTCGAGCGAGCGCTCGTAGCGGAAGCCCGGACGGATCCGCTTGAAGATGCGCGGCACGGTCTCGACGTTGTGGGCGAACACCTCCGGCTGTGCGTCGAAGAGTTGCGCGAGGAGTTCCTCCTTGCCGGAGAAGTCCGGCGCGAGCATCTCGACGCCGACGCCGGGGTTGACCCCGTGGACCTGCCGGATGGTCTCCGCGTACAACCAGGCGCCCTCGTCGGGCAGGTCATCGCGGCATACGCCGGTGATGGTGGCGTAGCGCAGCCCCATCTTCTTGACGGAAGCGGCGACGCGCAGCGGCTCGGCCGGGTCGTAACCCTCCGGCTTGGCGGATTCGATCTGGCAGAAGTCACAGCGACGGGTGCACCTGTCCCCACCGATGAGGAACGTGGATTCCCGGTCTTCCCAGCACTCGTAGATGTTGGGACAACCCGCCTCCTGGCACACGGTGTGGAGATCACCCGAACGCACGATCTGCTGGAGATCCTGGTAGTTCGGGCCCATCTTCGCGGTGGTCTTGATCCACGCGGGCTTTCGCTCGATCGGTGTCTCGGCGTTCTTCGCTTCGACTCTGAGGAGTCTGCGTCCGTCTGGCTGCACTGCTGTCACCCCCCCAGAGTAATACCCCCGGGAGACGGCGTGAGTAGGGTGTCAGCGTGCTTCCACTGGTTGCCTCACATCCGGGATTGTGCTCCTGGTCCGTGCCGGGGTGGCATGGGGCACGGCGCTGCTCGAGCCGGTCACCGGCTCCGCGCTGGCCTTCCTGGTTCCGGGGGAGCGGCTGGGTCCGGCGGGGCTGCTCGGCGCGCTTCCGCTGATCGGCGCGGTGCTGTTGTCGACTCGGCGACCTGCGGCGGAAGTTCAGGAACTGGTTCTCCGCTGAAGACGCCGGAGCGTTCCCAGCGCTGCCAGTCGAGTCCCTGCCGTCGGGAGATGCGTAGGAGACTGCGGGTGAGCGCCTGGAACTCGATCGCGTCGACGAAGTAGATCAGCAGCCAGGCGATCGGCGCCACCAGCAGCAGGTTGAGGCTCTGACGCCGGCGCACGTCGGTCAGCACCTGGAAGACGAGGACCACCGCGAGCAGGGCGATGTAGACGATGATCGGCAGGAAGTCGTGGCTCACCCACGTGTACGCCACGATGAGCGCCAGCAGCAACGGCTCGAGGAGAAGCAGCAGATCGGCGATCACGGTCACCGGCATCACCAGCCAGGACAGCCACATGTTGTGCCGGGGCGCGATGCTGAGGAACATCCAGCGGTAGCGCCAGAACGTGATGAGGCGGCCGTACTTCCAGTGCAGGCGCTGCCCGGCCAGGCCCGCCACGTCCGAGGCGCCCTCCGTCCAGATCACGGCCCTCGGCGTGTACTGCACCTTTCCGCCGGCGTCCTGGATCCTGGTGGACATCTCGATGTCCTCGGTGATGATCGTCTCGTCGAAGCCGCCCAGCTCGTCGATGATGCTGCGCCGGTAGGAGGCTGCGGCCCCACCGACGATGTACACGGCGTTGAGCAGTGAGTCCGCCTTCTTGAAGAAGAACGCGTAGAGGTACTCGAACTGCTGGATGAGGCCGATGGGGGACTTGTGGTTGCCGATCTTGACGTTGCCCGCCACAGACATCACCCGGGGGTCGTCGTAGAGCCGCACGATCTCCCTGACGGCGTCGGGTTCGACGACGCTGTCGGCATCGACGGTGATGATCAGGTCGCCGCTGGACAGGGACAGCGCCGTGTTCATGGCGCGGGATTTGCCGGCGTTGGGGAGGGAACGGAACACCAGCCGTCCGGGGCGGCGTGATTCCTCGTGCTCACGCACCAGACGCCGCATCACCTCCCCGGTGCCGTCGGTTGAACCGTCGTCGACGACGACGAGTTCGAGATCCGGATAGTCGCTGGCGAGAACGGAGCGCACGGTGGCCTCGATGCCCACCTCTTCGTTCCGGGCCGGCACCAGCACGCTGACCGACGGCCGCCGCACGACGCACCGGGCACCCTGGCGTCGGCGTCGGCGCGCCATGATCAGCTCGTACAGCGGGGCGAGCACGAGTTGTACCGAATACCGGAACAGCGAGGGCCCCATCGCGAGCAGCACCACCCAGCGCAGCCAGGCGCCAGGGGGTTGTGGATGTGTCTGCAGGGTGAGGAACGCCCACACGAGCGCTGCCGTGGCGGCGTATCCGAACAGATAAAGCGCGATTCGACCCATGTGGCGGCCCCTCTCGATGGAGGTGGTCAGCACATCACTCCGGCTCGCCGGAGCGCGGCTAGGTGTGGCGGAGGCGCCCACGGAGGAAAGGCTCCAGATCGTGCGCCACAGCGCTGACGGACCAGGTCCCCGGCGCTTCCTCGACGATCGAGGTGACGCCGGCGTCGGCGATGCCGCAGGGGACGATGTTGCCGAACCGCTCGGCTGAACTCAGCACGTTCAACGCGAAGCCGTGGAGGGCGGTGCGCTGCGAGACCCGCACGCCGATGGCGCAGATCTTGCGCTGCGGCCTGTCTTCGGAGGCTGCCAGCCACACCCCGGTGCGGCCCTCGACGCGTCCCGAGGGGATGCCATAGGTGTCGAGCAGGTCGATCACGGCGCCCTCGACGGCGCGCACGTGGTCCACGACCCCGACGCCGTCCGGCAGGTGCACGATGGGGTAGCCGACGAGCTGGCCGGGGCCGTGGTAGGTGATCTCGCCGCCGCGGTCCACGGGGACGACCGGCGTGCCGTCCTTCGGGTAGTCCGTGAGCTTGGTGCGCCGGCCGGCCGTGTAGACCGGCGGATGCTCGACGTAGATGACGTGGCCGGGCCGCGCGGCTGAGGCCACTTCGGCGTGCACGGCACGTTGGTAGTCCCAGGTCTCTTGGTAATCGCTGAGCCCGGGATCGTCCCCGAGGCCGCGGTACTCGAACGTCAACACGCAGCGATACTACGCCTCAGAGAAGACCCGCAGCCCAGGTGAACACGGGCGCGAGCAGCAACGCGGGGAGGAGATCACCCACGGGGATCTGCTTCAGGCCGAGCAGCCGCAGGCCCAGACCCAGCAGGATCACGCCGCCCGCCGCGGTCAGGGCGTCGACCTGCGCGGCGGTGAGGATGTCGCCGGCGAAGTAGCCCAGCACCGTGAGGGAGCCCTGGAGGACGCCCACCGCGGCAGCGGAGGCGAGGACGCCCCATCCCAGCGTCGAGGCGAACGCCATGGCGGCGAAACCGTCCAGGGTGGCCTTGACCAGCAGTTGATCGGCCCCGCGGCCCAGACCGTCGGAGATCGAGCCCAGAATGGTCAGCGGCCCCACGCAGAAGACGAGGGTGGACACGACCAGTCCGTCGACGAAGCGGTTCTCGTCACCTGCGCCCCTGAACCTGGAGCGGATCCAGTGCGCGCCCTGCTCCAGCCGGTCCTCCACCCGCAACCACGACCCGAGCAGGGTGCCCAGCAGCAGCGCGGCCAGCACCACGATCATCGCTGACCTGCCGACGGCGGAGGTGAGCGCGTCGCTGTTCATCGCCACGACGGAGAACCCGCCGAGCACCATGGTGAACAGGCCCAGCACGGAGGTGACGGTGTCCTTCGTGCGCTCAGGGATGCGGTTTCCGAGGGCCAGCCCGATCAGAGAGCCGACCACCACAGTGGCGACGTTGACGACCGTACCGATCCCGATGAACACGAGCGTCATCCAACCAGACGCAGAGACCCCCGGCCAAGGCCGGGGGTCTCTGTCTCAGGGGAACGGTCAGATGCCGAATTCGCCGCCGAAGTCGCCGTCTTCCAGGCGCTCCTTCACTGCGGAGAGGAATCGCGCGGCCACGGCCCCGTCGATGAGGCGGTGGTCGTAGCTGAGCGACAGGTACATCATGTGGCGGATGGCGATGGACTCGGCGCCGAAGCGGTCCTCGACCACGACTGGACGCTTCACCAGCGCGCCGGTGCCGAGGATGGCGACCTGGGGCTGGTTCACGATCGGCGTGTCGAAGAGCGTGCCTGCGGAACCGTAGTTCGTGATGGTGAAAGATCCACCGGACAGCTCATCCGGGCCGACCTGGCCGGTGCGGGTGCGGGCGGCGAGGTCGCCGATCTTCTTCGCCAGGCCCGTGAGGTTCAGGTTGCCGGCCTCCTTGATGACGGGGACCAGCAGACCGCGCTCGGTGTCGACGGCGATGCCTACGTGTTCGCCGTCCGCGTAGGTCATGGTACCCGCCTCCACATCGATGGTGGCGTTGACGATCGGGAACTGCTTGAGCGCCTCCACCGCGGCCATGGTGATGAACGGCAGGTAGGACAGCGAAGCGCCTTCACGACGCTTGAAGTCTGCCTTGACCTGGTTGCGCAGGTGGCTGATCGCGGTGAGGTCCACCTCGACGGTGGCCGTGAGCTGCGCGGAGGTCTGCAGCGATTCCACCATCCGGGCGGCGATCACCTTGCGCAGGCGCGACAGCTTCTCCGTGGTGCCCCGGACCTGCTCAGTGGAAGCGGGGGCTGCCTTGGCGGCGGGAGCAGCAGCGGCCTTCGGGGCCTCTGCAGCGGGTGTCGGCGCGGCCTTTGCCGCCTGGGCGGCGTCGATGACGTCCTGCTTGCGGATGCGACCGCCGACGCCGGTGCCCTTCACGGAACTGAGCTCCACGCCGTGTTCCTTCGCCAGCTTGCGCACGAGCGGGGTCACATAGGTACCGTCTCCCGATGCCTCGGCGGCGCGACGCGCGACCGCGGCCTCAACAGCAGCGGAGTGCTCCTGCTTCGGTTCTTCCTTGGCCGGCTGGGCCTGGGGAGCGGGCTTGGCCTGGGGTTCGGGCTTGGCCTGGGGCTCGGGCTCGGGCTTCGGCTCGGGCTCCGGCTGGGCCTGCGGCGCGGGAGCAGCCTCCGGTGCCGGAGCGGCCGCCTGGGCCGAGGCGTCGCCCACGATGGCGAGCACGTCGCCGACGTTGGCCGTCTCGTCCTCCTGGAAGCGGATCTCGAGCAGGGTGCCCGCCACAGGGCTGGGGATCTCGGTGTCGACCTTGTCCGTGGAGACCTCGAGGAGTGCCTCATCCGCCTCCACCGCGTCGCCCACGGCCTTGAGCCAGCGGGAGATGGTGCCCTCGGTGACGGACTCGCCCAAGGCCGGGAGGGTCACCTCGGTGCCGGAGGCGGGGCCGCCAGCGGCAGGGGCTTGGGACGCGGCCGGGGACTGCTGGTCGTCGGCCGGAACGGCGGCTTCGAGGGGCTCCTCTTCGGCCGCCTGTGGTTCGGGTTCGGGCTGCGGCTCGGGTTCGGGCTGTGACTCGGGTGCGGTTTCGGCAGCGGGTGCTTCGTCGCTTGATGCGGGCGCTTCGCCGGCCTCGCCGATGACGGCCAGCACGGCGCCGACCTCAGCCACGTCGTCTTCCTCGAACCGGATCTCGAGCAGGGTGCCCCCAACCGGGCTGGGAATCTCGGTGTCGACCTTGTCGGTGGAGACTTCGAGCAACGGCTCGTCGGCCTCGACAGTGTCTCCGACCGCCTTCAACCAGCGAGAAATGGTGCCTTCCGTGACGGATTCGCCCAGTGCGGGGAGGGTGACTTCGGTTGACATGTGGTTGTGGCTCCTTTGCGTACCGTGAGTGTTTCCACCCTATATGGCAATTCAGACATGCATGTGCAGTGGCCGACCTGCGAGTGCCCAGTTGGCCTCCGCGATGGACTCGCCCAGGGTGGGGTGTGCATGGACGATCCCGGCGACATCCTCGGGCGTGGCCTGCCAGCCGACGAGCAGCGCGCCCTCGCCGATCAGTTCACCGACATCGTCGCCGATGAGGTGCACGCCGACGATGGCGCCGTCGGGCTCGCGCACCAGCCGGACCCTGCCACTGTCGCGGACACCGGGCGCGCGCAGGATGCGGCTGCGGCCGTTGCCGGACAGGGGGTAGTCGACGACCTGCGCGTCAGGCCCCGCCTGCTCGGCGGTCAGGCCGACCGAGGCGACCTGTGGGGTGGAGTAGGTGATGCGGGGGATGTCACGGTCCCGCGGGGGCGTCGGCCGGCTGGCATGCCTGCCCTGTAACTGCGCGATCCGTTCCGCGAGGAACAGGCCGTGCGCATAACCGCGATGGGCCAGTTGGGGGCCGGCCACCAGGTCGCCGGCGGCGAAGATCCCGCGGGTGGAGGTCTGGAAGAACTGATCGACGGCGACGTGCCCGGTGTCCTCGATCCGGACGCCGGCCTCGGCGAGGCGCAGCCCGGCGGTGGCCGGCCTGCGTCCCGCGGCGACCAGCAGGACGTCGGCCCGGACCTGGTCGTCGCGGACCCGGCCACTGACTGTCTCGCCCACTTCGACGTCGGTGAGGGGCGCGCCGAGCCGAACGTCGATCCCGCGGCTCATCAGTTCTGCCTTGAGGATGCTCGAGTGCGCCGGCTCCTCGCCGGGGAGCAGCCGGTCCAGCGCCTCGACGAGCGTGACCTTGACGCCCAGATCCGTCCACAACGACGCGAATTCGACGCCGATGACGCCGCCGCCCAGCACGATGGCCGAGCCGGGCAGCGAAGTGAGGCGGAGGGCGTGGTCGCTGGTGAGGATGCGCTCGCCGTCGACGGGCAGCCCGAGGGTGATGGGGGCCGCGCCGGTGGCCACGACGACCGCCCGTGCCCGATAGTGGGCGTCGCCGACGTCGATGCCAGGGCCCTCGTCGTCCCTCGTGACGACGCCGCGTTCCTGGATGAGGGTGATGCCGCGCGCAGCGATGAGGCCGGCCAGGCCCTTGTGCAGCGGCTTGATGACGCCGTCGACGTAGCGGCGGAGCGCGGGGACGTCGGTGTCGCCGAGGGTGGCGCCGATACCGAAGGCGTCAGCCTTGGCCACGGTGCTGCGCACCTTGGCCGCCTGCAGCCAGGCCTTCGCCGGGATGCAGCCGCGGTGGAGGCAGGTGCCGCCGACCGGGGTGTCGTCGAACAGCGCGACCCTCAGCCCGAGTTGGGCGGCCCGCAGGGCGCAGGCGTAACCGGCGGAGCCGGCACCGAGGATGGCGAGATCGAACGGATGCGTCATGGGGCCAGTCTTCCACGTCCCTGCCGGGTGTTGCCCTGCCGTTACCGCCCACTGGGCATAATGGCAGGCGTGGGATGGTTCGGACGCAAGAAGAAGCAGGCTGAGGTTGCGCGCGACTCGAAGAAGGTCGCTGACGCGCTCTTCGAGCACCTGAGCGCCTTCGTCATCAGCCGCCGCGGCGTCGAGGCGTGGGTGGAGCAACCCACCTCGTTCAACAAGCCGTCGATCCTGCTGGTGGCCGCAGACGGGGAGTCCACCCGTCGCGGCGTGCCCAGCGCGGAGTACGGCTACGCGTTCGCAGAGCAGCACCACATCCCGTGCTACGACGCCGGGGTGGTGCCGTACCCCAAACGGATGCGCGAGTACGGTCTGCGAGCCAAGCAGGCCCGGCGGGCCGCCGACGGTCTGCGCTGAGACCAGCCGGCGCCCGTCACCGGGCGGGGCTGATCAGCCCGCCAACTGCCTGGCGAGCGCCACCAGCGTGCGCACCCCGACGCCCGTGCCGCCCTTCGGCGTGCAGCCGTAGGCCTCTTCCGGGTTCTCGGCCGGACCGGCGATGTCGAGGTGGGCCCACCCCATGCCTTCCGGCACGAAGCGCTCGAGGAAGGCGCCGGCCACCAGCGCCCCGCCCCACCGGTTGGAGGCGCCGGAACGCAGGTCCGCGACGTTGCTCTTCAGCAGTCCGCGCACATACTCGTTCAGAGGCAGCTCCCAGAAGTCCTCGCCGGCGGACTCGGCAGCGTCCAGCACCACGTCGGAGGTCGGCTCACCGTTGGTGATGAGGCCGCCGGTGCGCAGTCCCAGGGCCACCATGCAGGCCCCGGTCAGCGTCGCGACGTCGACGATGAGGTCCGGGGCGTCCTGTGCCGCGCGCCCGATCGCGTCGGCCATCACGAGGCGGCCTTCGGCGTCGGTGTTGTAGTTCTCGACCGTCTGGCCGTCGAACATGGTGATCACGTCGCTGGCGCGGTAGGAGCTGCCCGACGGGAGGTTCTCCGCCAGCGCGGCGTAGGCCGTGACCTTGATCTTCAGCTCCGAGGCGGCGATGGCGTGGAAGGCGGCGATGACGGCCGCAGCGCCGGACATGTCGTACTTCATGCCGGCCATCTGACCGGCCGGCTTGATGTCGAGGCCACCGGAGTCGAACGTGATGCCCTTGCCGACGAGCGCCAGGTGGGCGGTCGCGCCGCGGGGCGCGTAGGACATGCGGACGAGCCGCGGCTTGCGCACCGAACCGCCGCCGACGGCCAGAATGCCGCCGTAGCCGCCCCTTTCCAGGGCCTTCTCGTCGAGGACCTCGACGGCGACCTTCTGGTCCTTCAGGTAGCCGCGCGCCGCCTCCGCGAACGTCTCCGGGTACAGCAGGTTCGGGGGAGTGTTGGTCCAGGTGCGCGCCTGGCACACGGCCTCCGACACGATGGCGGCAGTGGCGACGGCAGCCTTGGCCCCGGCGCTCGTCACAGCCGACACCAGCGTCACCGACTGCACTGCCGATGCTGCAGGCTCCGCGGTGATGGCCCTGAAGCGGTAGGCGCCGAGCAGTGCCCCCTCGCCGGCGGCCTGGATGAGTTCCGGATCCGACAGTTCGAGGGACACGGCGACGGAGAGGTCTGCCACGTCCGGCAGCGCGGCGATGGCGCGCAGGCCGGTGCCGACGGCGTTGCGGACCCCGTCGGGCGTCACGTCGGCGCTGCCGAGGCCCACCACGAAGACCCGGGTACGGTCGACGGCGGGCAGAGCGACGACGCAGCCCTCCTTGGCCGAGGCGCCGAGCGCGCCGGCCATGCCCGTGACCGTGCTGCCGTAGGCCTTCTGATAGGCCTTGTCCAGGGCGGGGAGCAGGCCGACGAGGGCCGGTTCGTCCTGGTTGATGGTCGCCATGCCCAGGAGCACCGCGTCGGTGTGCTTGGGCAGAGAGGTGGACAGGGAGAGATCAGGGCACAGTTCAGTCACGCCCGTCAGCCTAGCCAACGAGCTTGTCGGGTTTGCAGGCTGCTACCTTGTCCCGCATGAAACGTGTCGGGCTCTGGGCCTTCATCGCTGCGGGGGTCATCATCGTGGCGTGGGGGGTCTCCTCCTGGGTGTCGCCGACGATGCTGTGCCGCGGCGTCGAGATGGGGCCGGGGGACGTGTGCCACTACTCCAGCCGGACCGACGAGCGCACGAGCCGGGTGCAGACCTACGAGGACAGGGTTGCCGAGGCGCGCAGCCAGGTGCCGTTCGCCGTCGCCACGGGGTTGGGGATGGCCGTTTTCGGTGGCTGGCTGCTGCGCCAGGACCTGAAAGCCGCCACCGACAAGAATGCCGTCAGGGATTGAGCGACATGGGGCCGTACACGAGGCGGTCCTCCTCGTAGAGGCTCACCCCTGACACGCCCTGCTCCAGCAGGTCGTCGAAGAACAGGGTCAGCCACGCCTCTGCCGCCGCCTGGTCCTCGAAGGTCTTGGCCAGGTCTGCGGCTGCGAGGTCTGATTCGGCATAGGTGCCGGACGTGGGTTGCCAGCGGTAGCTCATCTGGGCACCGGCTCAGATGGCGTCGCCGCGCTTGACGCGCGGGCCTGGCTGGCGGAAGCGGCGGATCATCAGCGACCGGTTGAACATGTAGACCAGCAGGCCGCGCTTCGGCTCGCCCGGGTGGCGCTCCGCCAACAGCTTCTTGAAGCCGCGCCACATGATGGCCACGTTGATGATGGTGATGGCGAGCAGCACCCAGAGGCCCATCGCGATGTAGCTGGACAGCACCGGGTTCTGCATCGTGATCATCACACCGGCCATCACCAGGATCATGGCTGGCAGCATGAACTCGGCCACGGTCCAGCGGGTGTCGACGTAGTCGCGGACCAACTGGCGCGCGGGCGAATTCTCCGTCCGCTCCCACGCCTCCATCCGGCTCTCCTGGCGGGCGCGGGCATCCGCCTTGCGCTGCTGCTTGGGGGAGAGAGTGGGGTGGAGCCGCTCCATGCGGGCCGCCTCGGCCTGACGGCGGCTGAGGGTGGCACCCTCCTTCTTGCGCGTGACCCTGATCTTCTCGGCCGGGGTCTCGACGGCGGGCGCGGCCTGCGTCGTCTGCGGCGCCTTCGCGGACTTCTCGGCCTTCGCCGCGGCCTTGGCGCCCTTCGGGGTCAGCGTCGCCATGCGGTCCGTCGACGTCGATTGCTTGCGCTCGTAGGGGCGGAAGAGGGCCACGGTGGGGAGTCCTTCTGATCGGAGGGGTCGGCAGCCATCATACCGGGCCGCGCGCGGGGTTCAGGGTCAGCTCAGGGGGCCGTAGGGCTGTCCTGCCACCGGATGCGCGCTAACCTCAAGGTTGAACACCGCACGTTCCTGGAAGGACACCTCGTGGCCAGCATTTTTGAACGCATCGCTCTGGTCTTCAAATCGAAGGCCAATAAGGCGCTCGACAAGTACGAAGACCCTCGCGAGACGCTCGACTACTCGTACCAGAAGCAACTCGAACTCCTGCAGAACGTGCGCCGTGGCGTCGCTGATGTGGCCACCAGCCGCAAGCGGGTCGAGCTGCAGGCCGCGAAGATGAACTCCGAGGTGGAGCGGCTCCAGTCGGCCGCCCAGCGTGCGCTCGAGGCGAACCGCGAGGACCTGGCCCGCGAGGCGCTGACCCGCAAGGCCGGTCTCCAGTCGCAGCTCGAAGACCTCCAGGCGCAGCACGCGCAGCTGCAGGGTGAAGAGGAGAAGCTGGTGCGCGCCAGCTCCCGCCTGCAGGCCAAGGTCGACGCGTTCCGCACGCGCAAGGAGACCATCAAGGCCACCTACTCGGCCGCCGAGGCGCAGACCCGCATCAACGAGGCCTTCACCGGCATCTCGGAGGAGATGAGCGACATCGGCCTGGCCATCCAGCGCGCCGAGGACAAGACCCTCCAGCTGCAGGCCCGTGCGTCCGCCGTCGACGAACTGCTGGCCACCGGTGCGCTCGACGACCCCACCGGCACCGTGCGCGACGACATCACCCGCGAGCTCGATGCCCTGGCCGCGGATTCGTCGGTCGAGGGTGAGCTGGCCCGGATGAAGGCCGAACTCACCGGCGGTCCCGCCGCGCGGCCGGAGCTGAACTCCGGCCCCCAGGGAGCAACCCCGCAGGCCACGCCGGACGTGTACGAGACCGGCCAGGGAGGGGACCGGGCATGATCGTGCGCATCATGGGTCAGGGCCAGTGGGTGTTGGAACCTGAGCACCTCATTGAACTCAACGAACTCGACCGTCAACTGGAGGATGCCGTCGCCGCCGGAGACCAGGCTGCGCTCGAGGCCGCGCTCATTGAACTCAGCGAGGGCGTGCGCAGGCTCGGTGTCGAGGTGCCCGACGACGTGATCGTCGAATCAGACCTCGTGCTGCCGGACACAGATTCCAGCCTCGAAGAAGTGCGGGCGTTGCTCGATTCCACCAGCGAGTACTACGGCATCCTCCCGGACGCCGAAGGCGAGCTGGTGGAGGGCGACGAGGAGTCCTCCGTCCTGTGAGGGTGGTCGTCGCCGCGGACTCGATCGCCGGGCTCACGCCGCGCGTCGCGTCGGAAACCATCGCGGGCGGTTTCGCGGCCAAGGGGGCCCAGGTCGCAGTCGTTCCTCTCGGGGTCGACGGCGAGGCCCTCGCCGAGGCGGCCGCTATCGCGGCTCCCGAGGCACTGTTCATCAGCGCCTCCACCACGGCCGACGTCGCGGACGCGCTGTCGCGCCCGGGCGCGGAGGCCGACGTGGTGCTGGACCTCACCGGCTGCCAGGTCGACGGCCTCGGCGCCGCCATCCTGGCGCGCTTCGCCGACGACCCGGTGCAGGGGCTCATCGCGGCCCGGGCCGCCTGGGCAGGCAGGCAACTGGTCGCGCTGGTGCCCGCAGACCAGGTGAGCCGGCCGCTGACCGGCCTCGAAGGCCACGCATCCACCGCCCTGCGTTCTGCCGGCGCCACGCTGCAGGAGGTCCTCACCTTCGACGCGCGCGCCGAGAGGTGGCTGGCTGAGCTCGGCCTGGAACAGGGCCCGGGTGCCGGCGCGGCCGGGGGCGTGGGGCTCATCGTCACCGCCCTCGGGGGCCGCGTCCTGGACCCGCTCTTCTGGCTGGCCGAACGCTACGGTCTAGCGGGCACGGTGGCGCAGGCAGACCTGGTGGTCACCGGGGCCGAATTGATGGAGTTCCACGCCGTCGGTGGTCCTGTCGTGAAGAAGGTCGTCAGCTGGGCGGAGGAGCAGTTGCGCCCGGCCATCGCCATTGCGGGCCGCAACTACGTCTCGTCGCGTGAACTGCGGATCGCCGGGCTCGAAACCGCCCATGCGCTGCGCGAAGGTGCGGCCGAGGACGAGTCGACGCCGGACGAGCTCGCGGCCGCCGCGAGCCGGCTCGCCGCCTCCTGGGCCTGGTAGTTCGCCGGAGGCGAATCCCGGGGGCGGACGGTCCTCTGGGGTTTCCGGCAAGTCCGGCGTAGAATCGGCGAGGACTCACTTAACCCAACCACTTGGAGAAACAGCCGTGACCGATACTCAGACCACTCAGGGCGTTGTCCTCACCGATGTCGCCGTGCAGAAGGTCCGCGCCCTACTCGACGCTGAGGGCCGCGATGACCTCTCGCTGCGGATCGCCGTGCAGCCCGGTGGCTGCTCCGGCCTCCGCTACCAGCTCTACTTCGACGACCGCTCGCTCGACGGCGACGTGGCCACCGACTACGACGGCGTCACCGTCGTCACCGACAAGATGAGCGCCCCCTACCTGGGCGGTGCGAGCATCGACTTCATGGACTCGATCGAGAAGCAGGGCTTCACGATCGACAACCCCAACGCCGGCGGCTCGTGCGCCTGCGGCGACTCGTTCCACTGAGCCTCGCATATACCAGTCGCGCGCGAGTCGCGCGATTCTACGCCACCCCGCTGGAGACGCATCACCCGGGGTGGCTTTTATGCGTTAAGGTGGCTGCAGCAGTGCAGGTCCCGGCTCTCCCGACGGGGGACAGGGGCCCGAAAAGGTAGAACGGAAGGGCAACTTGTGAGTGGCAAAACTGCGCCGTCGAGACGATGGGTCCGAGGGGCCCTGGCAGCTGGGCTTCCCGTGGCGCTGGTCGCCCTGACCGCATGCTCTGAAGGCGCCGCGCGCCTGGGCCTGCCGGAGGCCGCAACGGAGCAGGCCCCCCACGTCGGCAACCTGTGGCTCGGAGCGTGGATCGCGTCGTTCGCCGTCGGCGGCATCGTCTGGGGCCTGATCATCTGGGCGATCATCCGGTACCGCCGCCGTGAGGGCGACGCCCCGGCTCCCCGCCAGACCACCTACCACCTGCCGCTGGAACTGCTGTACACGTTGGTGCCGTTCCTGATCGTCGGCGTGCTGTTCTTCTACACGATCAAGGCGCAGGACGCGATGGTCGAGCAGGAGACCGAGCCGGACGTCGTGATCAACGTCATCGGGCAGAAATGGTCCTGGACCTTCAACTACATGGAGGAGGGTAACCCCGACGTCGGCGTTGCCCACGAGATCGGCACCCTGGAGAGAATCCCGGACCTGTACCTCCCCGTCAACAAGCGGGTGCGGTTCAACCTCAACTCGGCAGACGTCATCCACTCGTTCTGGGTCCCCTCGTTCTATTTCAAGTTGGACGTCATCCCCGGCCATCTCAACTCTTTCGACGCCACGCCGAACAAGCTCGGCACCTACGACGGCAAGTGCGCCGAGCTGTGCGGCGAGTTCCACTCGCTGATGTTGTTCAAGGTGCACGTTGTCTCCGAAGAGGAGTACGAAGCCAAGATTCGTGAACTGGCGGAGAGCGGTAACGCCGGTGAGCGCAAGCTCGAACCAGCCAAGCAGGCGGTCCTCCAGACCACCGCACCTGAGGAGCAGAAGTGAGTAGCTTCACAGTCACCCAACGCACCACCGTCACCGACGCGGCGCAGGCGCCCGTCGGGGTGGAGTCGCACCGCCTCGGTGCTCGCGTCATGAAGTACCTGACCACGACCGATCACAAGGTCATCGGCAACATGTACTTCGTCACGGCGTTCATCTTCTTCATGATCGGCGGCGTGCTCGCCCTCGGCATCCGTGCCGAGTTGGCCAGCCCCGGCATGGACTACATGAACTACGAGACCTTCAACCAGTTCTTCACCATGCACGGCACGATCATGCTGCTGATGTTCGCCACCCCCATGTTCTCCGGGTTCGCCAACGCCATCCTGCCGCTGCAACTCGGGGCCCCCGACGTGGCCTTCCCTCGCATGAACGGTTACGCCTTCTGGCTGTACGTGTTCGGCGCCGTGATGGCCTGCACGGGCTTCGTGATGCCCGGTGGCGCGGCCAGCTTCGGTTGGTTCGCCTACGCGCCGTTGTCGAACTCGATCCACTCGCCCGGCATGGGCCACGACCTCTGGATCATGGGCCTCTACCTGCTGGGTCTCTCGTCGATCCTGGGCGCGGTGAACTTCATCACCACCGTCATCACCATGCGCGCGCCCGGTCTCACCATGTTCCGCATGCCGATCTTCTCCTGGAACATCCTGGTCACCTCCATCATGGTGCTGATCGCGTTCCCGGTGCTCGCCGTCGGCCTCCTCGTGCTCGAGTCGGACCGTGTGCTGGGCTCGCACGTGCTCGACCCGTCGTCGGGTGGACCCATCCTGTGGCAGCACCTGTTCTGGTTCTTCGGTCACCCAGAGGTCTACATCATCGCCCTGCCGTTCTTCGGCGTGATCACGGAGGTGCTCAGCGCCTTCAGCCGCAAGCCGGTCTTCGGCTACTACGGGCTCGTGTTCGCCACGCTGGCGATCGGCGCGCTCTCGGTGTCCGTCTGGGCCCACCACATGTTCGCCACCGGCGCGGTGAACCTCCCGTTCTTCGCCTTCATGACGTTCCTCATCGCCGTGCCCACGGGCGTGAAGTTCTTCAACTGGGTGGGCACGATCTGGCGAGGATCGTTGACATTGAACACGTCGATGTCCTTCGCCATCGGGTTCCTCGTCACGTTCCTCTTCGGCGGCCTGACCGGCATCATCCTGGCTTCTCCCGCACTGGACTTCCAGGTCACGGACACCTATTTCGTCGTGGCCCACTTCCACTACGTGCTGTTCGGCACCGTCGTGTTCGCGATGTTCGCCGGCTTCTACTACTGGTGGCCGAAGTTCACCGGCAGAATTCTCAACGAGACCTGGGGCAAGATCCACTTCTGGACCCTCTTCGTCGGCTTCCACACCACGTTCCTCGTGCAGCACTGGCTGGGTGTCGGCGGCATGCAGCGGCGCATCGCGGACTACGGCGCCTGGGAGGGCTTCACCTTCCTGAACCAGCTGTCGACGTTCGGCGCGTTCCTGCTCGGTGTCTCGATGCTGCCGTTCCTCTGGAATGTGTGGATCACGCGCAAGGCGCCGCTGGTCAACGTCAACGACCCGTGGGGCTGGGGCCGCTCGCTCGAGTGGGCCACCTCCTGCCCGCCGCCCCGTCACAACTTCGACTCGCTGCCCCGCGTGCGGTCCAACAGCCCCGCGCTGGATGCGGCCCGTCCGGAGCTGGCAGCGCGCCACCACGATGACCCGGGCGAACTGCTCGACGACGACACGCACGATCCCGAGCTGGAAGGTTCCGCCAAGTGAAGCCCGAGAAGTACTCTTTCTGGTTCATCTTCGTCTTCTTCGCGATCGTCACGCCCATCTACTGGTTCGTGTCGGGTGAGATCGCGGGCACGTTCGTGCTGGGGGCCACCGGGTTCCTCGGCGGCTTCATCGCCGCCTTCCTGACGCTCCAGGCGCGCAACTTCGACGCCCGCCCGGAGGACCGTGAGGATGCCGACGTCATCGAGGGCGCCGGCGACATGGGCTTCTTCGCCCCCAAGTCGATCTGGCCCTTCTGGGCCGCGGTCGTCACGGCCGGCATCTGCCTCGGCCCCGCACTGCACCAGGCCTGGATCACGATCCTGTTCCTCGGGCTGGGTATCTGGGCCACGTCCGGTTGGGTTCTCGAGTTCTACCGCGGCGACTACAAGCACTGAGCCCCGCGCCCCTGAAACGACGAGAAAGCCCGCCCCCTGCTGGGGGCGGGCTTCGTGCTTGTGCCCGGGGAAGAGCCTCAGGCGGCTTGGCGCCGGAGGGCGTCCTTCCAGGACAGGACGGAGCCGGTCTGCATCAGGGCCCGGCGGTAGATCTTCGAGCCGAGCCAGATGCACAGCGCCATGAACGCCACGGCCACGACCATCGCCAGACCAGCGTCGAGCCAGGTGGACTCCCCGCTGAGGAGGCGGCCGGGCATCGATACGGTGGAGGCGATCGGCACGTAGCTGAGGACGTGCGCCACGTCGCCACGTGCGAGGAAGCCGGCCATGTAGACCAGCATCACGATCGTCATCAGGGGCGTGGTGGTCTGGTTGAGGTCCTGATGGCGGGTCGCCATGGCGCCGGCAGCGGCCCACAGGCACGCCAACGACGCGAAGCCAACCAGGAAGAACAGGACGAACCAGCCGACGACGGGCGTGACGAGGCCCACCATGCTGCTCCATTCGGACAGCGAGAGGCCGACGAGGGCCGTGGCGGCGATCAACACCACCTGGGCCAGCGCCATGATCGTGCTGCCCACCACCTTGCCGAGGAGCAGCTGCCGGGTGGGGATGGCGGCGGCGAGGATCTCGACAATGCGCGACTCTTTCTCCGTGACCACCGAGTTGGCGATCTGCATGCCGAACGTCATTGCCGACATCATGAAGAGCAGGGCGAAGGCGATGGTGGAGATGATGACGGCCATCCCCTGGCCCTCCTCGTCTTCCATCGTCACGAGTTCGAGCTCGGTGCCCGCGCTGATCGCGGCCAGATCCAGGTTGTGCTCGGCGGCGTTGACGCCCATCTGGTAGTCAGCGACGGCGGCGCGGAGATCCGGTGCCTCGAAGAGGTCCTTGACGGTGAGCTGCCAGCCGTCGGCCTCCGAATGGGTCAGCGCGGCCGAGGCATCGCCCTCCTCGACGGTGGCCATGACATCGGCCTCCGGCACGCGCAGGGCGGTGTAGTTGCCGCTTCCCTCCTCCTGCGCCATCGCCACGACGGTGGCAGCGGCGTCGGAGGACACGGCCACCTTGGTCTCGGAGGAATCGCCCCCGAGCAACCCGCCGAAGATGAAGCCGAGTGCGATGAGGGCGATGGTGGTGAGCGTGCCGATCCAGAAGGCGCGGTCCGTCAGCTGCACCAGGATCTCGCGCTTGGCGACGATGATCCAGGGTGAGGTGCGGGTGCGGGGGGTGTCGGTCATCGGGAAACCTCTCGGTAGTACTCGCTGAGGGGCCGCACGATCGGCCCGAAGGAATGGACGCTCCCCCTGCTGATGGCCTCAGCGAGCACGCGCTGGGCCACGCTGTCGTCGGCGAAGGCAACCTCCGCCTGCGGGCCGTCGAGGTCGATGACGGTGACGCCGCCCTCGTGGCGGAGCCAGCCCAGGTCCGCGCCGGCCAGGATCCGATGGTGCTTCGGCCCGGCCGAACGCAGCGCCTCCACGCTGCCGGAGGCGATCACCTCTCCCTTGCGCAGGATCACGATCTGGTGGCACAACCGCTCCACCAGTTCGAGCTGGTGCGACGAGAACAGCACCGGCACGCCGCGCTTGGTGAACTCAGTGAGGAGCGCGAACATCTCGTCGACCGCCTCAGGGTCCAGGCCGCTGAACGGCTCGTCCAGCACGAGGGCCTTGGGTGAGGCGATCACGGCGCCCGCGATCTGGACCCGCTGCTGATTGCCCAGCGACAGCTTCTCCAGCTTGTCGCCGGTCCTCTCGCCGAGGTTGAACCGCTCCAGCAGTTGCCGGGCGGCGGCCTTTGCGTCGGCGGCCGTCATGCCGTGGAGCTCCCCGAGGTAGGCGAGCTGCCCGAGGATGGGTTGCTTGGGGTAGAGCCCACGCTCTTCGGGCATGTAGCCGAACTGCGCGCGGTCGTCGGCGGTGATGGGGTGGCCATCCCACATGACCTCGCCGGAGGTGGGGGATAGCACCCCCATGATGATGCGCATGGTGGTGGTCTTGCCGGCGCCGTTGCCCCCGACGAAGCCGGTGAACCGGCCGTCGGGGACGCTGAACGACACGTCGTTCAGGGCCGTGAGATCACCGAATGTTCGGGTGACAGAGTGGATTTCGAGCATGGCACCAGCCTGCCGGATGTCCGTTTGTCAGGACATCGCCCGCGCGGCCACATCTTCGTCGGCAGCCCTCATCCCTTCGGATGAGATCGGGTCAGGCCATGCTCGAACGCGAAGATGACGGCCTGCACCCGGTCCCGCACGCCGAGCTTGGCGAGGCAGCTGGAGACGTGGCTCTTCACGGTGGCCTCGCTCACATACAGGTCGCGCGCGATCTCCGCGTTGCTCAGCCCCTGCGCCAAGGCGGCCAGCACATCCAGCTCCCGTTGGGTCAACCGCGCGACGGCAGGATGGGGTTCGGTGAGGTGGTGCACGACCTGCACGGCCTGCTCGATGACGCGGCGGGTGACCTCCGGCGCGAGCAGCGCCCCGCCGTCGGCGACGGTGCGGATGGCCTCCAGCAGGCGCTCAGGTTCGCAGTTCTTGAGCAGGAACCCGGCGGCCCCCGCGTCGAGGGCCTCGAACAGGTAGTCGTCGCGGTCGAAGGTGGTCAGGATGATCACCTGGGTGTCGCCCGCGGCGCGCACGGCGCGGGTGGCCTCGAGCCCGTTCATCCGCGGCATCTCGATGTCCATCAACATGACATGTGGGGAGGTGGCGGTGGCCAGCTCGACGGCGGCCTGCCCATCGGCCGCCTGCCCGACGAGTTCGAGGTCGTCCTCCACGCTCAGCATCAGGGAGAAGGCGCGGCGCACGAGCGCCTGGTCGTCGACGAGTGCGACTCGGATCATGGTGGTGATCAAACCCTTCGTGGGAGGACGGCGTGGACGCGGTAGCCACGGGTGGCCCGGGGGCCGATGTCGATCGTGCCGCCCAGGGCGGCGATCCGCTCGCGCATGCCGACGTGGCCGAGGCCCGAGCCGGCGGTGCAGTGCACGGGCATCCCGTCGTCGGTGATCTCGACTTCAGTGGTGTCGCCGAGCCGGACCACCACGCGGGCGTGGTCCGCCGTCGAATGCCGACGGACGTTGGTGAGGGCCTCCTGTGCGATGCGCAGGAGGGCGCCGCTCTGGGTGGTGGTGAGCTCGGCGGCCCCCGAGGGGTCGCCGACGAGTTCGTAGCTCACGTCGAGACCCTCGCCCGAGGCCTCCTCACACAGCGCCTCGAGGGCCTCCAGGGAGCTGCCGGCCCCCGCGGTGGGAGAGACGTCGCGGAGCGAGCCCAGCAGGGTGCGCAGCTCCGAGACGGCGCTGCGGGACATCTCCTCGACCTCGACGAGCGCCTCGGCGGCCAACTCCGGCTGGGCGTCCATCGCCCGGCGGGCAGCGGCGGTCTGGATACCGATCAGCGAGATGTGGTGCACGACCGAATCGTGCAGGTCACGGGCGATCCGCAGCCGTTCCGCCAGCACCGCCTGGTCGGCGAGTTGATGTGCCTGCTGCGTGACCAGCGCCTTGGACTCATCCAGGTCGTGGGCGTCGCGGGCCTGCCGCCAGGCATTGCGGCCCAACCACATGGCGCCGCCGAAGTACGCAGCGTTGATCAGCAGGGTGGCCGCGTAATACCACGCCGTCGGATGGAACTCGGCTGGACTGATGGAGCGGTTGTAGCTGTCGTCCACGATCAGCCACACCGTCATGGCCAAGACCACGGCGCCGGCGGCGAGCGCGAGGGTGTCGCGGCGCTTCGCATAGGCCAGCGCGGTGTAGATGCCGAGGAAGTAGACGATCTGCATGCTCGGGGTGCTGGACACGACCGGCCACAGGCTGCCCACGACGATGAAATGCACGCCGGTGAGCAGCAGCATGACCGTGATCGGGAAGACCCGCCGGTACGCGAGCAACACCCCCGCCAGCGCGATGGCGCCCAGCGACGGCCACACGTCGACGTGGTCCTTGATGTCGTCGATCTCTGAGTACACCATCACCGTGGCCATCGAGATGATGCAGAGCAGCGAGGCCACGGCTATGTCGCCGAACGCGGGCCGCGTGGGGGAGGGCCTGACGTAGTCCTCATCCATGCCGAAGAATGCCCGGATCGCGTCAACCATGTCCAGCAGTCTAGGGCTGGGGCCCGGGGGCGACGGGTAACGTGGCTTCATGAGCAACACCGAGACCTCTCCCCAACTGCTGGGCTGCGGGCACGAGGACCACGGACCCACCGAGATCCAGCAACTCCAGCCCCGGATGGTGAGCCTGGGCGAGGGCCCCAGCGCCATGACGGTGCGACGCACCATCCCTCAACTCGAACGCTCGTTCGTCGGCGCGTGGTGTTTCGCGGACCACTACGGCCCCAACCTGGTGGAGGCCACCTGCGGCATGGACGTGGCCCCCCATCCGCACACCTCGCTGCAGACGGTGAGCTGGCTGTTCGACGGCGAGATCGAGCATCGCGACTCGGGCGGCGTCCATGACCTGGTGCGGCCCGGCGAGGTGAACCTGATGACGTCCGGGCACGGCATCTCGCACTCCGAGGTGTCGACCCCCCAAACGGAGTTCCTGCACGGTGTGCAGTTGTGGGTGGTTCTTCCGGAGCACGCCAAGGACACGCACCGTGGTTTCCAGCACCACCGCCCGGAACTCCTCGACATCCCCGGCGGCACGGCCAAGGTGATGGTGGGTTCGCTGGTGGGCGACGCGTCGCCCATCTCCACGGAGACGCCGCTGCTCGGTGCGGAGATCATCCTGCGTCCGGGCGCCGACTGGGAGTTCGAGGTGGACCGCTCGTTCGAGCACGGTGTGCTGGTGGATTCGGGCGTGGTGGAGATGGACGGCGTGGAGATCAACAAGGACGTCATGGGCGTCCGCGACGCCGGCCTGAACCACCTCCGGCTGTCGAACCCGAGCGACAAGCCGGCGCGCGTGATGCTGCTGGGTGGCACCCCCTTCGAGGAGGGGATCGTCATGTGGTGGAACTTCATCGGGCGCAGCCACGAGGAGATCGTCGAGTTGCGCGACGCCTGGCAGCGCGACGACGACCGCTTCGGCGGGGTCTGCGGTTACCGCGGCGCCCTACGGAAGTTGGAGGCACCGCCCCTGCCGGACATCCGCCTCAAGCCGCGCTTCCGCCGTCGTCAGCGCTGACGCCCCGTCAAGGTCACCAGCTCCGGTCGAGCGGGCGGCCTTCCTCGTAGCCGCTCCCGCTCTGGACGCCGACGACGGCGCGCTCGGCGAACTCGTGCAGGCTGCGGGCACCCGCGTACGTGCACGACGAGCGCACGCCGCTCGTGATCCAGTCGATGAGGTCCTCGACGCCCGGACGGCGGGGGTCGAGGTACATGCGCGAGGCCGAGATGCCCTCCTCGAACATCGCCGCGCGGGCCCGCTGGTAGGCGGACTGCTCACGGGTGCGGTTGCGCACCGCGCGGGCCGAGGCCATGCCGAAAGACTCCTTGAACATCTTGCCCTCGGAGTCGACGAGGTGGTCGCCGGTGGACTCGTGCGTGCCGGCGAACCAGGAGCCGATCATCACCGAACCGGCGTCGGCCGCCAGCGCCAGTGCGACGTCGCGCGGGTGGCGGACCCCGCCGTCGGCCCAGATGGACTTCCCGTGCTCGCGCGCGGCGGCTGCGCACTCCAGGACGGCGGAGAACTGCGGGCGGCCCACGCCCGTCTGCATGCGGGTGGTGCACATGGCGCCGGGCCCGACGCCCACCTTGAGGATGTCGGCGCCAGCCTCGATGAGGTCGTGGCAGCCGTCCGTGGTGACCACGTTGCCGGCCACGATCAGGATGCGTCGGCCCGTCTCCGCCTCGAAGCGGTCGCGCTCTCCGCGGGCGGTGCTCAGGGCGCTGATCATCTTCTCCTGATGGCCGTGCGCGGTGTCCATGACGAGCACGTCCGCGCGGGCGTCCAGCGCGGCACGGACCTTGGCGGCGATGTCGCCGTTGATGCCGACGGCGACGCCGGCGCGGAGCCTGCCCTCGTGGTCCACGGCGGGGGAGTAGATGCCGGAACGCAGCGCGCCCTCGGGGGTCATCACGCCGACGAGGCGCTCCTCCGAGTCGACGGCGATCGCGACCTTCTGGTGGTGCTCGGAGAGGGTGGCGAACACGTCCGACGCAGCGGTGTCCGCCGACAGGACAGTCACGTCGGTGGTCATCACGTCGCGGGCCTGCGCGAAGCGGTCTGAGCCCTCAGCCGCCCGCGGGTGCACCACACCGAGCACCTTGCGGTTGGAGTCGACGACGACCGCGACACCGTGGGACCGCTTGGGGATGAGCTGAAGAATCATGCCGACGGTGGTGGAGAGCGACACGGTAACTGCAGTGTCGAACACCAGGTGGGAATCCTTCACCTTGGTGATGGACTCGGCCACCACGTCGGTGGGGATGTCCTGCGGGAAGATCGCGAGGCCGCCGCGGCGGGCCATCGTCTCTGCCATGCGGCGACCGGAGACCGCCGTCATGTTGGCGGCCACCAGCGGGGTGGGGGTGGCGAGGCCGTCTGAGGAGGTGAGGTCCACGTCGAGGCGGGAACTCACGCCGGAGCGGCTCGGGACCATGAAGACGTCGCTGTAAGTCAGGTCATACGAGGGGTCGCCATGGAGAAATCGCACGCCTGGATTCTACCTTCGCGGCAGGGGAGAACAGAATCGGCGCCGCCCTGTGGGCGGCGCCGATTCTGTGGGTGGTGCGGTCAGTGACGCGTCGAGCCTTCGAGCACCGGGGTGTCGCGGTCGTCGTCATCGTCGTGCGCCGGGAGCTCCCCGTGGCGCCCGACCTCGAGTTCGCCGTGGTGGCCGTCCGTGAGTTCAACGGCCGTGGGCTTGGCGATCTCATGGCCGAGGTACCAGCGGGACAACCGCGCGCGCAGCCTGCTGATACCGCCCTTGCGGGCGACCCCCGACGCATCCGTGTCGCCGCCGGGCGCGAGCACCGGGTGCTGCAGGTGCTGCGTGAGCGCGAACTGCTCATGCGTGCCGACGGGGACGTGCGACTCCGAGTAGCCGCCGTCCGGGCTCCGGACGATGACGCCGTCCTCAGAGCCGTGGAGGGCCCGTTCGCGGTCAGCGCGCTGGAGACCCAGGCAGATGCGCTTGGTGATGATGAACGCGATGATCGGCCCGAGGAACACGGCGACGCGCAGGAAGATCGTGATCGCGTTGAGGCTCAGGGAGAACCGGGTGGCGATGATGTCGTTGGCGCCGCCGATCCAGAACAGCCCGTAGGCCGCCATGCCTGCCACACCGAGCGCGGTCCGCGTCGGCGCGTTGCGCGGGCGGTCCAGCAGGTGGTGTTCGCGGTCGTCTCCCGTGAGCCAGCGTTCGACGAACGGCCAGACTCCGAGCAGCGTGAACAGGATGCCCATCATGCCCACCCCGGGGAGGAACACGCCCCAGGTCCAGGTGGTGCCGCCCCAGTGTGATTCCCAGAAGGGCGGGATGAGGCGCAGCGCGCCCTCGACGAAGCCCATGTACCAGTCAGGCTGCGAACCCGCGGTGACCTTGGCCGGGTCGTACGGGCCGTAGGCCCACACCGGGTTGATCTGGAACAGGCCGCCCATGAGCACGAGGAACCCGAACACGATGAAGAAGAAGCCGCCGGCCTTGGCCATGTAGACCGGGAACAGCGGGTAGCCGACGACGTTGTTCTCCGTGCGGCCGGGGCCGGGGTACTGGGTGTGCTTGTGGTAGACCACGAGCGCCAGGTGCGCGGAGATGAGGCCGAGCAGCAGGCCGGGGATCAGCAGGATGTGCGCCATGTACAGGCGGGGGATGATGAGGCTGCCGGGGAACTCGCCGCCGAAGACGAAGAACTCCGCCCACGTACCGATGACCGGGATCGAGCGGATCAGGCCGTCGACGAAGCGCAGGCCGGTGCCCGAGAGGAGGTCATCGGGCAGCGAGTAACCGGTGAAGCCTGCCATCAGGCCCATGGACAGCAGGCCGACGCCGATGAGCCAGTTGATCTCACGCGGCTTGCGGAACGCGCCCGTGAAGAACACGCGCAGCATGTGCACCGTCGAGGCCGCCACGAACAGCAGTGCTGCCCAGTGGTGGATCTGACGGACCAGGAGGCCGCCGCGCACGTCGAACGAGATGTTCAGCGTTGAGGCGAAGGCCTCCGAGATCGGCATGCCCTTCATCAGCTGGTAGGAGCCGTCGTAGTGGATCTCCGCCATCGAGGGCTTGAACCAGATGGTCAGGAAGACACCGGTCAGCAGCAGCACGATGAACGAGTACAGGGCGATCTCGCCCAGCAGGAACGACCAGTGGTCCGGGAAGACCTTGCGCAGGCCGGTGCGGCCCAGCTTGCCCAGCCCCAGCCGGTCGTCGGCCCAGCCGAGGACGCCAGGGGTGCTGTTGGTCTTCTGGGTGGGGGCCTCGTGGGCCTCGACCGAGGACGACGTGTCGACGACGCTCGTTGGCTTGGCCATTACTGGTCTCCGTCCTGGAAGTCATTGCGCGAGTCGCGCTCGAAGTAGCTCGGCCCGACAGGCACCGTGAAGTCGCTCGTCGCGATGAGGTAGCCCTCGTCGTCCACGGAGATGGGCAGCTGGGGGAGCGAGCGGGCCGCGGGGCCGAACACGACGGTGCCGCTGTTGCCGAGGTCGAAGGTCGACTGGTGGCAGGGGCACAGCAGATGGTGGGTCTGGCGCTCCCACAGCGAGATGGGGCAGCCGACGTGGGTGCAGATCTTCGAGTACGCCAGGATGCCCGACACCTGCCAGTCCTGCCGCGACGGCGGGATGGTGATCGACTGGGGATCCATGCGCACCACGATGATCGCGGCCTTGGCCTTCGCCTGGTGGGCCTCGACGCCCTCCAGCTCGCGCAGCGTGGCGGGCTGGGCGTTGACCAGTTGGCCGACCTCGAGGTGCTCCGGGCGCAGCTCCACCCAGTTCTCGTCGTTGACGAGGCGCACCTGGTTGGCCCAGATGGTCTTCTCGATGGTCTGCTCGCGGACGCGGCGGGTGGGGTGCGGCCCCATGTCGGCCAGCAACACGACGGCCGGCACCACGGCGATGCCGAGGGCACCGCCCAGGGCGCCGAGGATGAGCGGGCGACGCTTGATGGCCGACTGCTCCACGCCGTCGCGCCAGTTCTGGGCGACGATCGCGCGGTCCTCCGGGGAGGTGGCGGCGCTGTGCCGGGGATCCACGGACTCGTGGTCGCCCATCAGGACGCGGGACCACTGGATGACGGCCAGGCCGATGAGCAGCACGGCGAGGCCGGCGGTGACGCCCAGGCCGACGTTCATCGCGCTGGCCTTCAGCCAGCCGAAGTCGATGTAGGCCCGGCGCGGGACGGCGAAGTAGATCACCACGAAGGCGATCGCCAGCACGGGGACGAGGCCGAGCATGGCGAGGATGGCCAGGTAGGCACGGTTACCGGCGCCCTTGTCGGCGTCGGTGAAGCGCTCGATGTGCTCCTCCATGCCGGGATCAGTGACGCTGTGACCCCGGTCAGGATCCTGGACGGGCAGATTCTTCCAGCTCATCGGGCGCGAGCCCCCTTCCGTGCAATCCACAGGGCAACAATCGAGAGGCCGCCGATGCCGATGATGAAGATCCACCAGCCCTCGGAGACAGGGCCGGCGTCGCCCATGGTCAGACCGCCGTAGTTGGGCTGCTCGTCGGCAGCCTCGAGGTAAGCGATGATCTCACTCACGCTCTCGTCCGTGAGGACGTCCTTGGAGAACGACGGCATCTGCTGCGGGCCGGTGCGGACCGCTTCGTAGATGTGCACGGGTGCCGTTTCCGTCAGGTTGGGGGCGAACTTGCCTTCGGGCATGGCGCCGCCGCCGCCGACGACACCGTGGCAGGCAGAGCAGTTCGCGCGGAACAGGGCGCCGCCGCGAGCCACTGCCAGCGCCTTCTCGTCGTCGCCCTGGTTCAGCGCGTCGAGGGAGTACTGCGACTCCTCGGGAATGGCCGGGCCTGCGCCGAGCGAGGCGACATAGGCCGCCACCGCTTCGATCTGCTCCTGCGTGTAGTTGACCTTGCGCGCGCGGATCTGTGCTTCGAGGCGGGAGGCCGGCATGCGGCCGGTCCCCATCTGGAAGTCGACCGAGGCCGCGCCCACGCCGATGAGGCTGGGGCCCTGCGTCGTGCCCTCGCCGCCCAGACCGTGGCAGGAGGAGCAAGTGGTCATGTAGATGTCCTTGCCCTGCTCGATCTGCAGGGTGGTCTCCGTCTCCGCCGAGGAGCGTGGCGGGCTCACGACCGAGTAGCTGAGGCCGACGACGAGGAGGGCCAAGATCAGCAGCAGTGGCCGCGCTGCAGCATGCCGCCTGAGGTTGGTTGATTTCTTCACTGAAATGAAACTCCCGGTCTCGGTCTTAGCGGAGGAAGTAGAGGACGCCGAACAGGGCGATCCAGATGACGTCGACGAAGTGCCAGTAGTAGGACACGACGTGGGCGTGGACCGTCTGCTCGTGGGTGTGGATGCGGGTCATGTAGGAGCGGGCCAGCACGTACCACATGGCCACGACGCCACCGAACACGTGGATGCCGTGGATACCGGTTGCGATGAAGAACAGCGACCAGTACTGGTTGGTGGAGATGCTGATGCCCTCGTTGAAGAGGGTGAAGTACTCCCAGACCTGGCCGGCGACGAAGATCGAGCCGAGGATGGCCGAGATGATGAAGCCTTGGCGCACGCCCCACTTCAGCGGGTTCACCCAGGAACCGTTGACCCGGCCTGCCTCGGCGGCGTTGGCGCCCAGCTGGATGGTCACCGAGCTCAGCACCAGGATGGTGGTGTTGATGCTGGCGAACAGCAGGTCGAGGTGCGCACTCTCCGTGGCCCACATGGACGGGACGCCGGCGGCTGCGGCGGCGTCCGCCGCCATGGAGCGGGTCCAGAAGTAGGCGGCGAAGATGGCGCCGAAGAACATCAGTTCGCTCGCCAGCCACACGATCACGCCGATGGCGGTCACGTCGGGACGTCCGTAGGGCTTGTTCAGCCGGGCAGGCGGCACCTGATGGATGGCGCCGGTCGGCAGCTCCGATGGTGCTTGGATGAGTTCATGATTCGTGGCCACGGGGTCATTATTGCCTCAAAAGCCCCATAGGTCACGCCAGGCACGAACATTGGGACCACCCCCACCGAATCCTCGAAAGCGGCTATGCGATAATGCGCCACATGTTTACCGGCTCCTTGGCACTCCTGCCGATGCACGCCAAGCCCGACGACGACATCATTCCCCTCGTCGGAGCCCGGTTCTTCACCGCCTGGGAATTCCCCCTCGGCGCCGTCATCGGACTGCTCGTCGCGGGCGGCCTGTACCTGTGGGGAGTGCAGCGGCTGAGGCGGCGCGGCGACAAGTGGCCCCTGATGCGCACCATCAGCTTCGTCGTGCTGGGCCTGGGGTCCATCGCGGTGGGCACCTTCTCTTTCCTCGGGGTATACGACACCGTCCTGTTCTGGTCGCACATGGTGCAGCACATGTTGTTCAGCATGATCGCGCCGGTCTTCATCGTCTTCGGGGCGCCCGTGACGCTTGCGCTGCGCGCCCTGCCCAAGGGGTCGCGGGCGCTGTTGCTGAAGGTGCTGCATTCCTGGTTCGGGAAGGTCGTGATGTTCCCCCCGCTCACCACGGGCCTGATGGTCATCTACCCCTTCGGCCTCTACATGAGCGGCCTCTACGAGATCACCCTCACCAACGACGTCGCGCACGACCTACTCCACCTGTTCCTGGTGACCATGGGGGTGCTGTTCTTCTTCCCGCTCCTGGGCGTGGACCCGGTGCCCATCAAGATGCCGTACCCCATCCGGATCCTGTTGTTCTTCATCACCATGCCGTTCCACGCCTTCCTCGGGGTGACGATCATGGGTTCGAGCCGGCTCATCGCGGAGGAGTGGTACCTCTCCTTTGATCGGACCTGGGGGCTGTCGCCCATGCAGGACCAGGAGTGGGCCGGCGCGCTGATGTGGGCCACGGGGGATCTCACGATGTTCGCGGCGATGATCACGATCTTCATCCAATGGATCAAGGACTCCAACAGGGAGGCCCGGCGGGTGGACCGGGCGCTGGACCGCGAGGAGGCCCGGCGCGCCCGGGCGCAAGGACTTGGCTACCATGACCCCCAGAAACAATCTCAACCCACCGTCGACAGCGACAACGCGAAGGAAGACCGATAATGAGCGATGCGACCGTGAAGGTGCTGGTGTTCTCCGATGACCGACTGGTGCGTGAGCAGATCCGCCTGACGCTGGGGCGCCGCGTGGCCATGGACCTGCCGCAGATCGAGGTCTTCGAGGTCGCGACGCAGGGCGCACTGCTGCGCACCCTGGACGCAGGCACCGATTACGCTCTGATGATCTTCGACGGCGACGCGCAGCCGTCGGGCGGCTTCGGGCTGGCCCACCAGGTCAAGGAGGAGTACGCCGACAGCGCCCCCATCATGCTGCTGGTCAAGCGTGAGGCTGACGCCTGGCTGGCCTCCTGGTCCCGCGCCGAGGCGGTGACCCCCTTCCCGATCGATCCGGTCACCATGCCTGAGCAGGCCGCCCACCTCATCCGTGCGCGCCTGGCGCAGGTCGCTTGATGTCGACGAGCTACACCTGGCCGGACATCCTGACCGGTCTCGTCCGGAGGGAGGGTCTTGAGGCGACCGCGGCCACATGGGCCCTCAACGAGATCCTCGCCGGGCGTGCCTCGGAGGTGCAGATCGCGGCGATGCTGACCGCGCTGCGCGCCAAGGGGGAGAGCGAGGACGAGATCTCCGGACTGGCCGACGCCATGCTGGCCAACTCAACGCCGATCTCGCTCGACCCCGACGCGGTGGACGTCGTCGGTACCGGCGGCGACCGTGCCAACACGGTCAACATCTCGACGATGGCCGCGATCGTCGCTGCGGGCGCCGGCGCCAAGGTGATCAAGCACGGGTCCCGCGCGGCATCGTCCCAGGCCGGCACCGCCGACACGCTGGAGGCGCTGGGCGTCAAACTCGACGTCGAGCCCGCCAAACAGGCCGGCATCCTGGCAGAGACCGGCATCGCCTTCCTTTTCGCGCAGCTCTACCACCCCGCCATGAAGAACGTGGCCGGCGTGCGCAAGGCGCTGGGCATCCAGACCACGTTCAACTTCCTCGGCCCGCTGGCCAACCCGGCCCGGCCCCGGGCCATGGCGCTGGGCGTGGCGAACGACGACATCGCGCCGGTGATCGCCCGAGTGCTGGCGGAGCGCGGCACCCGTGGCATGGTCTTCCGCGGCTACGACGGCCTCGACGAGCTCACCACGACGTCGGAATCCGATGTGTGGCTCATCTCCGAGGGCCGGGTCTTCCGCACCGTGCTCGACCCGCGGGACCTCGGCCTTGAGCCGGCCTCCTCCTTCGAGCTGCAGGGCGGGCCGCCAGCGCACAACGCCCAGGTGGTGCGCGATCTGGTGGCCGGTAAGCCGGGCCCGGTACGCGACATCGTCGCCCTGAACGCCGCGGCGGCCCTGCTGGCCTACCGGGGCATCTCGACGGTCACCGAGCTCATCGACCAGCTGCGCCCCACGCTGGCCGCAGCCCAAGAGGCGATCGATTCGGGGAACGCCGCGCAGACGCTGGAGAAGTGGGTCGCCGCTACCCAGCGGTGACCTGCAGCGTGGCCGCCGCCAACGGGCCCAGCCACAGGGCCGGGCCGAAGGGGAAGTGCCTTGGGCGGCCGGCGTCGCGCCGGGCCCACAGCGCATGGCCGATGCCGTGCACGGCGCCCAGGGCCGTGCCCGTCAGCAGCGCCGTCGTCCACGTACCCACACCGGCCAGTCCGCTGACGGCGCCGATCAGCAGCGCGAGCCGCACGTCGCCGAAGCCCAGGCTCGCCGAGAGCCGCCAGGCCAGGTAGAAGAACACGAACGCGGCCGCCGCGCCCAGAGCTGCGGCCGCTGCCCCGCGCCAGTCGGTGATCGCCGTGGCGGCCAGCCCCGCCGCCATCAGCGCGGCGGCGAGGGCGTTGAGCCGTTTCGGCAGGAACGTACTGAGCAGGTCGATGGCGACCAGCGGTACACCCACGGCCAGGTAGGGCACCCACAGCCAGTGGTGGTGCGTGGGCACCAGCCACAGCACGCCCGACGCCGCACCGGCCGTGCCGAGCACGCCCAGCATGGTGCGCCAAGACACGAGGGCGGCGAAATCCGGCGCGTCGGGATCGTCGACGCGCAGCCGCGGAACGATCAGCCACCAGACGGCGCCTGCTGAGGCCGCTGTGGCAAGGGCCATGAACCAGGTCATGGCCTGAGACTAGGGAGCGCACAGGGTCAGGCCGGCGGCTCCTGTGGACAACTCAGAAGTGGGGCTTCAGCGCAGCGACCCAGGTGCCGGGGCCCGTGAACGACACGGAGCCCAGACCCTGCCATTCGGCGGCCTCTGCCAGCAGCGGCGCCACCCGGGCGGCCAGTTCCTCTCGCCGGTGGGCGCTGGCCGGCTCCACATGCGCATGCTGGACCCGCAGGACGCCGGCCTGCCTGTCGGCCTTGAGATCGACGCGGCCGACGAGTTCGTCGTCGACCAGCACGGGCAGCACGTAGTAGCCGTGCTCGCGCTGCTCTGCCGGCGTGTAGATGGAGATGCGGTAGCGGAAACCGAACACCCGCTCGGCGCGCGGGCGGAACCACACCAGGGGGTCGAACGGCGACAGCAACGCGGCCGCTGTCACGGAGCGTGGTACCCGTTGACCCGTGGCCAACCACGCCGTGCGGGCCCAGCCGTCGACCTCGACCGGCTCGAGCTCTCCGCGCGCCACCAGCACATCGACCGCCCTCTGTGCAGGAGCCCGCTTGATCCGCGGATAATCCGCCAGGTCCTCGAGGGTGGCCACACCGTGGGCGACGGAGGCCCTGCGGACGAGTTCGATGACGGCCTCGTCCTCCGGCACCGCGACCCGCGCTTCTGGCGGGAGCACGTCGCCGGCGACCCCATAGACCCGTTCGAACCGGTCACGCCCCACGACGACGATGTCGCCCTTGCGGAAGAGCCTGGACGCTGCCCAGTAGACGTCGTTCTTGTTCCACCAGCCCCCGCTGGTGGGGGCGTTCAGCGGGTGGTGGAGGTCTCGGACCCTCATGGGGCCGGACAGGTGGAACTCGGCCAGCACCTCGTCGATGAGGCGCCCGTTCTCCTGCGCCCAGCGCTCCCAGCCGGGCCGCTCGGGTCGCGCCCGGTGCCACGCCCACAGGGGCCAGTCTGCCACGGGCATGATGGCCGCCTCATGGGAGAGGTATTCGGTGAAGCTGCCCAGCCGGGTGGCGCGCTGGTCGTGGTGGACGAGCCGGTCCAGCACCGCGCGGTCATACGGGCCGAGGCGGGAGAGGAGCGGCAGATAGTGGCTGCGCTCGAAGACGTTGACGGTGTCCAGTTGCAGCACCCCGAGCCGCGCGACGACCGCCCGTAGCGCGGCCGGACCCACCGCTGCCTTCCGGGGCCGTCCCAGGCCCTGGGCGTCGACGGCGATGCGCCGTGCGGCGGCGGGACTCAGACGGCGGGGCATGGGCTACACAATAGAACCGGGCGCCGACAATGCGTCGGCGCCCGGCGGGATCAGAGCAGTGCCGTCAGCGCTGCGCCCTCGTGAAGCCGGCAGCCTCAGCCGCCTCCTCCGAGTTGAACCAGACCTCGGCGATGGTGCGGTCGTAGCCGCCGCTGCCTTCGACGTGGTACTTCTTCGAGCGCTCGTTGCCCTTGATGGTGAACCCTGCGGGGGGCTCGGTGCCGACGTAGGAGCCGTCGCCGTAGCCGGCAGCGGCAGTGCCGGGCGCCGCGGCGTCCTCTACCACCGACGCCGGAGGCGTGGTCTCGGTGGTCACGTCCTGGGCCTGCACCTCGTCCTCAGCCGGCTCGGCGACCTCGTCGGTGGGTTCGACGGTGTCCGAGGCGAACTTGGCCGCGTTGGAGAACGTGTCGTTGTTGTTCACGTAGGCCTTGGAGGGTTCATGGGCCGTCCAGCCATCGTCCTTCGGGGACAGGAAGTGGCGCACCGCCGCGGCTGCACCGGCCACGATGGCGCCGATGGCGAGGACCTTGCCGAACGTGCGCCAGCCGCTCTTCTTGGGAGCGGGCTCCAACTCACCCTTCAGCGCCTTCAGGGCTGCCTTGCCCCGCTTGCCGCCCTCGACGACGACGGGGAGCTCAGC
Organism: Tessaracoccus sp. MC1865; assembly: GCF_017815535.1. Classification (NCBI taxonomy): domain Bacteria; kingdom Bacillati; phylum Actinomycetota; class Actinomycetes; order Propionibacteriales; family Propionibacteriaceae; genus Tessaracoccus; species Tessaracoccus sp. MC1865. The sequence continues at coordinate 2,045,538 of NZ_CP072596.1, read as the reverse complement.
GGCATGGTGCAGGAACCCCTGGACCTTGGGCAGCAGATCGTCCTCGACCCGCTCCCGCGCGACTTCGATGGCCGGGGCCACCTTGCTCATGGCGTCCTTCAGGTGCGGCTCGAAATCGTCGAGACGCTTGGCCGCGTAATCCGCGGTCCGGATCTTGGCGTCGTGCAGGACGGGTGCGGCCTGCTTCTGAAGATCCGCCAGCATGATCTGGGCGCGGTCCAGGCCCTCCTTCAGAGCGGCGGTTGAATACACGGCGGCGGCAGAAGCTGTCTCTGCGGCGGCCTTCTTCAGTTCTTGTGACCTTCTCACAAGTTCCTCCCATGGTTGTGGCTCGTGATCGAGCAGATTCCACGCTACCTGCTTGTAGGGTCCACTCAAGACGATTGGCCCAACTTCACCCGGCGCTTCGCAGTCGTTTCGGCCCTTCTGACAGACTGGGCCTCCAGTGAATCCTCAGAAAGGACAGCGCGTGACCACCGCTACCCTCAAGACCAACCACGGTGACATCGTCATCGAACTCTTCGACAACCACGCCCCCAAGACCGTCGAGAACTTCGTCGGCCTCGCCAACGGCACCAAGGAATACGCCGACGCCAAGACCGGTGAGACCACCACGGGCAAGTACTATGACGGGCTGACCTTCCACCGCGTGATCGACGGCTTCATGATCCAGGGTGGCTGCCCCCGCGGTGACGGCCGTGGCGGCCCCGGCTACACGTTCGCCGACGAGTTCCACCCCGAGCTGCAGTTCAACCGCCCCTACCTCCTGGCCATGGCCAACGCGGGCCCCGGCACCAACGGCTCCCAATTCTTCATCACGGCCGGCCCCACTCCGCACCTGAACAACCGCCACACCATCTTCGGTGAGGTCAAGGACCCGGCCAGCCAGAAGGTGGTCGACTCCATCTCCAGAACGCGCACCGGCTCCGGCGACCGTCCGGCCGAGCCCGTCGTGATCGAGACCGTCGAGATCTCCTGACCCCTCGCCGGTTCAACCAGCGATCACGAGGCGAGCAGTTCCGAGAGGGGCTGCTCGCCGAGTAGTTCCCGGGGGAGGGCGCCCTCGGGGAGGCCCGCGTTCAGCGGCCATTCCCAGCTCCCGTCCGTCTCGATGAGGCGGACCCCGGGCAGCTCAAGCCAGGAAGCGACCCGCTCCGCCTCCTCGATGCTGGCGGCGGGCCAGCCCCCCGTAACGGGCAGCACCGTCTCCGCCAGCGCGACGGCTTCCTCCGCCGCGATGCGCGCCCGGGGCGAGGGCGCCGTGGTGGCCGCGGCCAGCCGTCCGTAGCGGATGACGTGGATGTCCCAGCCCTCCGCCGAGGGGACGGCGGCCACCAACTGGCGGCACCTGGCCAGCGACCGCACGCGGTGGAACCGCAGGGAGGTGCGGTAGTACGCGGTGAGCCGCTCCGCCACCTCGCCGGCCTCCTCGTAGCGTTCCTGCCCGACGAGCTTGCTCAGACGGCCCCGCACGCTGCGGAGCACGGGGCGCACGTCGGTCTCCCAACTGCTGCGCACCTCCTCCACCACGGCGCCGTAGCCCTCAGCGCCTGCCCCGAGTTCGCAGGGGGCAAGGCAGCGGCCCATCTCCGCGAGGGCGCACGATGCCGACGCCGTCTTCCTGGAGAGGCGCGGCGTGCAGCGCCGCAACTTGAAGGCGTCGTACAGCGTGAGCGCTGCTTCGTTGGCGGCGTCGCGGCTGCGGAACGGCCCGAAGTGCGGCGCGCCGTCGCGCACCGAGGTGACGACGGACAGCCGGGGGAACGCCTCGTCGGTGAGCTTCAGCCAGGTGAGCTTGCGCTGGTTCTTCGACCGCCGGTTGTACCGGGGCGCCAGCGACTCGATCATGCGCAGCTCCCGCACCTCCGCCTCCAGGTCCGTGGCGCAGGAGATGAACTCGACGCCGGTGGCCACCCGGACCATCTCGTGGATGCGGCCGCGCTTCTCAGCCGCCGAGAAGTAGGACCGCACCCTCCGCTTGAGGTTGTTGGACTTACCCACGTAGAGCACTTCGCGCTTCGGGCTGCCGTCTGCCGCCGTCGAATCCGTCACGAAGAAGTAGACGCCGGCCGTCTCCGGGGCGTCCTGGGCCCAGACCCGCTTGGCCCGCCTGTCCGGCGAGACCTGGAGGGCGAACTCCGTGAGGTCCTCCAGAGTGTGCACGCCGAGGTTGCCCACGCGGGCCAGCAGCCCGTGCAGCACGTCGACGGTGGCCCGGGCATCGCTGAGCGCCCGGTGGTTGGGCTCGGTGGTGGCGCGGAAGTAGCGCGCCAACGTGGCGAGCTTGCAGTTGGGCACCTCGTCGCGCATGAGCGCCGTGCGGGCCACCGCGACCGTGTCGATCACGGTGGGGCGTGGCCAGGTCATGCCCAGTTGCTCGTAGCCGCGGCGCAGGAAGCCGGTGTCGAAACGCGCGTTGTGGGCCACCAGTGCCGCGCCGGCGGCGAACTCCGCGAAGGCCGGCAGCACCTGGGACAGGGGAGGGGCGCCCGCCACCATCTGATTGGTGATGCCGGTGAGCACCTGGATCATGGGCGGGATGGGTGCCGAGGGGCGCACGAGCGTCTGGAACTCCCCGAGCACCTCGCCGCCACGGACCTTGACCGCGCCGAACTCGGTGATCTCGGAATCTGCCGCCCCGCCGGTGGTCTCCAGGTCCACCACGACGAAGGTGACGTCCGGGAGCGGTACGCCGAGGTCCTCGAAGGACGGCTGGGAGAAGGCGGTGGCAGACATGAGGGAGACGATAATCGCCGGTGCCGACAAATCCCGCACCCCATTAAGCGAGTCCGTGGACAGGACTTTGAGAAAGCCTGAAAAGAGCTTAGGATTCTCTCAGATATGCTGTCCGCCACCACTGGAGCTTCCGTGAACCGAGTTCGTGCCGCCGTCGCCGCTGTACTCACCTCAGCTGTCATCCTCACCGGAACCGTCGTGGCCAGCGCGGACCCCCAAGCCGTCGAACAGGCCCGGGCGGAGCTGGAGCGCATCCAGCAGGAGTCCTCGGCCATCGACCAGCAGATCATCGAGTCCCATGACCGCGCTGCGCAGGCGGAGAAGAAGCTGGCGCGGCTGAAGACCGACGTGCAGACGCAGGAGGAGAAGGTCGGGAAGCTGTCCTCGGAACTCGGCGACGTGGCCGCATTCCAACTGCAGCACGATTCGGTCTCCCTCACGGCGCAGCTGCTGCTCAGCAGCTCCTCAGACAATTTCCTCAGCGGCCTGGCCACCCTGCACAGCGAAGTGGACCGCAGCAACGCCGGGATCCAGCAGCTGCAACTCGTCCAGGCGAAGCTCACCACCCTGCGCGAGGACGCCGCCACCACCGAGGCCGCCCTGAAGAAGGAACACGCCGCCAAGGTGGAGCTGGCCGAAGACTACGACGCCAAGGAGGCTGAGGCGGAGGCTGTCTACAAGCGCCTCTCCGCTGAGGAGCGCGAGCGCCTCGCCAGGCTGGAGGCCGAGCGGGTCCGCCAGGCGGAAGAAGCGCAGCGCCGCGCCGAACTGCGCGCGGCCCGTGCGCAGACAGCCGCGGCGGCTCCCGCGGCGCCAGGTGCAGCGCCGGCCGCACCCGCAGCAGCGGCGCCCGCCGAGCCGGCCGCCCCCGCACCTGCCGCCTCCGGTCGTGCACAGGACGTCGTCAACGCGGCGCTCAGCAAGGTCGGCAAGCGTTACGTGTGGGGCACCTCGGGTGAAAACACGTTCGACTGCTCCGGCCTCACCAGCTGGGCCTACCGCCAGGTGGGCGTCAACCTGTCGCGCTCCTCGCGCACGCAGTGGAGTTCGGCCGGCTACAAGGTGTCGAAGTCGGAACTCCAGCCGGGAGACCTCGTCTTCTACTACAGCCCCGTGAGCCACGTGGGCATCTACATCGGCAACGGCAAGATCGTCGACGCCGCCAACCCGCGCTCCGGCGTACGGGTGGCCGGCCTCAACTCGATGCCCTTCACCGGCGCCCGCCGGGTCATCGGCTGACCCTCAGCGCACTGAGGGCGCTGCACTGCGCCCCGTGATGAAGCGGCGGGATTCGGCGACGATCCGGCCGGCGTCGTGGTCGAGGGTGGCGACGTGGTAGCTGCGCGTCAGTTCGACATCCACGACCTCCGCCATGTCCCGGCGGATCACCTCGCGGCTGAGGCCGTCCACGACGTGGTCCACCGTCGAGGCCATCAGGAGCACGGGGCCGGGGATCCGGTGCAGCTTCGCCCGGGTGTCTGCCCACAGCTCGGCCATCGTGGCGAGGCTGGTCACGGAGAAGCGCGAGTAGGCCGGCTCCTCCACCCCGGCCAGCGCGATGTCGGAGGCGATGCCGCGCTGAGGCGGCAGCAGCCGGTGGATCTTCACCGCTGGGGCGACGCGGCGGTCCCTGGTGCCGAGGGAGGGGTTCACCAGCAGGGTGCCACCCACAGGGTGGGCTGCGGCCAGCTGCAGCGCCAGCGCGCCGCCCATCGAGAGGCCGGCGACGAACACCGTGCTGCAGGTGGAGGCCAGGTCGACGTACGCGTCCTCGACGGCGTTGTACCAGTCCCACCACCTGGTGCGTGCCAGGTCGCGCCAATGTGTCCCGTGGCCAGGGAGCCGCGGGGCCAGGACCCGGACCCCGGGCCAGTCGCCGTCGGGCTCAGCCAGCCCTTCGGCCCAGGGTCGCAGGCTTCCGACGGTCCCGGTGAATCCGTGGCACATGACGACACCGATGTCGCCCTGTCCACCCCGGAACGGGCGCGCCTCATTCCGGACGCTGTAGGAGGTAGTCATCTTCCTACGATGACAGAGATTAGACTGCCGCCCATGTGGTACCAGTTCTTCAAGTACGTCATCTTCACGCCCATGGTGAAGTACGGCTATGGCACGAAGGTGATCGGGAAGGAGAACTTCCCCAGGCAGGGCGGCGCGATCCTGGCCAGCAACCACATCGCCGCCTTCGATTCCCTGGTGCTGCCCGCCAGCATGCCGCGCCGGATCATCTTCCCCGCCAAGGCGGAACTGTTCTCCGGCGAGGGCGGGCTGGGCAGCAAGATCGTGGCCTGGTTCCTGAAGAACGTGGGCATGGTGCCCATGGACCGCAGCGGAGGCCGCGCCAGCGCGCAGGCGCTCGGCAGCATCACCTCCGTGCTCGCCGAGGGCAACGTGGTGGGCATCTACCCCGAGGGCACGCGCTCGCCCGACGGCCGCCTGTACAAGGGAAAGACGGGCATGGCCCGCATGGCGCTCAGCAACAATGTGCCCGTGATCCCGGTGGGCGTCACCGGCACCAAGTCCTTCAAGGGTCCCTTCGGCCTGCCGTGGGTGCGCCGCCCCGTCGTGATCATCGGCAAGCCCCTCGACTTCTCCGCCCACGCCACCGCGAAGCCCAACACGGCGCTGCTGCGCTGGGTGACGGACGAGACCCTGGCCGCGATCCAGCAACTCACCGGCCAGGAATACGCAGACGTGTACGCCACGCGGGTGAAGCACGGCGATCTCAGGGACATCGGTTCCGACGAGTTCGTGCGGCCCCGCCCCGGTGGGGAGGGGCCCCCGGTGGAGCAGGCCGCCTCTGATGCCTGACACACAGTGGAACGAGGCGCAGGCAGCACGGGGCCTGCGCCCGTTCACCCTCTGGTACCGCGACCGGCACGACGTGCTGAGCAGGGTCTACACCGTCGTGGAGGTGGCCCGGGGTCTGTTGGGCCTCCACGTGGTGCTGGTGAACTTCCTGCTCGTGTTGCCCCGCGCCGACAACCGGCTGGGCGTGATCGTGGCCACGATGGCGCTCGTGTTCTGGCACATCTTCATCTCGCTGCGGATGCGCAAGCCGTCGAAGCGCACCCGCGCCGCGCATCTGGCAGATCTGGGCGTCACCGTGACGATCGTGCTCTTCACCTCCCTGGTCCTACCGCCCGGAGGGGCGCCGCTGACGCTGGCGGGCTACTGGGCGGGCGGCGCGGCTGCCTATGCCGCCCTGTTCAACAGCGTCCGTTACGGCGTGGTGTTTTCCGTCGTCATCGCCGGTTCGACGTTGATGGTGCCCTCGCACTTCAGCCTCGAACGGCTCGGGAGCAGCTTCGTCATGATCCTGTTCACGGCCTGCCTGGGCGTGTTGATCTCCCAGTTCCGGGCCACGATCGTGGAGCAGGAGCAGGAGCGCGTCCGCTCGGCGGCCCTCGGCGAACGGGAGCGGCTCTCCAGGCTCGTGCACGACGGCGCCCTCCAGGTGCTGGCCCTCGTCGAGCGGGAAGGCCCGTCGCTCGGGCCCCGCGGCATCCGGCTCGCGGCGCTGGCGCGTGAGTCCGAGATGCAGCTGCGCTCGCACCTGCAGGACCGCGACGTGCTCGACGTCGAGCCCACCACCACCGTCGACCTGGCGGCCGTCCTCGACAAGTACGAATCATCCAAGGTCACCGTCGCCACCATGGCCAGCCTCGTGGAGATCCCGCGGCCCCTGGCGGACGAGATCGAGGCCGCGCTGGCGGAGATCCTCAACAACGTGGAGGAACACGCCGGCCCGGACGCCCGGGTCTGGATCCTGCTGGACCAGGAGATGTGCGACGAGGTGATCCTCTGGGTCCGCGACAATGGCGTCGGCATGAGCGCCCAGCAGGTGGAGGCCGCCGCAGCCAATGGCCGGATGGGCATCCGCGACTCGATCGTGGGCCGCATGGCGGCCCTGGGCGGTTCGGCGATCCTGAAATCCTCGCCCGGTGCTGGGGCAGAATGGGAACTCAGGTTCCCGATCGACGTCGACGCGATGGAGAGTTGAGTGGTTGCGAAGTTGGAGCGGAAGCGGGTCATGCTGGTCGACGACCACCCCATGTGGATCGACGCGCTGAGCGAGGACCTCACCGAGGTGGGTTTCGAGATCGTGGCCGTGGCCAAGAACGGCCGGGAGTGCCTGGACAGGGCGCGCGCGGCCCGTCCGGAGGTCATGGTGATGGACCTGCAGATTCCCGAGCCGGACGGCGCCACCTGCATCGAGATCCTGCTGCAGGAGTTCCCGGACATGCACGTCCTCGTGATGTCGGCCTCCGGTGAACGCGACGACGTGCTCCGCGCCATGAAGGCCGGTGCGAAGGGCTACCTGGTGAAGTCGGCGTCCAAGGAGGAACTCATCGACGGCGTGCGCCGCACGGCTGTCGGCGATGCCGTGTTCACGCCGGGTCTGGCCGGGCTGGTGCTGGGCGAGTTCCGCCGGATGGTGAACGTGGCCCGCTCCCACAACGAAGAGGGCCCGGTGCTGACCAGCCGGGAGATCGAAGTGCTCCGCCGCGTCGCGAAGGGCATGGCCTACAAGGAGATCGCCGACGAACTGTTCGTGTCCCACCGCACCGTGCAGAACCATGTGCAGAACGTGCTGCGCAAGCTGCAACTCCACAACCGGGTGGAACTGACGCTCTACGCGATCGACAAGGGCCTGCACGATCCCAACGAGTGAGGCCGTCCACCGGCTCGTCGACCGGTGAGGGCGCTGTGCGGGGTGGGGTAACCTAACGCGCATGTCGAGCATCATTTCCCGGGAAGAACTACGCGCGCTGCCCTACGTCCAGCAGCCGTCGTACCCGGATCCCGCGGCCCTCGATCGGACCATCGACGCGCTGGAGAAGCTGCCCCCGCTGGTTTTCGCTGGGGAGTGTGACGACCTGCGTCTCAAGATGGCCGATGTCGCCGACGGCCGGGCGTTCCTCCTGCAGGGCGGCGACTGCGCGGAGACGTTCTCCGGGGTCACCGCCCAGGCCATCAAGAGCAAGCTGCTCGTGCAGCTCTCGATGGCGGTGGTCATGACCTACGCCGCGCAGGTCCCGGTGGTCAAGGTCGGCCGCATCGCGGGTCAGTACGCCAAGCCGCGCTCGAACGGTGTGGAGACCCGGGGCGACCTGTCGTTGCCCTCCTACCGCGGCGACGCCATCAACGGCTTCGACTTCACGCAGGAGTCGCGGGAACACGATCCCCAGCGCCTCCTCCGCGTCTACAACGCTTCCGCGGCCACGCTGAACCTCGTGCGCGCCTTCGTCAAGGGCGGCTTCGCCGACCTGCGTGGAGTGCACAGCTGGAACGCCGAATTCGTCCGCGACTCGCAGGTCGAGGCGGAGTACGAGGAGCTCGCCTCCGAGATCGACCGCGCGCTGGCCTTCATGGTCGCCTGCGGCGTGAAGGACGACTCGCTCAGCACCGTCGACTTCTACGCCAGCCACGAGGCGCTGCTGCTCGAGTACGAGCGCGCCCTCACCCGCGTCGACTCCCGCTCGCAGGAGCTGTACGGTTGCTCCGGCCACATGCTCTGGATCGGGGAGCGCACCCGCCAGCTCGACGGCGCCCACGTGGAGCTGTTCAGCCGCGTGCAGAACCCGCTCGGGGTCAAGCTCGGCCCCTCCACCAGCGTCGCCGATGCGCTCGCGCTGGCAGACAAGCTTGATCCCCACAACGTCCCGGGGCGCCTGACGTTCATCACCCGGATGGGCGCCAAGAAGGTCCGCGACGTGCTGCCCGCCGTCATCGAGGCCGTCGAGGCCAGCGGCCGCAAGGTCGCCTGGGTGTGTGACCCCATGCACGGCAACACCTTCGAGGCGAAGAACGGCTACAAGACCCGTTCGTTCGCGGATGTCGCGGACGAGGTCAACGGCTTCTTTGACGTCCACGAGCAGCTCGGCACCTGGCCCGGCGGCCTGCACGTCGAGATGACCGGCGACGACGTCACCGAATGCGTGGGCGGCGTCTACAACCTCGACGAGAACGACCTGGCCAACCGCTACGAGACGGTCTGCGACCCGCGCCTGAACCGCAACCAGTCGCTCGAGCTGGCGTTCCTCGTGGCCCGCCGGCTGCGCTCTGGCCGGCTCAACCGGGAGAATCCGGTTCAGTGGTTCCAGGCCAAGGACCTGTGATCGATCTTCGCAGCGACACGGTGACCCGGCCGTCGGCCGGGATGCTCGCTGCGATGATCGCGGCCTCCGTCGGTGACGATGTCTACGGCGAGGACCCCACCGTCGCGGCGCTGGAGCGGCGGGTGGCCGGGATGTTCGGCAAGGAGGACGCGCTCTTCTGCGCGACCGGGTCCCTGGCCAATCAGCTCGGCGTCTGGCTGCACACCCCGCCCGGCACCGAAGTGCTCTGCGACGCGCAGGCGCACATCGCCCGGGCGGAGATGGGCGCCCACGGCGCCGTCGGCGGAGTGACCATGCGCACCTGGGCCTCGGACCGAGGCCGCCTCGTGGCCGACGACGCGCTGGCGATGGTGGCGGTCGACTGCGGCCCCTACCTCGTGGAGACGGCCTGCATCGAGGTGGAGGACAGCCACAACTTCGGTGGCGGGACCGTGCAGGACTTCGACGAACTGGGCAAGGTCTCCGAGGGCGCCCGTGCGCTCGGCATCGCCACGCATCTCGACGGCGCCCGGCTCGCCAACGCCGCTGCTGTGACCGGTCGCTCGTTCGCCCAGTACGGCTCGCTGTTCGACACCGTCAGCATCTGCCTGTCCAAGGGGCTCGGCGCTCCGGTGGGCAGCGTGCTGGTCGGCAGCGCGGAGCAGATGGCCCGCGCGCGGGTGCAGCGCAAGCGGTTGGGTGCCGGCTGGCGCCAGGCCGGCGTCCTCGCCGCCGCGGGGCTCTATGCCCTGGAACACAACCTCGCGCGCATCGCGGAGGACCACACCGCGGCGCGCGTCCTGGCCGAGACCATCGACGCGGCCCGGCCCGGCGTCGTCACCGTCGAGTCGGTGGTGACCAACATCGTGCTGATCTCCACCCCGGATGCGCCGGGAGTCGCCGCACGGCTGAAGGACAAGGGTGTGTTGGTCAGCGTCCTGGGCCCGCGGGCGCTGCGCGCCGTGACGCACCTCGATGTCACTGGGGAGCAGTGTGCCGAAGCGGGCCAACGTGTCGCCTGGGCACTGCGCTGACGCGGCTCGATTTCTGCCGTCGAGCGCGGCCATGAACCAAGGGCTCTCGTTCGCGGCGGGTTGGCGAACAGTCACGCGGTGCTCGATTCGGCGAGGATCTCGTGACGATGGCGGTGGGTGCCTTGCCTTCGAGTCGCGCCCGGTGTGCTCGCCCGCCGGGCAAGGCGGCTCCTCACCACAAGGGGTTTCACTCCGCTAAAAGGGACAATTACCCCCGGCCCGTGGGGAGAGTCCCTCCCGTATAGACAGCACCAAAAGGGTGCAGACCTGGCACATCAGGAATCATGATGTCTTCCAGCTGGTGAACGACTTCTCCATCAGTGACCGAGCGATGTTCCAACGACCAGCCCAGACCAGCAGGTCGAACTCCTACCACTCCCGATGGCCCCAGGAACCAGCTGCTTTCCCTTGACAAGCTCACAACTTCGCGAGAAACCCCGGTCTGGGGATCCGCTGTCCACAGACTTCCAGTAGCTAACCAGTAGAGGGACCTGCCGAGCGCTGTGAGCGTGGTCGGTCCGCCCTCGGACTGCCACTGGGCTACGCTGGCGCCGGGGCCAGTGAGAGGGAGGGGGGTGACTGAGCGTGCCTCCGGATCTATCCGCCAAATGTCTATTGTTGACTGGGCATCAGGTGACCTCGCCACGAAGGCGTAACTGAACCGATCCAAAGTAGCCATTCGCTCGCCCCACACCGAAGACACCTCTGCAGCGGGTCCAAAGCTCGAGACTGCGTCGGATGTCAGGTCGGTGAGGTGGACTTCGGGAGACAATCCTGATGCGGAGAAGGCGAACGTGCGTCCCCCGTTCCAACCGCTCCCCGCTCCGAGGAATCCATGATGGTCCCAATAATGATGATCGGTCCCATTGAACAACAGGAGCGCGGAGTCGTATCTACTCAGGTCTTGAGTGCCGTAGTTGATGACCGCGAGCACATGGTCTCCCGCCTGCGAAAGAGTGTCGATTGCTCCGCCGCGTACAGGGAGTTCCCATGTGCGGTGTTGTTGATCCCAATAGTGGGCCCGGTCGTTCGAGAGCCATGCGACGGCACCGTTGCAGCCGATCAAGCGGGCATTATCGATCGGGGTGAACTCCGTCACATCACGACTGCGGCCGTCGTCGCTGAGACGAAGCACCACTCCTTTACGGGTCGAAGGTTCATCACCAGCGCCGTAGTTGGAGAACCCCAGCGCGTAACCGCTGGCAGTGGGATCGAACTCGCCCTCCGACTCTGCAGGGCTTTCAATCCACGGATCTGCGCTGCAACCGCTGGCAGACGCGGCGCAGAGCGCCAAGCCTCCCGCTAGGAATGACCTCCGTCGCACTTAGGCTCGCTCAAGGTAGCGACTCAGGACGGTCAGCGGCGACTTCCAGAGGTCCTCCGGATATACACCAGGCCCGCCATTGCGATCCAGGTCGACGTTGTAGGTCGATGCATACATCCAAGCTGCCCAAACCAGACTCGAGCAGTTGTATGTCGACTTCCACACCTGGTCGTCGAGGGAAGCGAAAGGCCAAAGAGGATGTTTGTTGAATGAGAAATCGGACTCGTACTGGACGTTAGCGCTCAACCGATTGATGCCGAACTGCCCTGCGCGGTCGTTCATGTTGATGGACGCACCGTCGACTCGACGAAGATGAGCAGGATAACTTGCATGCGTTCGAAGCCCGGTGTAGGTACTAGTGATGCGCCGGATGCTCGGGATGTCTCTGCCCGGCATGTGCACTGCCTCACACTGGCCTGTGAAGAGAGTGTTGTGCCCATGGGCCACGGTGAGGGTCTTAGAGTAAGAGTACGTGAAGTATCCAGCGGCTGCGCAACCTAGCTTGACAGCGGTGCCTTCACCTGTGCTGTTCGTGGACAGTTCTGTTGCTTTCGGAATGTGCGCTGCTCTAGCCTCGCTCGAATCTTCATACAGCATCGCGACTACATCTTCCTCGCTGATTCCTCGGTTGATCGCGTGATCTGCAATGGACTCGGCGAGTTCCTTCGAACTAACGCTGGGATTCACAGACAGTATCTCGTCGATCCGAGGATCGGAAACACCGGGGCCAACCGATGCGCCGTGCGTAGGATCGTCCGCCACAGCCACTCCCGAAAAGAGGCTTATCCCGATCGCGAGGAGAATGCTTAAGCTCCATTTGTGCGAAATCATAGGTGTCTCCATCGACTGAAGCGCGCGGTGCTAGACGAGCGCTAATGGGGGTGGCGCGATGCCGAGAGTACTACGAACCGTAGTGAACAGAGAGGGGCTCTATACTGGCCGAGCGTGAACTGGGCACGTCAGGTGAGCGACGCCGATCCGCAGCGCGGAGATGCAGTTCGAGCCGTCATATGTCGATCAGATCTTCCCGCTGGACTCAGCATGGCGGCTCTCCGTTTTGCAGCCTGTGGCTAACGGGGTTCCAGCTCCGCGATCGGGCGCGGCCATGCGCCCAGTTCCTGCCAGACGAAGTTGGGCACCCGCGCGAAGAACCCGTGGAGGAACCGCGACGTGCGGTCCAGGTCTGCCGGCAGCCAGTCGTCGCCGTCGCCCACCCGGATGACCCCTGCCGAGATCTCGAACTTCGGCGCATCGGCCAGCATCAGGTACTCCATCTGGCGCTGGTGCATGACGTCAGAGCCGAACCTGGCGTTGCCGGTGCGCACGGTGAAGCGCCGGTTGAAGTCCTCCCACTCGAACTTCTGCGACCGCCCGAACAGGCCCCAGTTCACGGACAGGTCCTCGAACGGGAATGTGGTGCGGAACTCACAGAGGATCTCGTCGTGGTTGCGGATCTCTGTGTGGGTCCTGCCCTCGGAGTCCCTGCGGGTGTGCCTGGTCTTCCAGGTGTGCTTCAGGCGGACGAAGGGCAGCCCGTCGTTGGACGAGGTGATGATGTCGTGGGCCTGGTGGTCGAAGCCGCCGCCGGTGCTGCTCACGGCGCCCAGGTAGGCGTCGTCGCGGGGGAGGTAGGCCCAGCCCGGGCGGCCGTGGAAACTCAGGCCCGCAGGGGCGGGGGGCCCGCTGTACTGGGTGATGGCCGTGGTGAGCAGCGCGGCGCGCACGGCGGCCAACTGCTCGATGGCGTCCTCGAGCAGGTCCGCCTCGCGGGGTGCATCGACCAGGACCAGGTTGTCGTGGTCGACGCTGATCCGGTACGGCCCGCGGAGGTGGGCGCCCACCGCCGTGAGCAACTCCTCGGCATAGCGGCGGGACGGGGCGGCTGCGCGCAGCGTGCCGAGTTCGACGGGCTCGCCCAGCCTGGGCAGCCGGTCGTCGGTGACATGGAGGACCTCAGCCGCCGGGAGCGACTTCGGCAGGGGCATGGTCACCACGTACCCGGCGCTGCGCCAGGCGTCGCACGAGTAGCGGAAGGCCGTGAACGGCGTCGAGTCCCGCGCGGTGCCGAGCAGTTGGTCGTCCACGCGCCGGTCGAACCCCAGGCCGAACGGCGGCACGTTCAGGCCGTAGGTGATGGACAGCGGGGGAGACGTGATGAACTCCCAGCCCTTGGCCCGCAGCGACTGCACATAGCGGTGCCGCAGCAGCCCCCAGATGCCGAAGCCGACGGCGGCCACCGCCAGCACAATGAGCACGACCACCATGAAATCGGGCACGATCCCCCACCTCCGGCCACCAGTGTGCCAGCGATCGCGATCAGGCGACGTAGAGAGTGATCTTCGTCCCCACGGCGACCTCGGTACCCGCCGCGGGGTCTGTGCTGTTGGCGATGTCCAGCGGGATCGGGAAGTTCGAACTGCGCTCCACCTTGACCACCAGGTCGAGGTCCTCGAGCAGCTTGGTGGCCTCGTCGGTGCTCTTCATCCAGACGTCGGGAACCGTCACCATCACGGGGCCGAGGGATTTAACCAGGGTGACGGTGTCGCCGCGGTGGCCGCTGCCGTCGCGCGGGTCCTGCCTGATGACGCGTTCGGCCCCGACGTCCGCGGAGTTCTCCTCCTCGATCGCCACGGTGAAGCCGAGCTTCTCCAGATCCTTCACGGCCTTGTCCGCGCTCCCGCCCACATGGTTCGGGATGCGGATGGGTTCGCGGCCCTTGGAGACGCTCAGGTCGACGGGGGTGTCCGGCTTCAACTGCGCACCCTCCTCCTGCGAGGCGGTCAGCACGATGCCCTCGGCCACCGTCTCCGAGAACTGCTCCGTGACGGTGCCGACGGCGAGCCGTCCGGCGGTCAGCGCCTGGGATGCGGCCTCCAGCGGGATCCCGACCACCGCGGGCATGGGGTAGCGCTCCGGCCCCTTCGAGAGCACCAACGTCACGTCGGAGCCCCGGAAGAGGCGCTCGCCCGCTGTGGGGTCGGTGGTGATCACCACGCCGGCCGGTACGGTCTCCGAGTACTGCTCGGTGCGGTTGACCTTGAGGGCGTTGGCCGCGGCGGCCTCCCGGGCCTTGGTCTCGTTGAGCGTGCTCATCGCGGGCACGGTGGTGAAGCGCCCGTCGAGCCACCACCATGAGCCGACGCCCGCGGCGCCGGCCAGGAGGAGCACCACCAGGACGAGCGCGACGATGCGACGGCGCCGGTGGACCGGGTCGTCGGAGATGTGCAGGTGCGGGAACACGGGCGTGCGCTGACTGCGCGGCTGCGTGGTGGTGGCCACGGGCCGTGGCGACACGGGTTCGGCGACGGGGACCGGGTCCGGGCGTGGTTTCTTCTGCGCCGGGCGCCATTCGTCGCGGCGGAGCACGACGGTGGGGGGCGAGCCCGAGGACAGCGGGCGCGGCCGTTCGGAGGAACGTGTGCGCAGGTGTTCGGTCTCATCCTCCGCGGGGCTCTCGGGAAGCAGGGCGGCTGCGAGGGTGGGGTTGTCATGGCCGCCGGTGCGCGCGAGTTCGCGTCGCGCGCGGCGCACCGCGCTGAGCAGTTCCCGGCCGTCGGAGATGCGGGCCCGAGGGTCGCGGCGGGTGGCGGCGAGGACGAGGGTGTCGAGGTAGTCCGGGATCTCCCAGTCTGCGCTGTGCCCGATCTCCGCGAGCCGTTCGGAGGGTCGCTCGATGTCGACGTTCACGTGGCGGTAGGCGATCTGGTAGTTGTTCTCGCCCGTGTGCGGTTTCTTGCCGGTGAGCAGCTCGAAGAGCACCACGCCCGCGGAGTACACGTCGCTGCGGCCGTCCGGGCGCGAGTGCGTCACGAGTTCCGGCGGGAGGTAGCTGGCGGTGCCCACCAGGATGCCCGTGGCGGTCATCTGGGGGGAGCCCACCTGGCGGGCGAGCCCGAAATCCGCGACCTTGACCTGGCCACGGCGGGTGATCATCACGTTCTCGGGTTTGATGTCGCGGTGCACCACGCCCGCCTCGTGGGCGGCGGCCAGCGCGGCCGCGACCTGCTCGAACAGCTCGAGCGCCCTGTCCGGCGGCATGGGGGAGTCGCGGCTGATCATCCGGCGCATCGTCTCGCCCTCGATGAACTCCATGACGATGTACGGCTTGCCCTGGGAGGAGCCCTGGTCGAAGATCGACACCACGCTCGGGTGGGAGAGGAGGGCCGCGGACCTGGCCTCGCGGTCGAACTTGGCGGCGAATTCGTCGTCCTCGCCGAGGTCGCTGCGCATGACCTTGACCGCGACGACGCGCGACAGACGTCGATCACGCGCGCGATACACCGTGGCCATGCCACCGCGGGCGACTTTCGCCACGATTTCGTAGCGACCGTCGAGCACTTGGCCGACCAACGGGTCGAAAGTGCTGTTCATGCCACTCCAAGCACGGTCGGGGAAGGAGGCCGTGGGCCCGTTTGCTCTCCTGATTGTAGGCTGCCCGGCCGAAGCGTCCGCGACCGGCGCGCGGGCACCTCGCCGAACTCCTTCCGGTGGACTCCCCGACGAAGTAGATTGCCCTTGTGACCGCACCCTTGTCTCTTCACACCAGACTGCGCCTGGCCCGTCTCGCCCTGGTGGTGCCACCGGAGCGTTCCGGCCCAGAGGCCGCAGACTTTGCCGCCCACGGGGCCGACCTGCTGGTGCTGACCAGGGGCGAGCGCTCGGTCGAGGAAGCGGCGGAGGGGATCCGGGTGGCCCGCAACCGGCTGTTCGGCCTGCAGACGCTCATCGCGGCGGACAATCTCGACGTCGCTGAGGCCAGCGGCGCTGACGTGGTTTTCCTCAAGCGGCCCGGGTGGCGTCCGTTCGGGGTCAAGCGGCCCCATGAGTTCGCCCTGCTCGGGCGCTCCATCGACGGTGCCGGCGACGCCGACAAGATCGACGGTGACCCGTGGAACTTCGCCTTCGTCGGCCCGGCCGTGGACGGGGAGAACGCCGGCAACGCCGTCGCAGACATGGCGGTCCAGTACCCGCCCCTGGCGCTCCCAGCCGGCCCGGTGTGGTTCGCGGCCGGCGGCATCTCGTCGGGCAACGTCGACGCCGTGCTCGCCGCCGGCGCGCGCCGCGCCGTCGTCTCGACGGCCGTGTTCACGGCGGCAGACCCGTTCGCGGAGTCGCAGGCCATCGCAGACGCGCTGAAGGACGCCTGGACTGCGGACCCCGGCTCCGCCGGTTACGGGAGCGCCGCCTTCGGCTGACCCCAGACGTCGGCACGCTCCCGGCGGACGATCCTGGTGACCCACCAGGAGACCTCTACGAGCGCCATCCCGATCAGCCCGGCGACGACGCCGAAGGTGATCTCCGCCGTGTTCGTGATGTCCAGCCCCAGCGCGCGGCGGGCGGAGGGCAACGCGAACACCAGGAAGTAGAACGCGTACGCGAACCCCACCAGGCCCACCCGCCACCAGTAGTAGGGCCGCGCCACCACGGCCAGCACCCAGGTGGCCGTCAGGATGAGCGCGATGAGGGTCGCGGTGGAGGCCTGCTCCTGGTGTGGATCCGGAACCACGCCGAAGCCGCGGGCGGTGACGTAGGTGGCGATGGTCACGCCGGCCACGATGAGGCCACAGGGGATGGCCACGGAGAGGGTCCGCCAGACGAACCCGGGGCGCGCCCGCTCGCGGTTCGGCGCGAGGCTCAACAGGAATGCCGGGATGCCGATCGTGAACCACCCCACCACCGTCATCTGCAGCGGCAGGAACGGGTTGGGAAGGCCCATCAGCCCGAGGACCAGGGCGAGCGCGATGGCGTAGACAGTCTTCGTGAGGAAGAGTTTGGCCACGCGTTCCACGTTGCCGATCACCCGGCGCCCTTCGGCGACGACGTGGGGAAGGGTGGCGAACTTGTCGTCGAGCAGCACGATCTGGGCGACGGCGCGGGTGGCCGGCGCGCCGGAGCCCATCGCCACGCCGAGATCGGCATCCTTGAGCGCCAGCACGTCGTTGACGCCGTCGCCGGTCATGGCGACGGTGTGGCCGCGGCCCTGCAGCGCACCCACCATCTGGCGCTTCTGCTCGGGCGTCACGCGGCCGAACACGTCGACGGCGTCGACGGCGTCGTCGAACTGCTCGCCCGCCCCGGGCAGCGTCCGGGCGTCGATGACGTCGCCGATGGCCACGCCCAGCGAGCGCGTGACGGCGGCCACCGACGCGGCGTTGTCGCCCGAGATGACCTTGAGCGCCACGCCTTGCTCCTGGAAGTAGGTGAGCGTCTCCGCAGCGTCCGGCCGGATGAGTTGGTCGAGGACCAGGAGCGCGACGGGGCTCAGTTCGCCGGGCGCCTGAGGGGAGTCGACGGGCTGCTTCGCCCGGGCGAGCAGCAGGACCCGCCGGCCGGTGGCACCGATCTGCTCGGCGCGTCGGGCGACTTCGTCATGGCCTGCGAGCACCTCCGGCGCTCCCAGCACCCAGTGCCCACGGTCGCCGGCGAAGCTGACGCCGGACCACTTCCTGGCGGAGGTGAACGGGGCCCGGGTCTCGACGGCCCAGGGCTCGTCGGCGGCCTCGATCGCCGCGGCGATGGCCTGCATGGAGGCGTTCGGAGCGTCGTCGGCAGCCACCAGTTGCGACAGGACCAGACGGGTGTGGGCGGGGTCGTCGGTGAGGTCCAGGAGCTCGCCCAGTGTCATGGCGTGCTGGGTGAGCGTGCCGGTCTTGTCGGCGCACACGACGTCGACGCGGGCCAGGCCCTCGATCGCGGGGAGTTCGTTGACCAGGCACTGGCGCCGGCCGAGCCTGATCACGCCCAGCGCGAAGGCCATCGAGGTGAGCAGCACGAGGCCCTCGGGCACCATCGGCACCAGCACGGCCACCATCCGCAGCACCGACTCCTGCCAGGTGGTGTCCGGCTGGTTGAACTGGACGAAGATGGACAGCGCGGCGACGGGGACCAACAGGTAGGTGACCCAGCGGAGGATCCGGTTGATGCCCTGGCGCAGCTCCGAGGAGACGAGGGTGAACTTGGCCGCCTGGGCGGTCAGTTGCGCCGCGTAGGCGTCGGCCCCCACCCTCTCCGCGCGGTACAGCCCGGTGCCGGAGATGACGTAGGCCCCCGAGAGCACCTCGTCGCCCGGCTGCTTGGCCACCAGGTCGGCCTCGCCGGTGAGCAGCGATTCGTCGACCTCCAGGTAGTCGGCCGCCACCACGGAGCCGTCGACGACGATCTGTTCGCCGGGCCCGACCGCGATGAGGTCGTCGAGGACCACCTCGTCCCTGGCGACCCTGGTGCGTTCGCCGTCGCGCACGACGACGGGGTGGGCCTCGCCCACCACGGCCAGGTTGTCCAGCGTGCGCTTGGCGCGCAGTTCCTGCACGATGCCCACGACGGAGTTGGCGATGATGAGCAGGCCGAACGCTCCCTGGAGCAGGTTGCCCGTGACCAGGACCAGACAGAACAGCACGAAGAGGATGGCGTTGACCCGGGTGAGCACGTTGGCGCGCACGATGTCTGCGGTGCTGCGCCCGGACCGTGATGGCAGGTGGTTGACCCGGCCGGAGGAGACGCGTTCAGCGACCTGGGTGGAGGTGAGCCCGGAGAGCTCAGTGGGCACGTCTGACGCTCCGCTCGGCGAGCCCCGCCAGAGCGGTGCGGCCGTCCGCGGTCATCTGGGTGTCGTCGAGGACGGCCAGGGCGTGGCGCATGTTCTCCTCGATCACGGCCTCCACGTGGGCCAGGGCGCCTGAGGCTTCGATGAGCTCTGCGGCCCGGTCGACGTCGGTGTCCGTGAGGCCCTCGGCGCCCAGCAGCCCGCCCAGTTCGCGGGCCTCGTCGGGTGAGGCGTGGGACAGCGCCGTGAGCACCAGGACCGTGCGCTTGCCCTCGTGGATGTCGCCTCCGTAGGGCTTGCCCGTGACCTCCGGCCTGCCGTAGACGCCGAGCACGTCGTCGCGCAGTTGGAAGGCGCGGCCGATCACGGAACCGAACTCCGCCAGGGCGCCCTGGAGCTGGGCGTCGGCGCCACCGAGCGCAGCGCCGATCTGGGAGGGACGCCGGATGGAGTAGCTGGCCGTCTTGTATTCGAGCACGCGGCGGGCCACGTCGAGTTCGTCGGCCACCGACGTGGCGCCGGTGACGCGGTACTGCGCGCTCACGTCGAGGAACTGCCCGGCGGTGACCTCGGCCCGCATGGCGCTGAGGAGCGGCCGGGCGCGATCGAGGCCCGGGGCGCCGGAGCCGTCCGCGAGCTCGATGCTCCACATGAGGAGGAGGTCGCCCAGCAGGATGGCTGACGACACCCCGAAGTCGGTGACCGACCCCCGGCCGCCGCGCGCCGCGTGCAGCGACTCGAACTGCTTGTGGGCGGACGGGAGGCCGCGACGGGTGTCGGCGGCGTCGATGAGGTCGTCGTGCACCAGCGCCGACACGTGGAGCAGGTCCAGCGAGCTCGCGACGTCGAGGAGTGACCGGGCCTGCGTCGGCTGCCCGGCGGCGGCCACGTAGCTCCAGTAGCAGTAGGCGGGACGCAGCCGCTTGCCACCGGCGGTTGCGGCACGGGCGACGGGGAGTAGATCCGAGGAGCCGATGGTGTCCAGCAACTCCTCCTGCCCATCGAGGAACCGGTCGATGGTTTCGCCGATGGCGGACAGCAACGGCGCGCTCAGCGGGGAGCTCGGATCAAACGGGGTGCTCACGTGGGCAGCTTAGTCGAGGCGTTGCGGCGTTCCCTATGGTGGGTACATGCCGTCGACGATCTCACGGCCCACGACGGTGGGGGAGCTGCTCTCCGCCGCACAGGGTCCCCTTTTCTCCTTCGAGTTCTACCCTCCCCGCTCCGAGGAGGAGGAGCCCATCCTGTGGCGCGCCGTCGAGGCCCTGACGCCACTGGAGCCTGATTTCGTGTCGGTCACGTACGGGGCCACGGGCTCGCGTCGCGACCGCACCATCCACGCCACCCGCCGCATCGCCACGGAGAACGGCCCGCTGACCGTGGGGCACCTGACGTGCGTGGACCAGTCGAAGGCCGACATCGCCGAGGCGCTGGCCGCCTACCGCGACGTCGGCGTCACCAACATCCTGGCCATCCGCGGCGACATGCCGGGCGGCGGCGAGTGGGTGCGGCACGCAGACGGCCTGGCCAACGCCACCGAGCTGGTGCGCTTCATCAAGGAACAGGGCGATTTCTGCGTGGGCGTCGCGGCCTTCGCGAACCCCCACGAGACCACCGAGGACCCCGAACTCGACGACCGCATCCTGCTGGCCAAGGTGGAGGCGGGGGCGGAGTTCGCCATCACCCAGCTGTTCTTCGACGCGCAGAGCTACATCGACCTGGTGCGTCGGGTGCGGGCGCTGGGCTGCAGCATCCCGATCATCCCGGGCATCATGCCGCTGACGGTGATCTCGCAGATCGAGCGTTTCGCCGGCCTGTCGGGCCGCGCGCTGCCGGACAAGTTCGTCGCAGCACTCCGCTCGGCCGCCTCCAAGGAGGAGGTGCGCGAGATCGGGATGGCCACGTGCCTCGAGTTGTGCCGCACGCTGCTGGACGCCGGCGCGCCCGGGCTGCAGTTCTTTACGCAGAACCGCAGCAAGGCCACGCGCGAGATCCTGGCCGAGCTGAAGCACCTCTCCTGAGCTGGAGACCTAGTCCAGCAGCGCCCGCCACTGGGAAGTGTCGACGTCGAGGGTGATCATCTTCTGCGTCGCCCTGGTCAGCGCCACGTAGAGGACGCGGGCGCCGCCCGGTGACTCCGCGATGATCTCGTCCGGCGAGACCACCAGCACTCCGTCGTATTCGAGGCCCTTGGCCTGGAGCGCCGTCACCACGATGAGGCGGTCCTCAAACGCCGCGAGGCGGGGATCCTGGAACACGCCCAGCTGCACGGCACGCAACCGCGACGGGGGGACGATCACGCCGATGGTTCCGTTGACCTTCGCCGCGACCGACAGGAGGTGCTCGCGCAGCGCCCGTGGCAGGGCCTCCGTGGTTGTCGCCTCGACGCTGGGCTCCACGCCGGTGGAGCGCACCGCCTTGGGCAGGTCTGCGTCCGGGAAGACCTTCGTGATGACCTTGGCGGCGAACTCGAACACCTCGCTGGGGGAGCGGTAGTTCGTCGAGAGCGTGAAGGTGCGGCTGGCCGCCCGCCCCACGACCTCGTTGAGGGCCCGGCTGGTCTCCTCCTGGTTGGGGTAGGAGCTCTGGGCGGGGTCGCCGACGATGGTCCACGACGACTGGGGCCCCCGTCTGCGCAGCATCCGCCACTGCATGGGCGTCACGTCCTGGCCTTCGTCGACGAGGATGTGGGCGTAGGTGTTGTGCGGGTCCTCATCCGGATCCACGTGCCTCTCGTGCCGCAACAGGTCCGCCGTCGTGAGCACCTCGGCGACAGCGCCGCCCTCGAGGAAGACGTCGGGTTCCTTGTCGACGTCCTCGGGCGGCACGCCCAGGATGTGGATCAGCTCGTCCAGCAGTGCGATGTCGGCCACGGACCAACCGCGCACGATTTCGTCGCCCTCGTCAGCGGCCTCGAGCCAACGATAGGAGGAGACGAGGCAGGCGCGCTGGTCCTCGTCGAGCTCGCCGGCGGCGACCTCTGCCACGACGGCGGGGTCGGCCAGTCGGGCCAGTACCCGCGTCGCGCTGAGCAGTGGCCACCACCGGGGCATGAAGGCGTGGAGGCTGGGGTGTTCGCGCACCTGTGCCTCCAGTTCCTGTGGCTCGATCTCCACATCGCCCGGGAACTTGCGGATGAGTGCCGCCGCGACCAGGTCGGTCGCCATGCGGCGGCCCTTGTTGAGCTTGACGCTGGAGAGCACCTGTTCGCGGATCCGGTGCAGTTCCCTCGCGCCCAGCCCGAGCACTTCACCCTTGACCGTGACCCGCACGGAGTCCACGTCGTGTTCCGGCAGCGGGGCGCGCACGAGGTGCTTGAGGACCTTCTGCATCGCGAGCGACCCCTTGATGGTGGCGGCTGCCGCCTGGTCGACGCGTTCCGTGCTGAAGCCCAACACGTCGGAGGCCACCGAACCGATGGCCTTCAGCGTCACGGAGTCCTCACCGAGGCTGGGCAGCACCCGCTCGATGTAGTTCATGAAGACGCTGGAGGGGCCGACGACGAGCACGCCGCCCTTCTCGAGCCGCGCCCTGTTGGTGTAGAGGAGGTAGGCGGCGCGGTGCAGTGCGACCACGGTCTTGCCGGTGCCGGGGCCGCCGGCGATGATCGTGACCCCCTGGTACGGCGCGCGGATCGCCTCGTCCTGTTCGGCCTGGATGGTGGCCACGATGTCGCGCATGGTGCGGCCCCGGGCCCGGCTGAGGGCCGCCATCAGGGCGCCTTCACCGAGGATGGGCAGGTCGGTCGCGGCAGACGAATCCAGCAGGTCGTCCTCGAGGCCGACCACCTTGTCGTCGCGGCAGCGCAGCACGCGCCGGCGGATGACCTTCATGGGTTCGGCCGGCGTGGCGCGGTAGAACGGTTCGGCCGCGGGCGCGCGCCAGTCGATCACCAGCGGTTCGTAGTCCTCGTCGCGCACGCCGATGCGGCCGATGTAGCGGACCTCGTCGGTGGTGAGGTCGATGCGTCCGAAGACGAGGCCTTCGTGTTCCGCGTCGAGGATCGCCAGCCGCTTGGCGGCCTGGTAGGCGAACGCGTCGCGCTCGAACAACGCCGTGCCGTCCTCCTCGCGGAGGAAATCGGTGCGGTCGGAGATGAAGATCTCCCTGCCCTGCTGGGCCAGGTTCTTGGCGCTCGCCGTCGCGGTGGTCAGATTGGCGTAGACCCTGTCGACGTGAGCCTGTTCCAGGGCGATTTCGCGTTCCAGGTCAGCGCGCGATGTGGTGGTCAAATCAGACCTTCCTCCGTGAAAGACAGACAGTCAACCCTACTACCCCCGTATGAACGCCACCTGAACCGTCCGGACAGCGGCGGGCCGCCCGCGGAGCCGACCCTGGATTGGATGCCTTCCGGGGGATGGGGCAGAGTGGGGGCGAACACAGTGATGCCAGAGTGATTTGAGTGAGCCATGAACAGCCCCCCGCAGACCGGACGCATGACCATGACGAAGGACAAGTGGATCGTGCTGAGCTTGTTCCTGGTGCTGGTGGTCGCGCTGATCGCGTTCTCGCAGACTCGGCCGCTCGAGCAGAGCGCGGCTCCCGCGGCGGTCCCCGGCGCTGAGGCGCCGGCGGCCGGCACTCCCACCACGGAGGCTCCGGTGGCGGAACTGCCGGCCACGGAGGCTCCCGCCCAGGAGGATCCGGCCGCCGCCCCGCCGCCGGAGGAGGGCACCGACGCCGGTGCCGACCAGGCCGGGTACGAGCAGTGGGTGCGCGATGAGTTCCCCCGCCGCCTGGAGGGTGACCCCATGGCAATGGGCGCACTGGACGCCCCCGTCGTGTTGACCGAGTGGGCCGATTACCGCTGCCCGTTCTGCTCCGTCTTCGCCGAGGAGACGCTGCCCCTGCTGCAGAAGTACATCGACGACGGCACGCTCCGCATCGAGTTCCGCGACCTGGCGCTGTTCGGCGACGAGTCGGTCAAGGCCGCCACGGCGGCGCGCGCTGCCGGCCTGCAGGGGAAGTACTTTGAGTTTCAGCACGCCATCTTCGCCGCCACCCCGAACCAGGGACACCCCGACATCCCCGACGATCTGGTGATGGGCATCGTCGCAGACCTGGGCCTCGACGCGGCCCAGTTCGAGGCCGACTGGGCGCAGCCCGCACTGCGCCAGGCCGTGCTCACGGATTCGCAGGAGGCGCAGGGCATGGGTGTGTCGGCCACGCCGGCCTTCGTCGTCGGCACCCAGTTCTTCACCGGCGCGCAGCCGATCGCCGAATTCGAGCGCGTCATCGAGGCCGAGGCCGCCAAGCTCGGATGACGATCGGCTATGCGGGGGCGTTCCTCGGCGGCATCGCGGCGATCCTCAGCCCCTGCGCGGCGTTGGTGCTGCCCGCCTTCTTCGCCTATGCCTTCGGGGATCAGCGGGCCCGGCTCATCGGGCGCACCGCGCTGTTCTACGTGGGCCTGCTGCTGACGCTCGTCCCGCTGGGGCTGGCTGCCGGGGCGCTGGGCGGCCTGCTCACCAGGCACCGCGACACCCTCGCACTCGTCGGTGGCATCGTGCTCATCCTCTTCGGCCTCATCATGGCGCTGGGCATCCGGCTGCCGATCCCCGGGCTCGCGCAGCGTGGCGACCCCAAGGGCCCCATCGGGGCGGTGCTGCTCGGTATGACCTATGGCTTGGCCGGCGCCTGCACCGGGCCGCTGCTGGGCGCGGTGCTCACCGTCGCGGCGGTGGGCGGCAACGCCGTGCGGGGCGGCCTGCTGCTCGCGCTGTTCGGCGCGGGGATGGTGGTGCCGCTGGTGATCCTGGCGCTGCTGTGGGACCGGCTGCGGCTGGGGGAGCGGCTCAGGCCCCGCCCGGTCAGGATCGGCCCGTTCACCACCTCTTCGCTGGGTCTCGTTTCCGGCCTGCTGTTCATCGGCGTCGGGGTGCTGTTCATCACCACGGACGCGACCGCGGGCATCGGCGGCATCCTCGACGCGACGCAGCAGTTCCACCTCGAGTCCTGGCTGCGCGAGGTGGGTCTCCGGATCCCCGACCTCGCCGTCGTCGGGGCCGTGGTGGTGGTGGCGGGTCTGCTGCTGTGGGGTTGGCTGCGCCGGCCGACGCGGCCCTAGCCCCGGCGCCCCAGCCGGGGCGGCGTGAACGCCTTGTTGGTCGGGCGCGGGTCCTCGCCGGTGAGGCGCTCATGCAGCGCGTAGACGGCCAGGGCTGCGCTCGCCAACTGCCCCCAGGGGGCCGCACCTGCGGGTGAGGTGGCGGAGGCGCGAAGTTGCCGGCCGTCGTCGATCGGGGTGCCGAGAGTTGCTCGGCGCTGCCACCAATGAGGCCTCAGCATGTGGGGCCGACAGTCGATGTCGGCCGGCCCGTCGTGCGAGTCGACGGTGCGTACCCCCCGTTCGGCCACCCGCTGGCGCAGCAGGTCGACGAGGCGCTCGGCGGGCTGCGGGGCCCCGGCGTCGTCGGTGACCTGCCAGCGGCCGAACATCCGTTCCAGCAGCAGCGGGAGCGCGGCCGTGCCCGGCTTCTCCGGGCCCAGGGAGAGCACCACCTCTGACAGCGGCGTCCGGAGCCTCTTGGCCAGGTCTACCACGTTGCGGTCGAGCCACAGCGTGGCCCGTTGTTGCTTCGTGCGCACCGGCTCCGTGCCCTCCAGGGCGTGCCGGCGGAAGGCCTCCCACACCGGCAGCAGGTCGTCGAGCAGGTCGCGCCAGCGCGCCGCCTCCTCCGGGTCGAAAGTGGCGGCCAAGGCGTGGTACTGCGCACCCCGCTCCGCCGGGAGGTCGAGCGTGGTGCCGTCGCTGAGGTGGTAGCGGCGCGCTGGCGCCTCCGTGAGGGCCAGCCCCGCGCCGTTGAGCGCGGTGACCAGGTGGGCGCCGGATTTCTTGAACAGGTCGCGCCAGGTGGCGGGCAGCACGATGGTCTGCGGCAGCGGGTCGACGGTGTGCCCGGCCGCGTCCAGGGTCACCTCATGCCCGAGCCTGGCGAGCCGCGCGGCGGCAGCCAGACCGGCCAGCGTGGCGCCTCTGACGATGAGCATAAGACTGATCGTAGGGCTTCGCGCCAGGGCTGTCGGCGCCCCTCCGACCGGGCGCCGGGGGGAGCTGCGCACGAATCACCGGCGCCCTTTTCTTTTGTCGGACGGTCGATCTATAGTGAAGATCACCGCACGCTTGTTCGATTAGTTCGGGGAAGCTCTGGTCCGTATCAAGCGTGAGGTGAGGGGCCACCCCGGCCCGGCGCGGCTTCGACCCCTGCGCCGGGCCGGGGTTCCCGGGTCGAAAAGCATGATGTGTTCTATTCGAGTGTTCCCCGGGAGGTGGCCCCATGCGCAGGTACGACGACCCCATTTTCGTGTTGTTCAGAGAAGAGCCCAGACAGTTCATCTGGCGCGACAGGCTGTTGCTGGTCAAAGAGGTGCAGGCCCGGTGGAGCCGCGCCACGCCGTGGTGGGCGGGGCAGCAGGCTCGCGCCGCCCGCGGCGAGAGCGTCGACCGGGCGGTGGGGTCGGATCTCCTCGGAGAGTTGGAGGTCTGGCGCGTCGAAGCGGGCAACGGACGCCACCGGGGCGTCTACGAACTGGCCCGTACCGTCGGCGCGGAGAACTGGGTGCTCCAGGCGGTGCTCGACTGATGTTCCCCCATCTCAGGGTGGCCTCCGGCTACTCCTTCCAGTACGGCGCCTCCCACCCCAGCGCGCTGGTGGCGGAGGCCGTCGCCCACGGCATGGACGCGCTCGCCATCACAGACCGCGGTGGCCTCTACGGGGCCGTCCGCTTCGCCAAGGCGTGCCTGTCCGCGGGCATCGCGCCCATCGTCGGCGTTGATCTCGCGGTGCGACCCGACGGCTGGCTGGCCCGCCGCCGGCCCACTGCGGTACGGGGTGGCCAACTGCGCGACGAGAGACTCCCGCGCGCCGTAGTGCTGGCCACCTCCCGCTCGGGGTGGGGCACGCTGTGTCAGCTCATCACCGCGGCCCAGCAGGCCGGGGAACGGGCAGACCCGGTGGTGACCCGTGAGATCATCGCGCAACACTGCGCCGGCCACGACGTGGTGGTGCTCCTGGGCGCGGATTCGCAACCGGGTGAGCTGCTCGTCGCCGGCCGGCCCGCCCAGGCCGCCGACGAGGTGCGGAAGTGGCGCACGGAGCTGGGGGATGGGCTGTTCCTCGCCGCCACCAACCACCAGACCGGGGGCCGCGGAGTCGCCTCGGCGCACCAGGCCGCCGGCCTCATCAGGCTGGGGGACGGCTTGGGAGTCCCCGTGGTGCTGACCAACATGGTGCGGATGGCCCGGCGGGAGCAGGCCGCCACCGTCGATGTGCTCGACTCCGCACGCCGCCTCGTCCCACTGGACGTGCGCAACATCGACCGCCGCAACGCGGAGGGCCACCTCAAGGGCACCGACGCCATGACGCTGGCCGCAGGGGAGGCCGCGCTGCTGGCCGGGCGCCCTGATGCGTCGGCGTTGTTGGCAGCCACCCGCGGCTTGGCGGAGCGGTGCATGCTGGACCCCATCGGCGACATCGGCCTGGGCGAGATCCGGTTGCCGGAGTTCGAGACCCTCGGCACCACCGCGGAGGAGGCGGCCGGCGTGTTGCGCGCCCGCTGCGAGGCCGGCCTCACCGAGCGCTACGGCACGCTGGACGGGCAGGCCCTGGAACGCCTCGACGACGAACTCACCGTCATCGGCAAGCTGGGGTTCGAGTCGTACTTCCTCACAGTGGCAGACGTGGTGGGCCTCATCCGGGACCTGGGTATCCGCTGCGCCGCGCGCGGGTCCGGAGCGGGGAGCCTCGTCAACTACGCGCTGGGCGTCTCCGGGGTGGACCCCATCAAGTACGGGCTCATCATGGAGAGGTTCCTGTCGCCGCTGCGCGTGGCGCTGCCCGACATCGACCTCGACGTCGAATCGGCGCGCCGCACGGAGGTCTACGACAAGATCCTGGCCACCTTCGGCGAGCAGCGCGTGGCGTGCGTGGCGATGATCGAGACCTACCGCGTGCGCCACGCCGTGCGCGATGTCGGCGCTGCGCTCAGCCTCCCACCGGCGGAGATCGACGCCATGGCGAAGGCCTTCCCGCACATCCGTGCCCGCGACGCCCGCGCGGCGCTGCGCGACCTCCCGGAACTCCGGGCCGCGGGGCTGGGGGAGGAGCGTCTCGACATGCTGTTCTCCCTGGTCGAATCGCTCGACGGGTTGCCCCGGCACATCGCGCTGCACCCCTGCGGCGTGATCCTCAGCGACTCCTCGCTCGGCCAGCGCACCCCGCTGGAGCGCAGCTTCGGTGGCTACCCCATGAGCCAGTTCGACAAGGACGACGTCGAAGACCTCGGCCTGCTCAAACTCGACGTGCTCGGCATCCGCATGCAGTCGGCCATGGCCCACGCGCTCACGGAGATCAGCCGCACCGCCGGCCCGGCGCCGGACATCGACGCGCTCGCCCCGTTCGACGACGGGGAGGTGTACGACATGATCGCCCACCGCGCCACGCTGGGCTGCTTCCAGATCGAATCGCCCGGCCAGCGGGAACTGGTGGGCAAGTTCGGGCCGGAGACGTTCCACGACATCATCGTCGACATCTCCCTGTTCCGGCCCGGCCCCGTGAAGTCGGACATGGTCACCCCGTTCCTCGAGGCCCGGCAGGGCTGGACGGAACCGGAGTACCTCCACCCCAGCCTCATCCCCGCCCTCGAGCAGACCTTCGGGGTGGTGGTCTTCCACGAACAGATCATCCAGATCATCTCCATCGTCACCGGCTGTTCGCTGGCCCAGGGCGACGAGGTGCGCCGCGCGCTGGGAGATCGTGAGGGCCAGGTGAAGGTCAAGGAATGGTTCGTGCCGAAGGCGCTGGCCAACGGCTACCCGGAGCCGCTGTGTGAGGAGATCTGGGCCATCCTCGAGGCGTTCGCCTCGTTCGGGTTCTGCAAGGCGCACGCGGCGGCCTTCGCGCTGCCCACGTACCAGTCGGCATGGTTGAAGCGGCACTATCCCGCGCACTTCCTGGCAGGGATCCTCACGCATGACCCGGGGATGTACCCCAAGCGGTTGCTGCTGGAGGAGGCACGCCGGATGAACATCGCCGTGCTGGGCCTCGACGTCAACCGCAGCGTGCAGGACTACCGGGCGGAACCGCTCGACGACGTGGCCGGAACCGATGAGACGGTGCGGCTCCCGGAGAACCTGGCGATGGAGCATCCCTCAGCACAGTCGCTCAGTGCCCACGGGCACCCCGGTCCAGACGGGGACGGACTGCCCCGCGTGGAGGGCTGGGGAATCAGGCTGTCGCTGTCTGATGTGAAGGGCATCTCGGAGGAGGAGATGCGCCAGATCGTGGGCGCCCGGCCCTACACGTCGCTCACGGATTTCTGGTCCCGTGCGAACGTCTCGGAACCCGTCGTGGAGCGGCTCATCCTGGCCGGCGCGTTCGACCGCCTCTACGGCATCGGACGGCGCGCCCCCGTTCAGCGGCGCACCCAGGTGACCCGGCGCGACCTCCTGCTGGCGCTGGCAGACCTCCACCGCGAACGCCGCGCCGACAGCCGGGTGGGGGCGCTGCAGGGCGCGTTCAGCTTCGGCGACGAGGAGGCCGAACCCACCGCGGACGTGGTGCCCACCGGCTTGGCGGAGATGGACGACGAGCAGCGGCTCAAGGCCGAACTCGAGATCCTCGGGCTGGATGCCAGCCACCACATCATGGAGCGCTACCTTCCGTTGCTGCGCGCCATCGGTGCGGCCAGCTCCCGCACGCTGCTGCAGCGCCGTAACCGCGACGAGGTGCTCGTCGCGGGGGTGAAGGTGGCCACCCAGACCCCTCCGGTGCGCTCGGGCCGGCGGGTGATCTTCCTCACCCTCGACGACTCCACCGGCCCGGTGGACACCACCTTCTTCGAGGACGTCCAAGGCCCGTACGCGGCCACGGTGTTCGCGTCGTGGATCCTGTTGGTGCGGGGACTCATCCGGCGCACCGGCACCCGCGGCCTCTCCATCCGAGCCACCGGCGCCTGGGACCTGAGCACCCTGGACGCGGCCTGGCGTGCTGCGCTGGACCAGGGGGCGACAGAGGCTGAGGCAGTCGCCGCTGTGACGGCCATCCTCGACGAGGTGCCCGAGGGCTACTCGTTGGTGGGGGAGTGGAAGCCTGCTGAGAAACCCCAAGCCGCGCCAGAGCCCCCGCTCCCGGCCGACGGCGAGGAACCGCCGCCGGATCCGCAGAACCACACCCGTGCCGGCGGGATGGGTCGGAGACGGGTGCTGGTGCATGCCAGCGGGTTCAAGCAGTCCCCCTACTCAGACATCAAACCGGCGGGCACCGGTGCCGCGGATGCCCCGCGCAAACTGTGGCACTCCAGCCCCGGAAGCTCAGGAAGGTGATCCCCATGCCTACCGCCCGCAGCCAAGCCTCCACGGGCGGCCTCCCGCAGGTCGTCGTGCACGTGGACATGGACGCGTTCTACGCCTCGGTCGAGATGGCGCGCCACCCCGAGCTGCGCGACGTGCCCATGTTCGTCGGCGGCTCCACCCGGGGCGTGGTGTTGTCGGCCAACTACCCGGCACGCCGCTACGGCATCACCGCCGGCATGCCGTCGAGCAGGGCCCGGCGGCTCTGCCCCCAGGTGGCCGTCGTGCACCCTGACCACGACCACTACGGTGCGGTCTCCACCGGCATCGGGGAGATCTTCGACACGTTCACGGACAAGGTGGAAATGGCCTCCATCGATGAGGCGTTCATGGACCTCACCACCGCCATGCGCCGCCTTGGCGAGGACCCGGTCGCCGTCGGGGAGCAGTTGCGCGCGCAGGTGATGGACGAGCAGGGCGTGGCGTGCTCCGTCGGCATCGGCCCCAACAAGTTCATTGCCAAACTCGCCTCGAAGCAGGCAAAGCCGGACGGTTTGCGCCTGGTTCAGGCCCAGGACGTGATCGCGTTCCTGCACCCGCTGCCCGTCGATGCCATCTGGGGAGTGGGGGAGGTCACTGCCGGCAAACTGCGCAAGCTGGGGCTGGAGACCGTACGGGACCTGGCGAACACGCCCCGGGCCACACTGCAGCGCGCCATGGGCGACAACCTCGGTGCCATGCTGTTCGACCTCTCCTGGGGCCGCGACGAGCGCTCGGTGCTGGCCCGTCAACCGGCGGAGCACAGCGTCGGCTCGCAGGAGACGTTCGCCCGAGACACCGACGACGCCGCCATCGTCGCCACGGAGATCCTGCGGATGGCGGAGCGTACCGCCGCCCGCATGCGGGCGCAGGAGATGGTGAGCCGCACGGTGACGTTGTCGGTCCGGTTCGCAGACTTCACCACCATCACCCGTACCGGCACGCTCAAGGCGTTCACAGACCGCACCAACGACGTCTACGCGGAGGCCATGCGGCTCTACGGCAAACTCAACCTGCAGCGCGCCCGTATCCGGCGGGTGGGCGTGCGGATGGAGAAACTCGTGCCGAAGGCCACCACCTACGAGCAGCCCGCCCTCGACGAGCCGGCGCACGGGTGGAGCGAAGCGGAACAGGCGGTGGACAGGGCGGTGCTGCGCTTCGGCCCGAAGGCGGTGCAGCGGGCCAGACTCACCCGTCGGCCCGCGCTCCACGCCTCGTGACCACTAACGCACCCCAGACAGTCCCGGTACCCCGCCCCGGTATAGCGTTGGCGACACCATCAGACGTGAGGACCCTAAGTGAAGAAGACCCTGATCGCCCTGGCCACAGTCGCACTGCTGCCCGTCGTCGCGGCCTGCTCCGGCGCCCCGGAACCTGTAGGCACCACCGCGACGTCGGCGTCCGCCGAGTCGGACTTCCTTGCGCAGCACAACCTCGACGGCAGGTCGGTACGCGAGATCGTCGCCAGCCTCGACGCCACCAACGATGACCGGGAGGCCGGCCCCTACGGCTCCGTCCGCCCGGGAGAGCTCGTTCTGAGTGACGACACCGGCGCTGAGGTCACGCTGCCCGTCGACGAGGGCTTTTATCTCTCCGTGGCGCCCTACCTGACGCAGACCCACGAGTGCTACAACCACAACCTGGCCTCGTGCCAGGGTGAGCTGGCCGGTGAGGAGATCGAGGTCTCCATCGTCACGGCAGAGGGTGAGCAACTCGTCGATGAGACGGTCACCACCTACGACAACGGGTTCGTCGGTTTCTGGCTACCCGCGGGTATCCAGGCCACCATCACGGTGGGCCAGGACGGGAAGTCCGCCACGCAGGAGATCTCCACCGGCATCGAAGACCCCACCTGCATCACCACGATGCAGCTGGTCTGAGGCTCAGAGGTCGCCCTGTTGACGTCGACGCCAGCGCTCCTCGAGCTTGTCCATGAAGTCCTGGCTGGATCCCGCACCGGGGGAGGTGCGGGGGCCGCCTGAACGGGGCCGACTGGGCTGCGCGTCGTCAGACACGCGACGCCAGGAACTGATTCCCACGAGAGCGCCGCCGAGCATCAACAGGAAGCCGCCGATACTGACGGCCGGATGGACCTGCACACCCACGAGAAGCACCACGACGCCCACGATGAACACGAGCCCTGCGATGGCGGCGCGACGACGGTGCAACTTGATCTGCGTGGTGCCGCTGAGTGCGTCGGCAAGCTTCGGGTCCTCAGCCTTCAACGACGCCTCAAGCTGTTCTAGCAGCCTCTGTTCCTGTTCAGACAGCGCCATGGCCTTCTCCCTTACTACCGGTGGCGACCATTCTATGCCGGGGAATCCCCAACCCCAAGAGCAATCTGGCTACCGGCCCAGCCGCCACAGCGACGCGGGCAGCAGCACGGCACGCAGGTGCGCTCCCCGGGTGGCCCGGCCGACGAGGGCATTGCGCAGCGTGCCCACCTCCGCGGGAAGGTCGGTGACGGGCGCCCCGTCGCGGGCGTACCGGCTGCGTTCCACCGTCGCGGCGATGGCGGCCAGAGCCTCGGCGCCCCGGGGTGACAACTGTTCCGCCGCCTCGCGGCCGGCCGGTCCGGGGGAGCCCTCGGGCCAGCGCAGGCCGTAGTCGGCGAACATCGCCTGCACCTCCCGCCACGCACCGTCGGCCGCCTGACCGGGGTCGCCGTCGGACCGCAGACGCGAGGCGCGCAGACCCAGGCGGATCAGGGCGGGCAGAGCGAGTGCCAGCAGCACCAGCAGGGCGATCAGCAGCGCGCGGACCACCGGCCCCGGGCCCTCGTCGACAGTGGTCGGCGCCGTCGGCACCGGCTGCATGGTGGGCGGCACCGTGGTGGGCTGCGGGGTGGGCGCCGCGCTGGGCGTCGGCGACGGCGAGGGGCTCGTGGCCGGCTGCATCGCCGAGGGGTCCACGTACTCCGGATCGCCCTGGTAGGCGGGGGTGGGCTCGAACGGCACCCAGCCCAGGCCTTCGAAGTACAACTCGGGCCACGAGTGGGCGTCGTGCGAGGTCACCAGGTAGCTGCCGTCCGCCTGTTGCTCACCGGGGACGAACCCGACGGCCATCCGGGCGTCGATGCCTTCTATCCTGGCCATGGTGATCATCGCGGCGGCGAAGTGGATGCAGTAACCCGAGCGGGCCTCCAGCAGGAAGCTCGAGATCGTGTCCGTCCCCGCGGTGTTGGGGGCCTCGAGCGTGTAGCGGAAGGCGTCCGAGCGCAGGAACCGCTGAATGGCCAGGGCCTTCTCGCCCGCGGTGGTCGCGCCGGCGACCACGTCGCTGGTCAGGGTGGTGACGGCGGGGCTGAGCCCGGCGGGGACCTCGCGCGTGACGGCGCTCGGCAGGCTGCCGGGGTTCGCCTGCGACACCTCCTCGCGCGTGGGGGAGGGCAGCGTGGACTCGACGCGGTAGCCGAGGTTGACCGTCTGCTGCGTGCGGTTCGGGCCCGAGGCGACGATCGCGAGCGTGTCCGGGTCGTGGCTCCACGCTCCCTCCGCCTCGTAGGAGGCCGCCGCGAACGGGGCCGGCAGGTACTCGGACGGCACCGCGTCCATCTGGACGTCGACCGTCACCTGCTCGCCGGGGAAGTCGTGGTCTCCGTCCAGCCCCGAGCGGCTGAGCGACATCGGCACCAGTCCGGCGCCGGAGGAACTGAGGTTGGGAAGCGCCACGGTGCGCATGTACACCGGCCCACCGGTGCTCGTGCGGTACGTCAGCACAGGGCTGTCCGTGGGGCGGCGCAGGTCCTGGTCGAGCCGCACGGTAGGGTCGCTGAGCTGGATGGGGCCGTCCTGGCCGCCCTCCGTCCAGGGACGCTTGTCTCCCAGGGGCACCATGGCCGACACCAGGATCGCCACCACCAGCGCGGCAGCGCCGAACGCCAACCCGACGGAGACCCGCGACAGGTGGTGGGAGCTCGCACGGGAGGCCGTGCCCGCCGCTTCGCCCGCGCCCGTGGAGCTCAACAGGATGGCGATGAAGCCGGCGACGACGGGCACGAGCAGCAGCCAGTCGAGGTCGTCGATGCGCACGAGCGCCGCGACGCCGTAGGTCAACGCGAGGGGCGCGATCGTCCAGGCGGGCTGCTCGAGGCCGTTGACCAGCAGTTCGACGATGATCACCAACAGGGCCGCGAGGATGAGGCAGAGCCACACCAACCCGGGTTCCGGCTCCAGCGGCGGCACGCCGGTGCGGATCACCTCGACACCGTCTGCGGTGAGCGCCCGAAGCGAGGCCAGGGGATCCCCCCGCGGTGCCAGCGACAACCCGCGCCAGGCGAGCACGCCGAGGATCACGAGCAGCTGGATGAAGAGGACCAGCGCCCGCGGCGCCCGCAGCAGCCCCATGACGAGCCCGACTGTGCCGGCCGCACCCAGGATGAACCAGGCGTGCGCCCACACCTGCTGGGTGTCGGAGACCAGCGTGGACAGCGGCAGCATCGACAACCACACGGCAGCGGCCACGATCACGTGCGAGAACGGGTGGTGGGTGAACCTCATGCCGTCACCCGCTGCCACACCTGTGGAACCGGCTCACCCGGGCGGAACGTCTCGACGCGCCAACCCCGGCCGAGCAGAAACCTGATCGCCTCGCGGTGCTCGTCGTGCTCGGCGTCCCAGGCCGAGGCGTCCGGCGCCAGGGCGATCAGGCTGCGCGCCCGTCCGCCAGCGGCGGCGAGGGCGGCCGCGTCCGCGTTCGACAGGAGGCCGGTCACGGCCACGAGCGAGGCCACCGAGGTCAGCAGCTCAGGGTCGTCGACGGCGGAGCCGAGCCACGTCTCCTCCGAGGTGGGAAGGTCCGTCATCGCCTCGATCATCAACTGGCGCGAGGCCTCGCCCACGCTGTGCCCCGTCTCGAAGACGCGGCCGGAGGGGGCGATGATGGCCAGCTTGTGGCGGCCCTCGCTCAGGAGGGCGGCCACGGAGGTGACGGCGGAGACGGCCCACTCGAGGGAGCCGTCCGCGCCGTCGCCCAGGTGCGCGCTGCGGCGCGTGTCGACGATCAGGGTGCTTGACGGGTCCCACGGGTGCTCCTCGAGCCGCACCATGAGGTCGTCCTTCTTGGCCGTCATCTTCCAGTGCACCCGGCGCATGTCGTCGCCGTGCCGGTGTTCGCGCACGAGGACGTCGTCGGCGCCTGCCGAGCCGATCCGTTGGGGGGTGGCGTCGCCGGCGCTCCCGAGCCCGGCGCCCCCGGCCAGGTCGTCGAGCCGCCAGATGCGCGGCGTCACGCGGAGCACGGAATCGCGTCCCTGAGCGACGAAGCCGCGCAGCGCCAGGCCGAGCGGGTCGCCGGCCTGGGCCCACAGGGGGCCGACGCTGAACCGGCCGCGGCGCAGCGCCTCGACGGTGTAGCCCACCGCCTGGCTCCATTCGCCGAAGCCGCGCGCGATGACGAACGACGCGCCGCCGCCCAGCGAATCGTCTGCGGCATCGTGGAACCGCAGCGCCGACGCCTGGGCCGGTGACTGGTTCAGCACGTGGAGCACCACCCTGGTGGACGTGCCGACGGGGATGGTGGGTGGGGTCAGGGAGCGTTCATGGGTCACGAGGGGACGCGCGAGGACGAGGTAGCCCAGCGCCAGCAGCGGCAGCGCAGCCATCACCAGGCCGACCCACAACACGTCGACCTCACCGATGTAGGCGGCGCCGCCGATGACCAGCGCCCCGCTCAGCAGCAGCGTGATGCCGCGTCCGGTCAGCCGGGTGCCTCGACGCACTGGTCAGCTCCTGGCAGGGGTGGGCACCGAGGCCAGCACGGACGTGATGATGTCTGCCGGGTCGCGGCGCGCCACCTGGGCCTCGACGGTGGGCAGCACCCGGTGGGAGAGCACCTCGACGGCGAGGGAGCGCACGTCCTCGGGGATGACGTAGTCACGCCCACCGAGAGCTGCCTCGACGCGCGCCGCGCGCATGAGGTGCAGGGAGGCGCGGGGGCTGGCGCCGAGCCGGAGATCAGGGTGCTGGCGCGTGGCCTCGACGATGCTGACGATGTAGTCGTTGATCACCGGGGCCACGAACACGCCCCGGATGGCGTCGATGGCGGCGGCGACGGAGGCGGCGTCCGTGACGGCGCTGACCGTGGCGAGCTGGTCACCGCTGGCGTGGTGGGTGAGCATAGCCACCTCGGCGGTGCGGGCCGGATACCCCATGGTGATGCGGGCCATGAAGCGGTCCCGCTGGGCCTCGGGGAGGGGATAGGTGCCCTCCATCTCGATGGGATTCTGGGTGGCGATGACCATGAACGGCTGACGCAGCTGGTAGGTCTTACCGTCTGCCGAGACCTGGCTTTCCGCCATCGCCTCGAGCAGGGCCGACTGCGTCTTGGGCGACGCGCGGTTGATCTCGTCCCCCAGCACGATGTGGGCGAAGATCCCGCCGGGCTTGAACTCGAACTCGCGCGTCGACTGGTTGAACACCGACACGCCGGTGACGTCGCTGGGCAACAGGTCCGGCGTGAACTGGATGCGCTTGACGTCACCGGAGATGGCGCGCCCGAGCGACTTCGCCAGGACCGTCTTCCCCACGCCCGGGACGTCCTCTATAAGAAGGTGTCCCTCCGCCAGGAGCACGATCACGGCCATGCGGATCTGGTGGGGCTTGCCCTCGATCACGCGCGCCATCTCCGCGGCGATGCGGCTGGCGAGTTGGGACACCTCATGCAGTGACGGTGTGGCGGGCTGGTTCACCAGAGGCTCCTCGATGTTCGTGCGGCAAGCAACCCAAGACTAACCGCGCCGGGAAGCGGACACGAGTATCGGCTCGACAACCTACCCACTTCCCGCCAGATGGAGGAACAGGTGTACCCCCAGACCCCTCTCGAGCGGAAAACGGCGAACGAGCACAACCCACCGACAAAAAGTGGTGGGCCGGTGGGGGAAAGTGGGGTACCGTGGTGCGCAGTGGGGCAAAGTGGATGACAAGTGGGGGAAGGAGGCCTGGC
The DNA here is from genome assembly GCF_017815535.1 of Tessaracoccus sp. MC1865. Taxonomy (NCBI): domain Bacteria; kingdom Bacillati; phylum Actinomycetota; class Actinomycetes; order Propionibacteriales; family Propionibacteriaceae; genus Tessaracoccus; species Tessaracoccus sp. MC1865. Next base: position 2,008,529 of record NZ_CP072596.1, on the reverse strand, counting down.
ATCGCATGTTCTTCATGGGGACGTACACACCGAAACTCGACGAGAAGGGCCGGCTGATCCTTCCCGCCAAGTTCCGCGACGCGCTCGAGGATGGCCTGGTCGTCACCAGGGCGCAGGACAGGTCGCTCGCGGTGTACCCCAGGGCCACCTTCCAGGCCAAGATGTCCGCCCTCATGAGCGCTCCCAGCACCGTGAAGCAGGTCCGTGACTACCAGCGCATGTTGATGGCCGGGGCCAGCGATGAAGTTCCAGACAAGCAGGGGCGCATCACCATCCCGCCCCCGCTGCGCGAGTACGCGAATCTGGATCGCGAGGTCGTGGTGATCGGCGCCGGAGAACGCGCCGAGATCTGGGACGCCCAGGCATGGCACGAGTACTCCCAGGCCAGCGAGGAGGGTTTCTCCGAGATGGATGACGAATTCGTCGCACTCACCGGCTTGTGACCCAACCGGTGGCTCCCGGCCGGTCAGGCCCTGATCTCACTTCCCCGATGTCAGGTCCGGCCCGGAAGGGAACCACTGGAGGGGTCACCCACCAGGACAACAGCTTTTGAAGAAGGGTCGAAACAGCATCATGCAGGGCTTCACAGACGTGCACGATCCGGTCATGCGTGACCGCATCGTCGATCTGCTGCGCCCGGCACTGTCACGGCCGGGCGCCATCTACGTCGACGGCACCCTCGGCCTCGCCGGGCACGCCATCGCGATCCTCGAGGCCTGCCCCGAGGCCCGGTTGATCGGCATCGACCGCGACCTCGACGCGCACGCCGTCGCCCGCGAACGACTCGGTGACCTGGCGGAGCGCGCCACGCTGGTGCACGCCGTCTACGACGAACTGCCCGAGGTGCTCGACGACCTCGGGATCGGGAGCGTCGACGCCATCCTCCTGGACCTCGGCCTCAGCTCACTCCAGATCGACCGCACCGAGCGAGGCTTCGCCTACCGGGTGGACGCACCCCTCGACATGCGGATGAACCCGACGGAGGGCCCAACCGCCGCCGACGTGCTCAACACCTATTCCGCCCGCGACCTCTCCCGGATCCTGTCGCGCTACGGCGAGGAACGCTTCGCGGACCGCATCGCCCGTGCCATCGTCGAGCACCGCCCGTTCGAGACCTCCGCCAGGCTGGTGGAGACCATCTCTGGTGCCATCCCCGCCGCGGCCCGCCACACCGGCGGCCACCCGGCCAAGCGCACCTTCCAGGCGTTGCGCATCGAGGTCAACCGTGAACTCGAGGCCCTCAACGGCGTGTTGCCGGCGGCCATCGACGCGCTCGCCCTGGGCGGCCGGATGGCGGTGCTGAGCTACCACTCGCTCGAGGACCGCGCCGTCAAGCGGGCCTTCGCCGCCAAGGCCACGGACCGCGGCCCCCGCGACATGCCGCTGGTCCCTGACCACCTCAAGGCAGAACTGGCCCTGCTCACCCGCGGCGCCGAGAAGCCCACCCCCGAAGAGACGGCCGCCAACCCCAGGGCGGCCTCCGCGCGACTCCGCGTGGCCGAACGAATCAAGGAGGCAGCATGAGCGCCGAGCCCATCACCACCGACGATCCGGTCGCGGCCGCGCCCGCCCGGCCCAGGCTGGGGGTGGTTCCACAGTCCGTCGGGGCCACCGTCTCGACGGTGGGCTTCGTCAGCATCCTCCTCGGCCTGATCGCCGTCGGTCTGGCGGGCGTGACGATCGTGACCACCAATGTGGGTGCGCAGTCGCGTGAGCTCTCGAGCCTGCGCCGCGATGCGACGGAGCTCAGCTACACGGCGGCCGCGCTCGAGTCGCACATCCAGCGGATGTCCAGCGCCAATGCGCTCGCCCTGCGCGCCAGCGAACTCGGCATGGTGCCCAATCCGTATCCCGCCTTCATCAACCTGGCCGACGGGACCGTGACCGGCGTGCCCACCCCGGCCACCGAGGACGAGATGCCCTTCCTGCGTGGCATCGCCACCAAGCCCGTCCCGGCTCCTGCGCTGCCCACCCCGACCCCGTCGGCGCAACCGGCCGACCCCGGTGCGGACAGCGAACTGGTGGCAGTCGGAGCGACTGGAGGCCAGCAGTGAGTGGGGAGAAGCGGCCCCGCCAGAAGCGGCCGGCCGACCAGCCTCCCGCCCAGAAGCGGCCATCCCAGAAGCGGCCGTCCCAGAAGCGCCCGTCACAGCAGGGGACCACGCAGAAGCAGTCAGCCAGGAAGCAGCCGGCCGGGAAGCAGGCGTCCAGCCGCACGAGCGCGGCGAAGCCCGCCGCCAAGCCGAAGCTGCGCACCTCCAGGCCCGCCGGAGCACCCCGGACCTACCGCAAGACGGTCCGCCTGCCCGTGGGGCGGTCCTCCGTGCGGATCCGCGTGTTCATGCTCGTGTTCGCCCTCCTGCTCGGCGTGGCGGGGGTGCGGGCCGTCCAGCTCCAGGGCCTCGACTCCCAGGCGTTCGCGGCCGAGGCCGCCGCCAAGATGCAGTCGAAGCGGGAGCTGCCAGCCACGCGGGGAGAGATCCTCGACCGCAACGGTGTGGTGCTGGCCAGCACCGAGCCGGCCATGCTCGTGTCCATCGACCCCGACATGGTGCGCACCAACGGGGCGGACAAGCGCTACGCCATGAGCAAGCGGAAGCTGGAGGAAACCGAGCTGGCGCCCAACGCAGTGGCCGAGATCCTCGCCAAGCACCTGGGCGGCCGCAAGGAGAAGTACCTCACGCTGATCGACACGCCGGACTCCCGCTACGAGATCGTTGCCCGACGGGTCCCCGCGGCCACCTTCAGCGCCATCGAGGCGGACATGAAGGCCGGGCTGGACGGTGAAGGGAAGCGTCGTTGGTACGGCGTCTTCGGCACCCCTGATCCCATCCGCGTCTACCCCAACCGCTCGGTCGCCTCCAACGTGGTGGGCTTCGTCAACGCCGAGGGCGACGGCGCGGCCGGCCTGGAATACGCGCTCGACGAACACCTCGAGGGCACCCCCGGTGAGCAGGTCTACGACGCCTCCACCTACGGCCGCATCCCGCTGGGCACCAACATCATGACCCCACCGGTGGACGGCGCCTCGTACGAGTTGACGCTGGATTCGGACCTGCAGTGGATGACGGAACAGGCCCTGGCCGACGGCATGCGGCAGGCGCAGGCCAAGACCGGCACCGCCGTCGTGATGAACATCCACACCGGTGAGATCCTCGCGCTGGCCAACGGCCCCAGCTTCGACTCCGCCAACCCCAGCGCCGCAGACGGCGACAACCTCGGCAACCGCGCGGTGACCGAGGTCTACGAGCCCGGCTCGGTGCAGAAGGTCCTGACGATGGCCGCCCTGGCGGATCAGGGTCTGGTGACCCCCGACACCAAGCGGGTCGTGCCCGGGAGCATCGCCTCCGGCGGCGGCGTGGTCCGCGACTCCTTCTCGCACGGCGACCTCAAGCTGACGGCCCGCGGGATCGTCGCGCAGTCGTCGAACGTCGGCATGATCATGCTCACGCGTGACCTCGAGAAGCAGACCATCAGCGACTACCTGTCGTCGTTCGGGCTCGGCGCCAAGCCCGGCACCGGCCTGCCCGGCGAGTCCACCGGCCAGATCCCCACCAAGGACATGCCGGACTACACGCGCGACCAGATCTCGTTCGGCCAGGGCCTCAGCGTCAACGCCGTGCAGATGGCCGCGGCGGTCGCCGCCGTGACCAACGGCGGCACCTACCACCAGCCGGTGATCATCAAGTCCGCGAAGGCGGCCGACGGCACCGAGATCGAACTGCCGCAGCCCGAGAGCCGCCGCGTCATCTCGGACGAGGCCTCCGCCTCCGTGGTCGAGATGATGGAATCGGTGATCACGCTCAACGACAACCGCCGGATCCCCGGGTACCGGACCGCAGGCAAGTCCGGCACCGCCCAGCGCTTCGACCCGCAGTGCAAGTGCTACAACGGCTACACCGCCTCGTTCGTGAACGTGGCGCCCGCCGAGGACCCGCAGCTGCTCGTCTACGTGGTCCTCGACCGGCCGCGCAACGGCAACCTCGGTAGCCGGCTGGCCCTGCCCGTGACGAACAACATCCTCTCGCTGGCGCTGCCACGCTATAACGTGGCACCCTCAACCACGGAGGCACCCGATCTGCCCACCACTTTTGACTGACATGACATCGATCCGGCCCACCGAGACCACGGCGGCCCCGCTCACCGAACTGGTGGCGGGGCTCGACCTCGTCGGCGACATCGGCAGCTCGGCGCCCATCACCGGCATCAGCCTCAGTTCGCAGGAGATCCTGCCCGGCTGGTTGTACGTGGCGTTGCCCGGCAGGCAGCGGCACGGCGCGGACTTCGCCCGGGCCGCCGTCGACGCCGGCGCCGCCGCAGTGCTCACCGACGACGAGGGGGCCGCCCGGCTGACCGGGCTCGAGGTGCCGGTGCTCGTGGCAGGCGACGTGCGTGCGGCCATGGCGGTCGTCTCAGCGCGGATCTTCGGTGAGCCCGCGCGGCGCCTCACGACGCTGGGCGTGACCGGCACGAATGGGAAGACGACCACCGTCGCGCTCATCAAAGCCGGCCTGATGGCCGCTGGGCGGGTGGCTGGCACGATCGGCACCATCGGCTTCCGCCTGGGCGGCGAGGAGTTGAACTCGAGCAGGTCGACGGTGACCACCCCGGAGTCGCCGGACCTGCAGGCGCTGCTGGCGGTGATGGAGGAGCGCGGAGCCGATTCGGTGGCCGTGGAGGTGAGCTCGCACGCGATGGCCCTCAGCCGGGTCGACGCCATCGAGTTCGACGTGGCCGCGTTCCTCAACCTGGGCCGTGACCACCTCGACTTCCACCACACCCTGGAGGAGTACTTCGCGGCCAAGTCCAGGCTTTTCGAGCCGGGCCGCGCCCGCACCAGCGTGGTCTGGACCGACGACAGCGCCGGGGTCGAGATCGCGGGCCGGGTCGCCGGACACGGACAGAGCCGGCTGATCACCGCCGGTACCGGACCAGAGGTCGACTACCGGATGAGCGACTACCGCCCCGTCCATCCCCTCGGCGGCATCGCCACGGTGACCCGTGGGGGCGAGGACCTGACGCTGGAGCTGAGCCTGCCGGGCGTCTACAACATGATCGACGCCGTGGTGGCGCTTGCCATGCTGGAAGCGGTCGGCGTGCCCGTGGACGCCGCGCTGCGTGGCCTGGCCACCGCCCAGATCCCCGGGCGGATGCAGCGTGTCCACCTGGGCCCCGATGCGCCGTTGACGGTGGTGGACTTCGCCCACACCCCGCAGGCGGTCGAGGCTGCCCTCCGGTCCCTCCAGGGAATCGGCACGCTCGTGTGCGTGCTGGGCTGCGGCGGCGACCGGGATGTCGAGAAGCGTCCGGAGATGGGCGCGGTGGCGGCCAGCCTGAGCGATGTGACGATCATCACCGACGACAACCCCCGCTCCGAGGACCCGGCCGCGATCCGCGCCGAGGTCATGGCGGGGGCGCGCCGGACCCAGCGGCCCGGTGCCGAGCTCCTCGAGGTGCCTGGGCGGCGCGCCGCCATAGAGACCGCCTTGGGGCGGGCCGGTGGCGATACTGTGGTGGCGATCCTCGGCAAGGGACACGAACGCGGCCAGATCCTGGCAGACCGCACCATCGACTTCGACGATGTCGAGGAGGCGGCCGGTGCCTGGGGCCGCGGCGGTGAGGAAGGAGACCCGCATGCGCGTGCGCACGATGTTTGAGTTGGTGGAGTTGATCCAACCGGCACCCGTCGAGCTGTTCGGCGACGACACCGACGTGCAGGTGGGCCCTGACGTCGTCATCGACAACCGTGAAGCCACCGAGGGGTCGCTCTTTGTCGCCATCCCCGGCGAGCGTGCAGACGGACATGACTATGCAGCGGCCGCCGTCGAGGCGGGCGCGCGCGGCATCATCGGGATGTACGGCACGGCCGCAGAGGTGCCGCACATCCTCGCCGAAGACTCCATCACCGCCATGAGCTGGCTCGCCCGCGGCATCGTCCGCGAGGAACGCGCCCGCGGCATGGTCTCCATCGGCATCACCGGCAGCTCCGGCAAGACCAGCACCAAGGACCTGATGGCGCAGGTCTTCGAGGCCGCCGGCCCCACGGTGGCCCCCGTCGGCTCCCAGAACAACGAGGTCGGCGTGCCGCTGACCGCGTGCCGCGTCGATGCCGACACCCGGTACCTCATCTCGGAGATGGGCGCCCGCGGCAAGGGGCACATCGCCTGGCTCACCTCGATCGTCCGGCTCGACGTCGGCGTGTGCCTCAACGTGGGCCGCGCCCACGTCGGCGAGTTCGGGGGAGTGGAGGCCACCGCCGTCGCCAAGTCCGAGATCGTGGCGGATCTGGCGGAGGACGGCTGGGCCGTGCTCAACGCCGACGACCCCGCCGTCGCGGGCATGGCCGCCGTCACCAAGGCTCGCATCGCCTGGTTCGGCGAGGGCCAGTTGGACGGCGGCGACCTCCGGGTCAGCGCCCGCAACGTCACCATGAACGCCCTGAGCCAGCCCAGCTTCGAACTCGTCGCGATGGACTCCGACGGTGAACGCACCGCGCAGGTCTCGCTCGGCGTGATCGGCCGGCACCAGGTGCCCAACGCGCTCGCCGCCGCCGCCGCCGCCCTCGCGGTGGGCCTCGACATCGATCTGGTGGCGCGGGCCCTCTCCGGGGCCGTGCAGCGCTCGAGTTGGCGGATGGAACTCATCCCGCGTCCCGACGGCGTGCTCGTGCTGAACGACTCCTACAACGCCAACCCGGATTCCATGGCCGCCGCGCTCGCGACCGCCGTCGAACTGGTGCACGGCACACGCGGCGAACATCCCGACGCGCGGGTCGTGGCGGTGCTCGGCGACATGCTCGAGCTCGGCCCGCTGGCGGACGACCTCCACGAGGAGGTGGGCAGGCTCGCCGCGGACCTCGGTGTCGCCGAGGTGGTCGCTGTCGGTGACCTGGCCGACAGGATCGTGGCCGGCGCCACCGGTGAGGGCATCACCGCGCGGACGGCGAATCGCGATGAGGTCGTGGACTCCCTTACGCTGAATCCCGGCGACGTCGTGCTCATCAAGGGATCCCGCGGCGTGGGTCTCGAAACGGTGGCGGCCGCACTGGCCGGTAAGGACGGAGCGGCGAAGTGATCAACATCCTCACGGCAGGTTCGCTGTCGTTGCTGTTCTCCCTGATCGGCACTCCTCTGCTGATCAAGTTCCTGACCAGGCGACAGTACGGTCAGTTCATCCGCGAGGACGGCCCCACCACGCACCACGTCAAGCGTGGCACCCCCACCATGGGCGGCCTGGTGATCATCGTCGCGGTCGTCCTCGCCTACACCGTCACGCACCTGGTGCGCTGGCAGGCGCCGACGGTGTCGGGCCTGCTGCTCATCGGGCTGGCGGTCGGCATGGGCTTCCTGGGCTTCCTCGACGACTGGTCGAAGATCTCCAAGGAGCGCAGCCTGGGGCTCACCCCGCGCGGCAAGCTCATCGGCCAGGCGCTCATCGGCGGCGGGTTCGCCGTCGCCGCACTGACGCTGCCGAATCACCGCGGCATCACACCGGCGTCGCCGGCCATCTCCTTCCTGCGCGACATCCCGTGGCTCACGATGCCCCTGGTGCTGGCGGTGCTGTTCATCGTCTTCCTGATCGCTGCCTGGTCCAATGCCGTCAACATCACCGACGGCCTCGACGGGCTCGCCGCCGGCTCCGCCACCCTGGTCTTCGCCGCGTACACCATCGTCAACATCTGGCAGTTCAACCAGTGGTGCTCGCGGCCCTCGGTGGCCCGATCAATGGCGGCACGCTGCTACGAGGTGCGCGACCCCAACGACCTCGCGGTACTGGCCATCGCCTTCGCCGGAGCCACCTTCGGCTTCCTGTGGTGGAACGCCAAGCCCGCCAAGATCTTCATGGGTGACACCGGGTCCATGGCGATCGGCGCCACACTCGCCGGTCTGTCGGTGATGACCCGCACCGAACTGCTGCTCGTCGTGCTCGGTCTGCTGTTCGTCCTCGAGGTCGGCTCGGTGGCGCTGCAGGTGAGCTACTTCAAGGCGACCAAGGGCAAGCGCATCTTCAAGATGTCGCCCATCCACCACCACTTCGAGCTGAAGGGCTGGGATGAGGTCACCGTCGTCATCCGCTTCTGGATCATCTGCGGCCTGTGCGTGGCCGCCGGCATGGGCGTGTTCTACGCGGAGTGGGTGACGGGCTCGTGACCCTGGATTGGATCCCCACCGCCACCCGGCTTTCCGAATGGCCCTCCGCGCAGGTCGTCGTCGCCGGCCTCGGTGTGTCTGGCTTCGCCGCGGCCGACGGCCTGATGTCGCTCGGCGCGAAGATCATCGTCCTCGACGAGTCCACCGCGCATGCTGACAAGGCCGAACTCCTCGAGAAGCTCGACGTGACCGTGCGGCTCGGCCCAGGGTCGACGGCGGAGCTGCCGCCCGGCACGGACCTCGTCGTCACCTCACCCGGATGGCGCCCCTCCGCGCCGCTGCTGCGCCAGGCGGCAGCCGCCGGCGTGCCCATCTGGGGCGAGACGGAACTGGCCTGGCGCATGATGCAGCCCGACAGGGTCATCCCGTGGTTGGGCGTCACCGGCACCAACGGCAAGACCACCACCACCCAGATGGTCGAGTCGATGCTGATCGCCGACGGCCGGAAGGCCGCAGCGGTGGGCAACATCGGCCGGCCCATCATCGAGGCCATCCTCGACGACGTCGAGTACGACGTGTTCGCCGTCGAGCTCAGCAGCTTCCAACTCCACTGGATGAACAACATCAACCTGCACGCCGCTGTGGTGCTCAACGTGCACCCCGACCACCTCGAGTGGTACGAGGGCGTGCCCGACGCCATGGAGCGCTACTCCGCGGAGAAGGCCAAGATCTACGAGGGCGTGACACACGCGTGCGTGTACAACGTCGATGAGCCCGTGACGGAGCGGATGGTCGAGGAGGCGGAGGTCGTCGAGGGCGCCCGCGCCATCGGCTTCACGCTCGGCACCCCCGCCATCTCCATGCTCGGCGTCGTCGACGACCTCCTCGTCGACCGGGCCTTCGTCGAACAGCGCCGCGATTCGGCCCTCGAGCTGGCCAAAGTCTCGGACGTGCAGCCGGCCGCTCCGCACAACGTCGCCAACGCCTTGGCGGCTGCGGCGCTGGCGCGCAGCTACGGCGTGCACCACACCTCCGTCGCCAAGGGTCTCCAGCGGCTCCAGTTGGGCGGTCACCGCATCCAGCAGATCGCCCAGGCCGACGGCATCCGGTGGATCGACGACTCCAAGGCCACCAACCCCCACGCCGCCAACTCCGCCATGCAGGCCTTCGACTCCTTCGTATGGATCGCCGGCGGCCAGGCCAAGGGCACCACCTTCGACGAGCTGATCGAACGGCACCGCGGCAAGCTGCGGGCCGCCGTCGTCATCGGCGTGGACCGGCACCTCATCGCCGACACGCTTGCCCGACACGCGCCCGACGTCCCCGTCCGGGTGCTGGACAGCAGCGACACTGGGGTGATGGACGAGGTCGTCGCTCTGGCTGGGCAGTTCGCCCGCCCCGGCGACGCGGTGCTGCTCTCCCCGGGCTGTGCCAGCCTGGACATGTTCGACAGCTACTCGGCACGCGGGGACGCGTTCGCCGAGGCGGCACAGCGGTATCTCGGGTAGGTACAGGACAGGAGGGATCACGACCATGGCGTCCGACGCAGCCACTTCCCCCACCGCGCGGTTCACCATCTGGTCCCAGGTGCGGGCCCTCGCGGCCTCGCCGATGGCCCCGTACTATTTCGTCGCCGCGAGCGTCACCGTGCTGATCGGCATCGGCCCGTTGATGGTGCTCAGCTCCTCGGCAGCGCTGGCCCAGTCCACGCAGGATGGCCCCTACCACTACGCCCTCAGGCAGCTCGCCTTCCTCGCCGTCGGTCTGGTGTTCCTCGTGATCCTCAGCCGCCTGCCGTCCTCCCTGCTGCGAAGGTTCGGCTGGCTGTTCTGGGTGATCGCCGTCGGCCTCCTCATCGCCGTCCAGATCCCAGGCCTCGGCGTGCTCGTCAACGGCAACCGCAACTGGCTCCTCATCGGAGGCAGCCAGTTCCAGCCCTCGGAGTTCGCCAAGCTGGCCCTCGTCGTGTGGTGCGGCACGATCTTCCACGTGAAGCGCGGCCGGCTGCACGAACCGTGGCAGTTGGCCGTCCCGTTCGTGCCGCTCGGCGGGCTCATCCTGGCCCTCGTGCTGGCCGGCCGTGACCTGGGCACCGGCCTCATCATCGGCCTCATCCTGGTTGCGGTGATGTGGTTCATCGGCACGTCGCTGCGGGTGCTGCTGCCCCTGGGGGCGGCAGTGACCGGGCTGGCGCTGCTGCTGGTCTACGGCTCGGGCAACCGCATGAGCCGCATCAGCGTCTTCCTCGACCCGCAGTCCAACACGGATCTCTCGTCGCAGCCCATGGCCGCGCTGTATGCGCTGGCCTCGGGCGGCTGGTGGGGGCTCGGCCTCGGCGCCTCGAAGCAGAAGTGGGGCGGGCTCAAGGACGGCGCGCACACAGACTTCATCTTCGCCGTCATCGGCGAGGAGCTCGGGCTGTTCGGGGTGCTGTTGATCATCGCGATGTTCGCCCTGCTCGGCTGGGCGGGGCTGGAGATCGCCATCCGGTCGGACAAGATGTTCAACCGGGTCGTCGCGGCCGGCATCACCGCCTGGTTCCTCGGCCAGGCCACCATCAACATCTTCGTCGTGATGCACCTCCTTCCGGTCCTCGGCGTGCCGCTGCCGTTCGTGTCCTCCGGCGGCTCGGCGCTCATCGCCAGCCTCATGGGCGTCGGCGTCCTGCTCTGCCTGGGCCGCGACACTCCGGGGGCGCGGGCGTACCTGGCATCGCGTAAGGTCCCTGCGAGGCCGCGGATGACGAGCGTCATGGCGGCAGGCAGGGAGGACTCGTGACCAGTGTGGTGCTCGCCGGCGGTGGTACCGCCGGCCACACGTCGCCGCTCATCGCCACCGCCAAAGCGCTCCTCGCGGCCCGGCCCGACACCGCCATCGTGTGCGTCGGCACGGCCAGGGGGCTGGAGACCCGCGTGATCCCTGAGGCGGGTCTCGATCTGGAGCTGATCACCCCGGTGCCGCTTCCGCGCACGCTGAACCTCGATCTGGTGAAGCTGCCCTACACGCTGACCCGGTCGGTGCTGGAGGCACGCAGCGTCATCCGCCGGGCGCGGGCCGATGTGGTCGTCGGTTTCGGCGGCTACGTCTCCATCCCGGTGTACCTGGCGGCCAGGCTCGCGCGGGTGCCCGTGGTGGTGCACGAGGCCAACAAGCTCCCCGGTATCGCCAACAAGATCGGTGCTCGTTCAGCGAAGTTCGTCGGCACGACGTTCCGCGAGACCCAACTGCCCGGAGGCGTGCTCGTCGGCATGCCGATGAGCCGCTCGATCACCCACCCGTCGGTGGGCGCCCAAGAGGCGCGGTCCCGGTTCGGGCTCGACCCGGAGCGCCCCACGCTCCTGGTCAGCGGCGGCTCGCAGGGAGCGGTGCGCATCAACGACGCCGTCGCGGAGGCGCGCGACGAGTTGCTCGCCGCCGGGATCCAGATCCTGCATGTGCTGGGGCCGAAGAACTTCGACGACACCGTGCACACCGTTGTCACGGGCGCCTCGGGCGCGGAATACCGACCGGTGGCGTTCGTCTCGGACATGGCCGTGGCCTACGCCGCCGCAGACCTCATGGTCGGCCGGGCGGGCGCCGGCACCGTGATGGAGACCGCCGTCAGCGGCCTCCCCGTCGTGTTCGTGCCGCTGCCCTGGGGCAACGGGGAGCAGGGGAGGAACGCGGCGGAACTGGTCGCCTCCGGCGGCGGCGTTCTGGTGCCCGACGGTGAGATCAGCCGGACTAGACTGGTCGATGTCGTGACCGAGATCCTCGGAGATCGGCAGCGCCTCGCGCAGATGTCGGCCACGTGCCGCGACATGTATCCGGCCGATGCGGCCGAGGTCCTCGCAGCCGCCATCATCGACGCCGTCTGAGAAAGGTCGATCACAACCCATGCTCCTCAATCCCATCGAGGTGGTGCCCGCCGACGAGGTGGGGCCGGTCCATTTCATCGCAGCAGGCGGCTCCGGCATGAGCGGCATCGCCCGCCTCTACGCCGAACTCGGCATCAAGACCTCCGGTTCGGACCAGTCTGATTCGACGGCGCTCCGTGGCCTCCAACGAGCCGGAGTGACCACCTATGTGGGACACGACGCCTCCCAGGTCGGCGACGCGAAGACCGTCGTGATCTCCTCGGCCATCCGCGCCGACAACGTGGAACTCGTGGAGGCCCGCAGACGCGGCCTGCGCATCTGGCACCGCTCGGCGGCCCTCGCCGCCCTGATGAAGGGCAAGCGCGGCGTCTCCGTCGCGGGCACACACGGCAAGACGACCACGACGGCCATGACGGCCGTCATGCTCAGCGAGGCCGGCAGGGATCCCAGCTACGTCATCGGCGGCCCGCTGTCGACGACGGGGGCGAGCTCCGCCGTCGGCGCCGGTGAGTCGTTCGTCGTCGAGGCCGACGAATCAGATGCCTCGTTCCTGCAGTACCCCACGGAGATCGCCGTCATCACCAACGTGGAGGCGGACCACCTGGTCAACTGGGGCACCGCTGAGGCCTACGCCGACGGCTTCCGCGCCTTCGCCACCAGGCCGCACGTCCAGCACGTGGTCATCAATGTCGACGATGCCGGCTCCCGCACGCTGGCGGAGGAGTTGGTGGGGGAGACCCCGCACATCATCCGCTACGGCGAATCCGAGGACGCCGACGTACGCATCACAGAGGTGGAGGCCCACGGCAACGGGGTCGCCGCCACCATCACCTACGGGGATGATTCCGGCCGGATCGTGCTCCAGGTGCCGGGCAACCACAATCTGGCCAACGCGTCAGCCGCCTACGCCGTGGGCCGCGTGCTCGGGCTCGGCCACAACGAGGCTGTGGACGCGCTCGGCCGGTTCGAGGGCACGCTGCGGCGTTTCCAGCTCATCACGGACACCGCCGGTATCCGCGTCTTCGACGACTACGCGCACCACCCCACGGAGATCCGCGCCGCGCTGACTGCGGCCCGGCGCGCCACGTCGGCCGGCAACGAGGCCACGGGGCTCACCGGCCGGTTGATCGCCTGCTTCCAGCCCCATCTCTACAGCCGGACACTGGACTTCGCCGACGAGTTCGGTGAGGTGATGACGCTGGCGGACATCGCGGTCATCAACGACATCTGCGGCGCCCGGGAAGACCCGGTGCCCGGCGTCACCGGCGAACTCGTCGTGGACGCGGCACGGAGGCACGGCCAGGAGAACCTGGTCTACGTCAAGGAGAAGTACGACCTTCCCGCAGCCCTCAACGACATCGCAGAACCGGGTGACCTCATCATCACCCTGGGCTGTGGCGACGTCACCATCGTCGGCCCGCTACTTGCTGATCTCCTGAAGCAGCGGCCCACCGCGAAGTGAGCGAAGCGCTGACCCCGGGCGAGTTCGCCAGGGCCCTCCAGGACAAACGCAACGCGGAGCGCCGCCGCAGGTGGTGGTTCCGAGGCGGTCTCGCAGCTGCTGTGCTGCTGGTGGCCCTCGGCGTGTGGCTGGCCTTCTTCTCGACGGTCTTCGCGGCCCAGCGGGTGTCGGTCACCGGCGTGTCGCTGTTGACGACGGACCAGATCATCACCGCCGCCGAGGTGCCGATGGGCGAGCCGCTGCTCACGCAGGACCTGGGCGCCGTGACCCAACGGGTCAACGACCTGCCCGCGGTTCGCTCGGTCGAGGTGTCGCGGCAACTGCCGGACACCGTCGTGATCGAGGTCACCGAGCGCACCGCCGCCTTCCTGCGGGAACGCGACGGCCAGTACGACTGGATCGATGAGGAGGGCGTGGCCTTCCACCGCACCGCCGCGCTCGGCCCGCGGGACCTGCCGGCCACAGTGGCCACCGTGGAGGACCAGCAACGGTTGCTGGCGGATGTCGCCACCGTCGCCAACCACATCCCGGCGGACCTCAGGCCGGCCGTCGTCGCGATCTCGGCGGAGGCCGTGGACCGGATCTCCCTCTCCCTCGAGGGCGGGCGCACCGTCGTGTGGGGAAGTGCGGACGAATCCGAGTTGAAGGCCGACGTGGTGAGTGCTCTACTGAGCGTCGAGGCCACCGTTTACGACGTGTCGGCACCGGGACATCCCACGACGAAGTAGGTGGACGGGCCGAGGCTCAACCAAACCCTGAAGTAGCACTTGAGGTGATTATTGAGGGTTTGGGCCGTGCCGTTGGACTGGCCTTGGCCGCCCCCATAGTCTCTAGCCCATGGCAAGCGCATCTCAGAACTACCTCGCGGTGATCAAAGTCGTCGGTGTCGGCGGCGGCGGCGTCAACGCCGTCAACCGCATGATCGAAGCGGGGCTCCGCGGCGTGGAGTTCATCGCCGTCAACACAGATGCGCAGGCATTGCTGATGAGCGACGCGGACGTCAAGCTCGACATCGGCCGCGAACTGACCCGCGGTCTCGGCGCGGGAGCTGACCCCGCGAAGGGCCGGCAGGCCGCGGACGACCACTCCGACGAGATCGAGGAGGCCCTCAAGGGGGCCGACATGGTCTTCGTCACCGCGGGTGAGGGAGGCGGCACCGGTACCGGCGCCGCTCCCATCGTCGCGAAGATCGCCCGCTCGCTGGGCGCCCTGACCATCGGCGTCGTGACGCGTCCGTTCTCCTTCGAGGGCAAGCGCCGCGCCTCCCAGGCGGAGGTGGGCATCGAGCAGCTCCGCGAAGAGGTTGACACCCTCATCGTCATCCCCAACGACAAGCTGCTCCAGATGACGGACCACCAGGTGGCCATCCTCGATGCGTTCAAGCAGGCGGACCAGGTGCTGATGCAGGGCGTGTCCGGCATCACGGACCTCATCACCACCCCGGGTCTCATCAACCTCGACTTCGCCGACGTGAAGTCCATCATGAGCCAGGCCGGCTCCGCCCTCATGGGTATCGGTTCGGCCCGCGGCGAGGACCGTGCACGCGCCGCAGCGGAGATGGCCATCTCGTCGCCGCTGCTGGAAGCCAGCATCGACGGCGCCCACGGCGTCCTGCTCTCCATCGCCGGTGGTTCAGACCTGGGCCTGTTCGAGGTCTCCGCCGCGGCCCAGCTCATCGAGCAGGCCGCGCACGACGAGGCCAACATCATCTTCGGTACCGTCATCGACGACGCCCTGGGCGACGAGGTGCGCATCACCGTCATCGCCGCCGGCTTCGACGGTGGCATGCCGCAGCGCCGGCCGCAGGCCCGCGTCGCCCCCAAGCCGCAGACGCAGCAGCAGCCCGCCCCCCAGCCGCGGCCGCAGCAGCAGCCGCAGTTCGAGGCGGAGCCCACCAACCCGGGCCGCCAGCAGTACCGCGCCCAGCAGGCCAGCCCCATGCCGACGCAGCGTCCCGCCGCGCCCCAGCCCGGGCCGGACTACGACGACGACCTGGATGTCCCCGACTTCATGAAGTGATCACGGCGCGTCGGTGCGTCGGATCCGGTAACCCTGGTGCGGCGCGCTAGCCTTCGTGTATTAACCAGAAGGAGACTCTCGTGGGCGTTCGGAAGCTTGCCGCGTGGATGGGACTCGTCGAAGACGGTCGCTATCGGGATGACGACATCGACGACGCAGACGAACTCACGGACGACGTCTACGTTGAGGAAGACGAGCCCAGCGCGGAAGTCAGCCGCGTGCAGGCCCTGCCGCAGCGCCGCCCCAAGCCGGTGACGCCCGTGGCGCAGCCGCAGAAGGAGGTGGCCGACTTGAGCAGAATCGTCAGCGTCCGTCCCCGCTCGTACAACGAGGCGCGGGTCATCGGTGAGAACTTCCGGGACCAGATCCCCGTGATCATGAACCTGTCGGACATGGAGGACGGCGACGAGAAGCGCCTGGTCGACTTCGCTGCCGGCCTCGTCTTCGGGCTCCAGGGCAACATCGAGCGAGTCTCCAGCAAGGTGTTCCTGCTCTGCCCGCAGAACCTGGTCGTGGGCCCCGAAGACAAGGAGCGCATCGTTTCTGGTGGCTTCTTCAACCAGAGTTGAGCACAGTGGTCGCATATATCCTCTGGTGGCTGATCAACCTCTACATCTGGGTTCTCCTCGCCCGCGTCATTCTCTCGTGGGTGCCCATGTTCGCTCCCGGCTGGCACCCGAAGGGTTTCGTGCTGGTGATAGTGGAGACCATCTACAGCCTGACTGATCCGCCGGTGCGTTTCCTCCGCCGGTGGATCAAGCCCGTGCGGCTGGGCAACGCCTCGCTGGACCTCAGCGTGCTGGTGCTGTTCATCCTGCTGCAGATCATCGGGCAACTGGTGCTGGTCTACCTGCCCTTTTGAACCCTTCACCCCCGCTTGAGGTGTTGGCAGGTCCCCATGGGGCTACGCTAGCCTCAGATAATCCGGTTCCGGCCGGTTGATTGATCATCTTTCGATATGGAGCCAACATGAGTCTGACACTCGACGAGGTGCGCCAGATCCGATTCCGCATGTCCCGGCGTGGCGAGACGGGTTACCAGGTCGGTGACGTCGACACCTTCATCGACAAGGTCGAGCTGACGTTCGACGAGTTCGACAAGGAGCGCGAACGCCTCCGCCGCGAGCTTGACTCAGTGCAGTCCACCAGCGTGCAGCCCGCGGTCGTGGACGACTCGGAACTGCGTTCCGCACTCCAGGACAAGGACCACGAGATCTCCGCGCTCCGTGGCGAGGTCGACCGGCTCAAGTCGGCGCTGAACAGCAGTGGCGATTCCAGCGCCGCGCACCAGGCGGCCGCCGAGGAGCGCGTGCGCGAGTTGTCCGCCGAGAACGAGCAGTTGCGCAACCAGCTCGAGAAGGTGCGCGCCGAGTACGACCGCGCCCGTTCCGAGCGTGTGACGCAGGTCGGCGGCACAGAGAACATCGTCGTGACCAGCTCCGAAGAGGCCGCCCCCGCCGTCACCCGGCTCCTGCAGATGGCCACGGACCAGGCCACCACCCTCGTCAACGAGGCGCAGGCTGAGGCCCAGCGCAAGATCGCCGAGGCCGAGCAGCGCGCCACCGAGATCAAGACCGACGCCCGCACCAAGGCCGAACGTGTCGAATCCGAGGCCCGGGTGAACGCGGAGCAGATGACCAAGGAAGCTGAGTCGCGCGCCAGCGACATCGACCGTCAGGCCACCGAGCGTCGCCACGAGCTGTTCTCCTCCCTCGAGCGCGAGCAGGCGGACCTCACCGTCAAGGTGGATGCCCTGCGTTCGTTCGAGACGAGCTACCGCGAGAACATGACCGGTTCGCTGCAGCGTCTCCTGGCCTCCATCAAGGAGGACCGCCCGGAGCCGCACGACGTTCCTGAACTGGCCCAGCAGCGCCACTCCGAGACCCCCCGTCTCGATGCGCTGGCCGGTGGGGATCAGCAGTAGTCAACAACCTTTCTGAGCGCAGGCCGATCCGTGAGTGGGTCGGCCTGTTGCGTTGCCCCCATCCTGGTGTAGCCTTCCCCAACCAGAACACCACTGCGAGAAAGAGCAGCCATGCCGACGACGAAAAAGACCCCTGAGACCCAGGTGGTCCTCCCCGTGCTTGAGGGCGAGGAGCCGTGGACTCCCGAAGAGGTGGCGGAGCAACGCGCCGAGCTCGTCGATGAGATCCAGCGCATGGAACGCCGCATCGAGCAGACCGAGGCCGAACTGGACTCCCTGATGCGGGGCGGTATCGACGGAGCCGGTCGTGACCCGGTCGACGTGGGTTCCAGCAACTTCGAACGCGACCAGGAACTCTCGCTCGTGCAGAACGTCCGTGAGATGGCAGAGCAGGCCCGCCTCGCGCTCCACCTGTTCGACAACGGCGAGTACGGCTTCTGTGAGGTCTGCGGCCAGCCGATCGGCAAGGGCCGCCTCCAGGTGTTCCCCCGTGCCACGATGTGTGTGACCTGCAAGCAGCGCGAGGAACGGCGCTGAACAAGCAGCGCTGGGGGGTGGGTCTGCTCGCCGCGGGCCTCGGCCTGACGATGCTCGCCGCGGACCAACTGATCAAGATCGCCTCTGTCACGCATCTGACCCCTGGCGAGCGTGTGCCCGTCGTGGGGGAACTGCTGAGCCTCAACCTCATCCGTAACCCCGGGGCGGCCTTCGGCATGGGTTCGGGGGTCACGATCGTCTTCAGCGTGTTCGCCATCCTCGCCACCGTCGGCTGCCTCGTGGCGCTCACGCGGATCACAGCGCTCTGGCACGCCGTCGCCCTGGGCCTGCTCTTCGGCGGCATCACCGGCAACCTGGTGGACCGGATCACCCAGCCGCCCGCGGCGCTGCACGGCCACGTGATCGACATGTTCCAGGTGCCGAACTTCGCCATCTTCAACTGGGCCGACGTCTGCATCACGGTGGCCGCGGGTCTCATCATCGTGGCCGGCATCCTGGCCGAGCTGCGGGAGCGGAGTCCCCGGAAGGTGCCCGCATGAGCGTCTTCCTGATCCCGGACGCGCTCGCCGGCGAGCGCCTCGACGCCGCGGCCGCCCGCATCTCCGGCTACTCGAGGTCGCGCATCGAGACGATGATCGCCGACGGCCACCTCCGGCTGGGCGGGGCTGTCGTGACGAAGGGCTCCCAGAAGGTCCGCGGCGGTGAACTGCTCGACCTCGACGACTCCGCCCCCGTGGGCGTGCAGGTCCGGGCGCAGTTGGCAGACGGTGTGCGTATCGTGTTCGAGGACGCAGACCTCGTCGTCGTCGACAAGCCCGTCGGTGTGGCGGCGCATCCCAGCCTCGGCTGGGAGGGGCCCTCCGTCGTGGAGCACCTGGCTGCCGCCGGCGTGCAGGTGGCCACCTCCGGTGCCGCCGAGCGCCAGGGCATCGTGCAGCGCCTCGACGTCGGCACCAGCGGCCTGATGGTGGTGGCCAAGTCGGAGGTCGCCTACAGCGTGCTGAAGCAGGCCTTCCGCGACCGCACCGTCGACAAGATCTACCACGCGCTGGTGCAGGGTCACCCGGACCCGTTCACGGGCACGATCGAGGCGCCCATCGCGCGGCACCCGGGCGCCGACTGGAAGATGGCCATCATCGAGGGTGGCCGTCATTCGATCACGCATTACGAGACGTTGGAGGCGCACCGCGCCGCAACCCTCCTCGAGGTCCACCTTGAGACCGGCCGCACCCACCAGATCCGGGTCCACATGGCGGCCATCGGCCACCCCTGTGTGGGCGACCCTCTCTACGGGGCGGACCCCACCATGGCGGAGCGCCTCGGCCTGATCAGGCAGTGGCTGCACGCCGTCGAGTTGGGCTTCACGCATCCCACCAAGGGTGACGAGGTGCGCTTCACCTCCCCGTACCCAGAGGATCTGGCGCGGGCGCTGGAGCTGGTGCGCGACGGGATCGCCCAGCCACGATGATCCATCGGGGCACCCCGATGTGCCTGAGGCGGCCCTTGCAGTAGTCTTGGCCCGTGCGTAGAGCAAAGATCGTATGTACCCTCGGCCCGTCTGCTGAATCCGTCGAGCGCCTTGTGGAGCTCCTTAATGCCGGCATGAACGTCGCCCGTCTCAATATGAGCCATGGCGACTACAACGAGCACGGCAACCGAATCAAGAACGTCCGGGAAGCAGCTGAGCTGACCGGCAAGACCGTTGGCGTTTTCGCCGACCTGCAGGGCCCCAAGATCCGTCTGGGGCGCTTCGAGAACGACGAGAAGCAGTACCTCGAGGTGGGTGACCGGTTCACCATCACCATCGACGACATTCTCGGCAACAAGGAGCGCTGCTCCACGACCTACAAGGGCCTGACCGGCGACGTCAACGTGGGGGACCCCATCCTCATCGACGACGGCAAGGTCGGCCTCCGCGCCATCGAGGTCACCGAGCGTGACGTCGTGTGCGAGGTGACCGTCCCCGGTCCCGTGTCGAACAACAAGGGCATCAACCTGCCCGGTGTCGCCGTGTCCGTCCCCGCGCTGTCCGAGAAGGACGAGAACGACCTGCGCTGGGCGCTGCACCAGGACGTCGACATGATCGCCCTGTCCTTCGTGCGCTCGGCCGACGACATCAAGCGCGTCCACGAGATCATGGACGAGGAGGGTCGCCACCTGCCCGTCATCGCCAAGCTTGAGAAGCCCCAGGCGATCGCCAACCTGCAGGACATCATCGACGCGTTCGACGCGTTCATGGTCGCCCGCGGTGACCTGGGCGTCGAACTGCCGCTCGAAGAGGTCCCGCTGGTCCAGAAGAAGATCATCCGCGCGGCCCGCAAGTGGGCCAAGCCGGTGATCGTCGCCACGCAGATGCTCGAGTCGATGATCTCGAACCCGCGCCCCACGCGCGCCGAGACCTCCGACGTCGCCAACGCCATCCTCGATGGCGCCGACGCGGTCATGCTCTCGGGCGAGACCTCCGTCGGTGACTTCCCTGTCGAGACCGTGGCCACCATGGCCCGCATCGTCGAGAAGACCGAGCGCGAAGGCCACGCCGAGATCCACATCATCGACTGGGACCCGCACACCACGGGTGGCATCCTGGCGAAGGCCGCCGCCGAGGTCGCCGAGCGTATCGGCGCCCGCTACCTGGTCGCCTTCACCAAGTCCGGTGACACCGGCCGGCGCATCTCGCGTCTGCGTTCCCCCATCCCGATGCTGGTGTTCTCCCCGGAGAAGGCCACCCGCCAGACCATGACCCTGTCGTGGGGCGTCGACACCCAGGTGACCCCTGAGTTCAACTCCCAGGAAGAGGTCGTGGAGGCCGTTGACCGTCACCTGCGTGACCGCGGCATGATCGAGGTCGGCGAGCGCATCGTCATCGTCTCGGGTTCGCCCATGGGCATCCCCGGCAAGACCAACAACCTGCGCGTCCACAAGATCAAGGAACTCGGCGAGTCCCACTGACCCGCCGGCGGCCCTGACCGCAAGTGAAACACCCCGCCGGGAGCGATCCTGGCGGGGTGTTTGCTGTGTGTGCCCGGGAGGGGACTCGAACCCCTACGGCCTTTCGACCAGACGGGTTTGAGCCGTCCGCGTATACCATTCCGCCACCCGGGCGGGCCTCACTTATTGTGCCATAGACCGCCCGCATCATGCGTTGCGGGCGTGAGTGGGCACTTTGCCCGCTACGGGAGTAGTATCTGGGCAGGTTGACCGACGAAGCTCGCCTCCCGCGGCGAGGGAAAAGTGCCACTAGATATGACGAAGAAGAAGCCCACTGTGATTGTCGCCGAGGACGAGGCGCTGATCCGCCTCGACCTGGTCGAGCTCCTCACCGAGGAGGGATACGACGTGGTCGGCGAAGCCGGCGACGGTGAAGAAGCCGTCAAGCTCGCCCGCGAGCTCGTACCCGACCTCGTGATCATGGACGTGAAGATGCCCAAGATGGACGGCATCACGGCCGCAGAGATCATCGCGGAGGAGCGGATCGCGCCCATCGTCATGCTCACCGCGTTCAGCCAGCGCGACCTCGTGGAGCGCGCGCGTGACGCCGGCGCCATGGCCTATGTCGTGAAACCGTTCGGCGCCTCCGACGTGGTTCCGGCCATAGAGATCGCCATGGGTCGCTTCCAGGAGATCGCCGCCATCGAGGATGAGCTCGCCAGCCTCGAGGACCGCCTCGAGTCGCGCAAGATCATCGACCAGGCCAAGGGCATCCTGCAGCAGGACCTGGGCCTCACGGAGCCGGAGGCGTTCCGCTGGATCCAGAAGACCGCCATGGACATGCGTAAGTCCATGCGCGACGTCGCCGAGGGCGTCATCTCCCACAAGAAGAAGTAGCGCCCGCCCTGAGCCTGCCGGCGATCCCTGCCGGGCAGGCTCAGCGGCGGTTGATCATGTGGCAGGTCAACCGCCCGGTAGCGGTGAGCCTGCCCTGTTCGTCGATGATGTCGACGGAGTAGGTCACCATGTTGCGGCCGAGGTGCAGGGCGGTGGCGGTACCGGTCACCCGGCCCCTGGTCGCCGCCCTCAGGTGGGTGACGTTGAGATCGACGCCCACGCCCACCCGGTCCGGCCAGCCGTGTGCCATGGCCCCCATCGACGCGAGGGTCTCGACCACGACCCCGCTGGCGCCGCCGTGGAGGAGCCCGAACGGCTGTTCGTTGCCCTCCACCGGGATCCATCCCACGACGCGTTCCGGCGTCAGTTCGGTGATGGTCAGGCCCAGTTTGTCGTCGAGCGGGGAGAACTGGTCAGCGAGCCAGGCAGGGATGGAGTTCATGGGGCCTCACTCTGCCACGGTAGGCTCTTGAGCTGTGACTGACGTGAAGAAACTGCTGCTGATCGACGGACATTCCGTGGCCTATCGGGCGTTCTTCGCCCTGCCGGTGGAGAGTTTCGCCACCCGTACCGGCCAGCACACCAACGCGGTCTTCGGCTTCACGTCCATGCTGATCAACGTGCTGCGCGACGAGCAGCCCACGCACGTCGCCGTCGCCTTCGACGTGGCGCGTGAATCCTTCCGTACCGAGCAGTACCCGGAGTACAAGGCGAACCGCTCGAAGTCCCCAGACGAGTTCAAGGGCCAGGTGGCACTCGTCAAGGACGTGCTCGACGCGCTGCGGATCCCGTTCGTCGAGATGGCCGGCTACGAGGCCGATGACCTGATCGCGACGCTCTCCACCCGTGCCGCGAGTGAGGGCTTCGACACCTACATCGTCTCCGGCGACCGCGACGCCATGCAGCTCGTGAACGAGCACGTCACCCTGCTCTACCCCCGCCGGGGCGTCTCGGACCTGGCCCGCATGACGCCAGCCGCGGTGGAGGAGAAGTACCTGGTGCCGCCCGCCCGGTACCCCGAGATCGCCGCCCTGGTGGGGGAGACGAGCGACAACCTCCCGGGCGTGCCCGGCGTGGGCCCCAAGACCGCCGCGAAGTGGATCGCCCAGTTCGACGGGCTGGACAACATCGTCGCCCGCGCCGAGCAGATCCCCGGCAAGGCCGGCGAGTCGCTGCGCGCACACCTGGACGACGTGGTGCGCAACCGCCGCCTCAACGCGCTCGTCTGCGACCTCGACATCGACCTGGCGCTGCCGGACACCGTCCGCGTGGACTGGGACCGGGAGCGCGTACACGAACTGTTCGACGCCCTCGAGTTCAGGGTCCTCCGCGAGCGGCTGCTGGAGTTGGCCGCCTCCGCTGAGCCGGTGGCGACCGAGAGCTTCGCGGTGGAAGGCGCGCGCCTCGAGCAGGGCGAGGTGGCCGCCTGGCTCGCAGCGCACGCCCAGCAGGCAACCGCCGTCCACTTCGTCGGCACCTGGGGTGCCGGTGAGGGCGACCTGACCGCCCTGGCGCTGGCCGCGGCGGACAACTCGGGGGCGTACGTCGACACGGCGGACCTCACCCCGGAGGACGACAAGGCCCTCGCGGAGTGGCTGGCGGACCGCTCTCGGCCCAAACTGATCCACGAGGCCAAGGGCCCCACCCTGGCGTGCTGGAGCAGGGGCTGGGACCTGGACGGCGTGCAGCTCGACACGTTACTGGCCGCGTACCTGCTGCGCCCGGACCAGCGCACCTACGACCTCTCTGACCTGGTGGTGCGCTACCTGCACCGCGACCTCGCCGTGCAGCAGCAGACCGACGACGACGCGCAACTGGCGCTGGACTTCGGCGACGAGGACGACTCCGCCGTCGAATCCGCCCTGCTGCACGCGCGGGCCGTGCACGACCTGGCAGAGGTGCTGTCCGAGCAACTCGCCGAACGCAACGCGGCCGCCCTCATGACGGGGGTCGAACTGCCCCTGCAGCGGACGCTGGCCACCATGGAGAAGCTCGGCATCGCGGTCGACGTGGACCGGCTGCACACCCTGCGCGACGAGTTCGACCGCGCCGTGCAGGACGCCCAGCAGGCCGCTTTCGACGTGCTCGGGCACGAGGTCAACCTCGGTTCGCCCACGCAGCTGCAGGGGGTCCTGTTCGACGAACTGGGGATGCCGAAGACCAAGCGCACCAAATCCGGCTACACGACCAACGCCGAGGCCCTCGAACAGCTCTTCGAGAAGACGGAGCACCCGTTCCTCGGCCACCTGCTGGCCCACCGCGACCGGATCAGGTTGCGCCAGACCGTCGACGGGCTGCTGGCCACGGTGCGGCCGGACGGCCGCATCCACACCAGCTACATGCAGGCGATCGCGGCGACGGGGCGCCTCTCGTCGACAGACCCGAACCTGCAGAACATCCCCATCCGCACGTCGGTGGGTCGCCAGATCAGGGCCGCGTTCGTGCCTGGGGACGGGTACGAGTCGCTGATGTCGGCGGACTACTCGCAGATCGAGATGCGCATCATGGCGCACGGCAGCAAGGACCCGGGGCTGATCGAGGCCTTCGAGTCCGGCCGCGACTTCCACGGCGAGATGGCGTCCCTGGTGTTCGGCGTCGAACCTGGCGGCGTCACGCAGGAGATGCGGGCGAAGATCAAGGCGATGAACTACGGCTTGGCCTACGGGCTGAGCGCCTTCGGCCTGTCCAACCAGCTCAAGATCTCGGTCGGTGAGGCGCGCGACCTCATGGACGACTACTTCTCCCGCGTCGGTGGCGTGCGCCAGTACCTCGCCGCCATCGTCGAGGAGGCCCGACGCGTCGGGTACACCGAGACCATGCTGGGCCGTCGCCGTTACCTGCCGGACCTCACCACCACCAACAGGCAGCGCCGGGAGATGGCGGAGCGGGCAGCTCTCAATTCGCCCATCCAGGGGTCCGCCGCAGACGTGATCAAGGTCGCCATGATCAACGTCGGTCGCGCGCTGGACGACGCGGGACTCGCCAGCCGGATGCTGCTTCAGGTGCACGACGAACTGGTCCTTGAGATCGCCCCGGGCGAGCGAGAGACCGTCACCGAACTGGTGGCGCGCGAGATGGGCGGCGCCGCGAAGCTGCTGGTGCCGCTCGAGGTGTCGATCGGCGTGGGCGACAGCTGGCAGTCTGCCGCCCATTAGGCCTCAGGCGGCGAGGACCACCGGGTCCGCGTAGAACAGGATCCGGGAGTCCCACGCCTTGGTGCTCGCCTCGTAGTCCCAGCAGATCACGATGGCCAGCTGAGGCGCGCCCTCGAAGTCGACCATCACGTCGGAATCAGGGTCATAGTCCTCGACCCACACCTTCACCGCCTCCGTGTATTGGTAGCACTGCACCTGGCCGTCGCTGCCGTACAGCTTGATCACGTCGCCGGGTTCCAACTGGGACCTGCCGCCTTCGTACATCTCGTTGCCGAGTGCGGGCGGCAGGCTGGGGTTGTAGGTGTGGATGGACAGCACGGCCTTGCCGTGGGCCGCGCCGGGCTTGGGGCCGCCGCTCCACCAGGCGGCGGTACGGGGCTGGTCGAACGGGGGAGCGGCGATGTTGCCGTCCCTGTCCAGGTTCAGCGCGATGACCCGCTCGTCGGCGCCCAACGACTCGATCGTGAACCGCTGCGGCACGAAGCCGTCCGAGACCGCCGTGCACTCTGCGAGGGCCGGGTTGCCCGACGGCGGGGCCTGGCCGGCAGGTGACAGGGAGGTCGTCGCCGGAGCCGGTGACGGCGACGGCGACGGGAGCGCGGTGGTGGAGGCCGGGGCGGGGGACGAACTGGCTGGAGCCGACGGTCCGGCCGCGGGTGCACCGCCGCGGGTGAGCGCGAAGACCAGCAGCGCGATCACCCCGACAACGGCGGCCAACAGGACCAGGAGGCGCGCGGAGCGCCGGCTCTGGGGTTCAGGGTTCTGCGACACGTGGGCAAGCATAGGCATTGGCCGGATCGGACCATAACCGCTAGTGTTCTCCGGTTGGCCCCGATTTCGACTTCAGGTTGCCCTTGCTCGAGGAAGAGCGGTAGGCTGAGCGGGCACTGTGGCCTGCGTTCTCTCGGACGGAGTAGAGAGCGGTGATTCGTCACGGGCGCAGTGCATCCATTTTCATCCACTATTTCGGAGCCCTACTACATGACCTCCTCCACTGAGGCCTCGACTGTCGCAGTCGATGACATTGGCACCCGCGAAGATTTCCTCGCTGCGGTTGACGCCACCATCATTTCTTTCAACGACGGGGACATCGTCTCCGGCACCGTCGTCAAGGTTGACCGGGACGAGGTCCTGCTCGACATCGGTTACAAGACCGAAGGCGTCATCCCCTCGAAGGAGCTCTCCATCAAGCACGACGTCGATCCTTTCGACGTCGTCCAGGTGGGTGATGTGATCGAGGCCCTCGTCCAGACCAAGGAGGACAAGGAAGGCCGCCTCATCCTGTCCAAGAAGCGCGCACAGTACGAGCGCGCCTGGGGCACGATCGAGAAGATCAAGGAAGAGGACGGCGTTGTCACCGGTTCCGTCATCGAGGTTGTCAAGGGCGGCCTGATCGTCGACATCGGCCTGCGCGGCTTCCTGCCTGCGTCGCTGGTCGAGATGCGTCGCGTCCGCGACCTCCAGCCCTACGTGGGCATGGAGCTCGAGGCCAAGATCATCGAACTCGACAAGAACCGCAACAACGTGGTCCTGTCGCGTCGCGCCTACCTCGAGCAGACCCAGTCGGAGGTCCGCCAGACCTTCCTCACGCAGCTCCAGAAGGGCCAGATCCGCAAGGGTGTCGTGTCCTCCATCGTCAACTTCGGCGCGTTCGTCGATCTCGGCGGCGTGGACGGCCTCGTGCACGTCTCGGAGCTCAGCTGGAAGCACATCGACCACCCGAACGAGGTTGTCGAGGTCGGCATGGCCGTCACCGTCGAGGTGCTCGAGGTGGACATGGACCGCGAGCGCGTCTCCCTGTCGCTCAAGGCCACCCAGGAAGACCCGTGGCAGACCTTCGCGCGTCTGCACCAGATCGGTCAGATCGTGCCCGGCAAGGTCACCAAGCTGGTTCCGTTCGGTGCGTTCGTCCGCGTCGGTGAGGGCATCGAGGGCCTGGTCCACGTGTCCGAGCTCGCTGAGCGTCACGTCGAGATCCCGGAGCAGGTTGTCGCCGTCGGTGACGACCGCATGGTCAAGGTCATCGACATCGACCTCGAGCGTCGCCGCGTCTCGCTGTCGCTGAAGCAGGCCAACGAGGGCATCGACGTCGCCGCAATCGACTTCGACCCGGCCCTCTACGGCATGCAGGCGTCCTACGACGAGCAGGGCAACTACATCTACCCCGAGGGCTTCGACCCCGAGACGAACGACTGGAAGGAAGGCTTCGACGAGCAGCGCGCTGCTTGGGAGGCCCAGTACGCCCAGGCGCACGCTCTGTGGGAGGCCCACAAGGCTCAGGTGGAGTCCGCCGAGACTGCCGAACGCGATGCCACCGTCGAGGCGGCCGCCGGTTACACCTCGACGGACGTCGAGACGGACGGGGCCGGCTCGCTGGCTTCCGACGAGTCGCTGCAGGCTCTGCGCGACAAGCTCGCCGGTAACTGATCCCGCGTCACCAACAAGGCCCGCCCCCGAATGGGGGCGGGCCTTGTTGGTTCCGGTGTCAGGCGGCTCAGACGCCGCGGCGCCCGGTCACGAGGTTGACGATCAGGACGATGAGCGCGATCACCAGCAGAATGTGGATGAAGGCGCCGCCCACCTTCAGGAGGAAGCCGAGCAGCCATAGAATGACCACCACGACGAGAACGATCCACAGGATGCGTGCCATGAGGTTTCCTTTCATGCCGTTGTCAGGTTCGGGTTCGTTTCAGCCTACAGGGAGGTGGGGGCGGTGGTAAGGGTTGGCCTGACAGGGGGTATCGCCTCCGGGAAGTCGTTCGTCGCGGACGAACTCCAAGCCCGCGGCGCGGTGCTCATCGATTCGGATCTGCTCGCACGGGAAGTGGTGCAGCCGGGCACCCCGGGTCTGGCAGCCGTCGTCGAGCGGTTCGGCGAAGACATCCTGACGCCGGAGGGGATGCTCGACCGGCCACGGCTCGGCCGGCTCGTCTTCGCCGACGACGCTGCGCGCGCGGACCTCAACGCCATCGTCCACCCGCTCGTGCGCGCCAGGAGCGCGGAACTGGAGCAGAAGGCGCCTGTGGACGCCGTCGTCGTCCACGTGATCCCGTTGCTGGTGGAGACCGGCCAGCAGGACCTGTTCGACGAGGTGGTCGTCGTGGACGTGCCGGTCAACACCCAGGTGCTGCGCCTCATGCACCGCAACAACCTGAGCCGCGACGAGGCCTGCCAGCGGATCATGGCACAGGCCTCCCGCGTGGAGCGGTGCGCGGCAGCCACCCATGTCATCGACAACGACGGTGACCAGGCGTCTACCGTCCGCCAGGTCGAGCAGTTGTGGGAGAAACTCAGCAACTCTGCGACCTGAGCGCCGCTCCTACTCCTCGCCCCAGGGCGGGCAGCTGCAGACGAGATTGCGGTCGCCGTAGGCGTTGTCGATGCGTCCCACCGCTGGCCAGTACTTGTCGACGCGGAACGCGCCCGCCGGGAAGCAGCCCTGCTCACGCGAGTAGGAGCGCTCCCAGTCGGCCACGAGGTCCTCGACGGTGTGTGGGGCGTGCCGGAGCGGCGACTCGGCGGCGCTGACCTCCCCGTCGATCACCTGCCGGGCCTCGCGGGCGATGTCCAGCATGGCGGCGACGAAGCGATCCAGCTCCGCAAGGGGCTCCGACTCCGTCGGCTCGATCATCAACGTGCCGGCCACCGGGAAGCTCATGGTGGGCGCGTGGAAGCCGTGGTCGATGAGCCGCTTGGCGATGTCGTCGACGGTCACGCCGGACTTCGACCAGCCGCGCGGATCCACGATGCACTCATGGGCCACGCGGCCGCGGGCGCCGGTGTACAGGATGGGGTACGCCTCGGCGAGCCTGCTCGCGAGGTAGTTGGCCGAGAGGATGGCCACCTTGGTGGCCTGGGTGAGACCGGCGCCGCCCATGAGCAGCACGTAGGCCCACGAAACCAGCAGGATCGACGCGGACCCGTGGTTGGCGCCGGAGACGGCACCGGGGGCGCCCGCCTGCGGGTCGGACGGGAGGAACGGGGCCAGGTGGCGCTGCACGCCGATCGGCCCCATGCCGGGCCCGCCGCCGCCGTGCGGGATGGCGAAGGTCTTGTGCAGATTGAGGTGGCTGACATCGCCGCCGATCTCGCCCGGCCTGACCAGACCCACCATGGCGTTGAGGTTGGCGCCGTCGATGTAGACCTGGCCGCCGTGCTCGTGGGTGATGTCGCAGACCTGGCGCACCGTCTCCTCGAAGACGCCGTGCGTGGACGGGTAGGTGATCATCACCGCCGCGAGCCTGCCGCCCGCCTCGGCGGCCTTGGCGCGGAAGTCGTCGAGGTCGATCTCACCGTCGGCCGTCGCCTTCACCGCCGTCACCTTCATGCCGGCCATCTGGGCGGAGGCCGGGTTGGTGCCATGGGCGGAGGTGGGGATCAGGCACACGTCCCGGTCGTCGCCGTTGGCCCTGTGGTAGGCCGCGATGGTGAGCAGGCCCGCATACTCGCCCTGCG
This sequence comes from Tessaracoccus sp. MC1865, assembly GCF_017815535.1. Lineage (NCBI taxonomy): Bacteria > Bacillati > Actinomycetota > Actinomycetes > Propionibacteriales > Propionibacteriaceae > Tessaracoccus > Tessaracoccus sp. MC1865. Next base: position 1,979,245 of record NZ_CP072596.1, on the reverse strand, counting down.
CGCCGGAGTTGGGCTGCATGGAGAACGCGTCGTAGCCCGTGATCTCGCAGAGCTTGGCCTCGAGGTCGGCGATCAGTTCGGCGTAGCCCTGCGTCTGGTGGGCCGGTGCGTAGGGGTGCAGTTCGGCGAACCCGGGCCAGCTCAGGGGCCGCATCTCGACGGCCGCGTTGAGCTTCATGGTGCACGAGCCCAGCGGGATCATGGCGCGGTCGAGCGCCAGGTCGCGGTCCGACAGGCGGCGCATGTAGCGCATCATCTCCGACTCGGCCCGGTTGAGGTGGAACACCGGGTGGGTGAGGTAGTCGGTGGTGCGGAGCAGGTCGTCCGGCAGCGCGGGGACGACGGTCAGCCCGGGGCGCTCGTCGATCCCGAACGCGTCGAGCACGCGGGCGACGATGTCCAGGTCCGTGGTCTCGTCGACGGAGATGCCGACGCGGTGCCGGCCGATGCGGCGCAGGTTGATCCCGCGGTGCTCGGCGGCGGCGATGATCCCCGCCTGGCCCACGCCGACGTCGACGGTGATGGTGTCGAAGAAGACCTCGGGTTCGACGGCGGCGCCGCCGTCGCGGAGGGCGGCGGCAAGCGTGGCGGCAGTGAGGTGGGTGCGCTGGGCGATGGAGCGCAGGCCCTTGGGCCCGTGAAAGACGGCGTAGAACGAGGCCATCACCGCCAACAGGGCCTGGGCGGTGCAGACGTTGGACGTGGCCTTCTCGCGGCGGATGTGTTGCTCGCGGGTCTGGAGCGCGAGCCGGTAGGCGCGGTTGCCCCGGGCGTCCTTGGAGACCCCGACCAGACGGCCGGGCAGCGCGCGCTTGAGCTCGTCGCGACACGACATGAACGCCGCGTGCGGCCCGCCGAAGCCCATGGGCACGCCGAAGCGCTGCGAGGAGCCGATGGCGATGTCGGCGCCCATCGAGCCGGGGTCCTTGATCAGGCACAGGGCGAGCAGGTCCGTGGCGATGACCGCGATGCCGCCGCTGTCCTTGACGGCGCGACACTGGTCCGTGAGGTCGCGGACGTGCCCGTAGGTGCCGGGGTGGGCGAAGATGGCGCCGAAGAAGTCGTCTGCGAGGAAGTCGCCCACGGGGCCGACCACGAGGTCGATGCCGAGCGGCTCGGCGCGCGTGGCCAGCACTGCGAGCGTCTGGGGGTGGAGGTCGTCGGCGGCGAAGAACCGGTGCGAGGTGGCTTTGGCGGTGCGTTTCGCCATGGCCATCGCCTCCGCGGCGGCGGTGGGCTCGTCGAGGAGGCTGGCGTTGGCGAGGGGGAGCCCGGTGAGGTCCGCCACCATCGTCTGGAAGTTCAGCAGCGCCTCCAGCCGGCCCTGCGAGATCTCCGGCTGGTACGGCGTGTAGGCCGTGTACCAGGCGGGGTTCTCGAACACGTTGCGCTGGATGACCGGTGGGGTGACCGTGCCGTAGTAGCCCTGGCCGATGAGCGAGGTCAGCACGGTGTTCTTGGCGGCCACTTCGCGGAGCTTCTGCGTGACCTGGTGTTCCGTGAGCGGCTCCCAGCGCAGCGGCTGCGCCTGGTGGAGACCACGGGGGACGGTCTGCTCGATGAGCTCGTCGAGAGAGCCGACGCCCACGGCCTGCAGCATCGAGGCCATCTCGATGCGGCTGGGGCCGATGTGGCGCAGCGTCGCGAAGTCGTCCGGCTGCACGTCCGGGCGGTCCCACGTGGTCATCGGTGTCCCTAGCCGATCATCGAGCGGTAGGCGTCCTCGTCCATCAGCGATTCCGCCGCGGCGGGATCCGACGGGCGGATCTTGATGAACCAGGTCTGCATCGCCGAATCGGGCGTCACCGATTCGGGGGAGTCCGCCAGGGACTCGTTGACCTCGGTGATCTCACCGTCGTAGGGGGCGTTGATGCCGGAGACGGCCTTGGCGGAGTCGATGCCCACGATCTCCTCACCCGCGGTGACCGTGGTGCCGGCCTCGGGCAGGTCGATGAAGACGATGTCGCCGAGTTCCGAGGCGGCGTGGTCGGTGATCCCGACTTCGAACGACTCGGTGTCGACCCACTCGTGTTCTTCGGTGAACTTGATCATGGTGCTCCTCTAGCGCTTGTACTGGTGGGGGACGAACGGCAGTTCCGTGACGGTCAGCGGCAGGGCCTTGCCCCGGACCTGGGTGTAGAAGGTTGCTCCGGCCGTGGCGCCGGTGCGCACCAAACCCATGGCGACGGGGCCGCCGACGGTCGCGCCGAAGCCGCCCGAGGTGATGACGCCGACCTGTTCGGTGCCCTGCTCGTCGACGAACAGGGGAGCACCCTCGCGGGCCACGGCCCTGCCCTCGGGGCGCAGGCCCACGCGCTCGCGTGCGGCGCCCTCGTCGAGTTGCCGGAGGATGACCTCCGCGCCGGGGAAGCCGCCGGCCCTGGAGCCACCGGAGCGGCGGACCTTCGGGATGGCCCAGGCGATGCCGGCCTCGACCGGGGTGATGTCCTCCGCGAGCTCGTGGCCGTAGAGGCACATGCCGGCCTCCAGGCGGAGGGAGTCGCGGGCCGCCAGACCGGCCGGGGCCACGTTCTCCAGCGCCAACAGCGCGCGGGCGAAGGCCTCCACCTGCTCGTTGGGGAGGGAGATCTCGAAGCCGTCCTCACCGGTGTACCCGGAGCGCGAGATCCACAGCTCGGCCCGCAGGCGTCCCGGGCCAGGCAGCACGAGGGAGTCCATGAAACGCATGGCGGGGACTTCGGGCACCAGGGTGGCGAGCGCCTCCTCGGCCTTCGGCCCCTGCAGCGCCAGCAGCGACCTGTCCGTCAGGTGCTCGACGGTGACGTCCTCCAGCGTCCGCAGCAGCGCCAGGTCCGCGTCGGTGCGCGACGCGTTGAGGACCAGGAAGAACCGGTCTCCGTGGTGCGCGAACATCAGGTCGTCCACCACGCCGCCGGCCTCGTTGGTCAGCAGGCCGTAGCGCTGCCGGCCCTCCTCGAGCCCCGCGACGCTCGCCGGGATAAGGGTCTCCAGCGCTGCCGCCGCGTCCGCCATGTCGCCTGAGCGGGGGCGGATGAGCACCTGCCCCATGTGGGACACGTCGAACAGCGACGCGGCCCCGCGGGTGTGCTGGTGTTCCTTCAGGCCGCCCTCGAACTGGACGGGCATGTCCCAGCCTGCGAAGTCGACGAGCTTGGCGCCCAACTGGGTATGGAGTTCATGCAGCGCCGTGGTCTTCATCGACGTCGGGCCCCTTCCCGGCACGCGTGCCGACGGTTGGACAACGCATCCAGGCTAGCTGCGCACCAGTGCCGCGGTGCGCGGAACGGGGGAATCCGCGCAGCCTCAGCGCGTGGCCTCGATCATGCCGCGCAGGTCCCGCTTCAGGTCCACGATCTCGTCGCGGTGGCGGGCGGCCACCTCGAACTGCAACTCCGCCGCCGCCTGGTGCATCTGGGCGGTGAGGTCCTCGATGAGCTTCGCGAGTTCCTCCTGGGCCATGGCGGTGGCATCCAGGCCGCGGCCCTTGCGTCGGCCACCGGAGGCGGCCTCCTCAAGCAGTTCGGTGGTGTCCGCGTCCTCGCGGGCGAGCATCTCCGAGACGTCGCCGATGCGCTTGCGCAGCGGTTGCGGGTCTATGCCGTGCTCGGTGTTGTACGCCACCTGGACGGCGCGTCGACGGTTGGTCTCGCCGATGGCGGCCTCCATCGACGGCGTGATCTTGTCTGCGTACATGTGCACCTGGCCGGCGACGTTTCGGGCGGCACGGCCGATGGTCTGGATCAGGGACCGCTCGGAGCGTAGGAAGCCCTCCTTGTCGGCGTCCAGGATGGCCACCAGCGACACCTCCGGGAGGTCGAGACCCTCGCGGAGCAGGTTGATGCCCACCAGCACGTCGTACTCGCCGAGGCGCAGCTCGCGCAGCAGCTCGATGCGGCGGATGGTGTCGATGTCGGAGTGCAGGTAGCGGGTGCGGATGCCGTGGTCCATCAGGTAGTCCGTGAGGTCCTCGGCCATCTTCTTGGTGAGCGTCGTGACGAGCACCCGCTCGTTGCGCTCCACGCGGAGCTTCACCTCGCCCATGAGGTCGTCGATCTGCCCACGCGTGGGCTTGAGGATGACCTCCGGATCCACCAGACCGGTGGGGCGGATGATCTGCTCCACCACGCCGTCGGCCCGTTCCATCTCGTACGGGCCGGGCGTGGCCGACAGGTAGACGGACTGCCCGATGCGCTCCACGAACTCGTCGAACTTCAGCGGCCGGTTGTCGATGGCGCTGGGCAACCGGAACCCGTGCTCGACGAGGGTGCGCTTCCGGGAGGCGTCGCCCTCGTACATGCCGCCGATCTGGGGGATGGTGACGTGCGACTCGTCGACCACCAGCAGGAAGTCTTCGGGGAAGTAGTCCAGCAGGCAGGACGGTGCGGACCCGGGGGCGCGGCCGTCGACGTGGCGCGAGTAGTTCTCGATGCCGGAGCAGGTGCCGATCTGGCGCATCATCTCGATGTCGTAGTGGGTGCGCATCCGGAGGCGCTGCGCTTCGAGCAGCTTGCCCTGCGCCTCGAACTCGGCGAGCCGCAGCTCCAGCTCACGCTCGATCCCCGCGATGGCGCGCTCCATGCGGTCTGCGCCTGCGGAGTAGTGGGTGGCGGGGAAGATGTAGGCCTCGCTCTCCTCGTGGATCACGTTGCCCGTCAACGGGTGCATGGTGACGATGCGCTCCACCTCGTCGCCGAAGAACTCCACGCGCAGCGCGTTCTCCTCGTACATGGGGAACACCTCGAGGGTGTCGCCCTTCACCCGGAAGGTGCCGCGTCCGCCGCCGATGTCGTTGCGGGCGTACTGGATGTCCACCAGATGGCGCAGGAGGGTGTCGCGTTCGTACTCGTCGCCGACGCGCAGCGTGACCCGCTGCTTCAGGTACTCCTCCGGCGTGCCCAGGCCGTAGATGGCCGACACGGTGGCCACGACGATGCAGTCCCGGCGGGTGAGGAGCGACGACGTGGCTGCGTGCCGCATCCGCTCGACCTCCTCGTTGAGCGAGGAGTCCTTCTCGATGTAGGTGTCCGTCTGGGGGAGGTAGGCCTCGGGCTGGTAGTAGTCGTAGTACGAGACGAAGTATTCGATGGCGTTGTTGGGCATCAGGTCGCGCAGCTCGTTGGCGAACTGCGCGGCCAGGGTCTTGTTGGGCTGCATCACGAGGATGGGGCGCTGGAGGCGCTCTGCCAGCCACGCCACCGTCGCCGTCTTGCCGGTACCGGTGGCGCCCAGCAGCACGACGTCCTGCTGGCCGGCGTTGATCCGCTGTTCGAGGTCCGCGATGGCTCTGGGCTGGTCACCCGACGGCGAGAACTCCGAGACGACCTCCAACGGGGCCACCTGGCGCTGCAGTTCTTCGATGGGACGCATGACTCACAGCGTAGTCGCGGCGTCTGACAGACAGCGCGTCAGTTCTGCGAGCCCCCACCAGACACAACTCAGCGCTGCGTGAGCAGCAGCTAGTCGTCGGCGCGGTAGATGCGGCTCGACTCGACGCCCCGCATAAGCCAGGCGAGCAGATCGGCGGCCGGGCCGTGGAAGGTGGCCGGTTCTACCGTGCGGCCCACGGTGCCCTCGTAGCCCTCATCCGCCACGAGGCGCAGCGGAGGGTAATCGTCGCGGTGCCCGATGCGCTCCACCTGGAACGCCAGGAGCGCGAGCGCGACGTCGGGGGCCAGCACGGACGGCGTGAAGTGGGCGTCGAGGTCGAGATGGTGGAGCACCACCTCGCTGAGCCGGGCGAGCGGGACGTGGCGGGCAGGGATGTGGTGGCCGTCGCGCAGCCTGATCTCCCGCTGGTCGCCCTCCAGTTCCGGGAGCAGCTCCTGGAGTTCGCTGGCGCTGGTGTCGAGGTCGATCTGCAGCGCGAGGCCGCCGGAGATCGCGCCGAGCTCGATGGCCTGGTGGTCTTCGCCGCGCGAGCCGTACATCTCGCTCTGCACGCCCTCCTGGAGTTCGCCGATCACCCGGACCATCGCACGGGCCCCCTCGGCGAGGTGCGCGGCCACGTGGCTGCGTGACCAGCCGCTCAACTTCGTGGGGCCGGCCCAGTCCTCGTCCGTGAAGCCGATGGTCGTCCCGAGGAGCAGCGACGTGTGCTCGCGCACGGCGCTCACCACGTCGCCGAACGGCAGGCGGTTCATCGGCATGTGCCCCAAACTAGCAAAGACGTACCATTACGGGCGTGAATGATCGGCTCATTGTGCGTGGCGCACGCGTACACAACCTCAAGAATGTCTCCGTCGACCTGCCCCGCGACTCACTCATCGTGTTCACCGGACTCAGCGGATCGGGTAAATCGTCGTTGGCGTTCGACACGATCTTCGCTGAGGGGCAGCGGCGCTACGTCGAGTCGCTGTCGGCCTATGCCCGCATGTTCCTGGGCCAGATGGACAAGCCGGACGTCGACTTCATCGAGGGGCTCTCGCCGGCGGTGTCGATCGACCAGAAGTCGACGTCGCGCAACCCCCGCTCCACGGTGGGCACCATCACGGAGGTCTACGACTACCTGCGCCTGCTCTACGCGCGCATCGGCGTCCCGCACTGCGAGGTGTGCGGCGCCGTCATCGGTAAGCAGACCCCGCAGCAGATCGTGGACCGCATGATGGGCGAGGAGGAGGGCACCCGCTTCCAGATCCTGGCTCCGCTGGTGCGCGGTCGCAAGGGCGAGCACGCCGACCTGTTCCGCCAATTGATCGGCGACGGGTATGCCCGCGTCCGCATCGACGGCGAGACCTATTCGCTCACGGAACTGCCAGCCGTGGCCAAGACCTACAAGCACGACATCGACGTGGTGGTGGACCGCGCGGTGGTGCGGCCCAACGCCAAGCAGCGGATCACCGAATCCATTGAGACGGCCCTCAACCTCGCCGGTGGCGTGGTCACGATCGACTTCGTGGACCGCCCCGAGGGAGACCCGGAGCGCGAGCGTCGCTTCTCAGAGAAGATGGGCTGCCCCAACGAGCACGACGTCAACATCGACGAACTCGAGCCGCGGCAGTTCTCGTTCAACGGCCCGTGGGGGGCCTGCCCCGAGTGCTCGGGCCTCGGCACGCTGCTGGACCCGGACCCCGAGCTGATCATCCCCAACGACGACCTCTCGGTGGAGGACGGCGCCATCGCGCCCTGGACCACGCCGACGATCAAGCAGCACTACGCCCGCGTCCTCGAGTCGCTGGGCGAGGAACACGACTTCTCGTTGACCACACCCTGGAAGGACCTGTCCGCCGCCACCCGCAAGCTGCTGCTGCACGGCGCCAAGGGCAACGTGGTGGTCAAGTACCGCAACCGGTTCGGCCGGGTGCGGGCGTTCTCTCAGAAGTATGAGGGCGTCATCCCCTTCATTCGGCGGCGGTTCGACGAGGCCGAGACGGACGCGGCCCGGGACCGGTGGGGCGGCTACATGCGCGAGATCGACTGCGCGCGCTGCGAGGGCGCGAGGCTCAAGGCCGCGTCGCTCGCGGTCACCGTGGCGGAGCGCAACATCTCCCAGTTGGCCAACCTGTCGATCGGCGAGGCCGCGGAGTTCCTCGGCGCGCTGCAACTGTCGGAGCGGGAGGCCGCCATCGCCGAGCGGCTCATCAAGGAGATCAACCTGCGGCTGCGCTTCCTGCTCGACGTGGGCCTCGACTACCTCTCGCTCTCGCGCGCCGCCGGCACGCTGTCGGGCGGGGAGGCGCAGCGGATCCGTCTCGCCACCCAGATCGGGTCCGGCCTCGTGGGCGTCCTGTACGTGCTCGACGAGCCGAGCATCGGCCTCCACCAGCGCGACAACCTGCGGCTCATCGAGACACTGCACCGGCTCCGCGACCTGGGCAACACGCTGATCGTCGTCGAGCACGACGAGGACACCATCCGGGCCGCGGACTGGGCCGTCGACATCGGGCCGGGGGCCGGCGAGGGTGGCGGCGAGGTCGTCATCAGCGGCACCGTGGAGGAACTGCTCAACCACCCCGAGTCCAAGACCGGCGCCTACCTGTCCGGCCGGCTCGAGATCCCGGTGCCGGCCGTGCGGCGCCCGGGCAACGGGCTGCAACTCGTCGTCAAGGGGGCGCGCGAGCACAACCTGCGCAACATCGACGTGACCTTCAACCTGGGCCAGTTCATCGCCGTGACCGGGGTCTCCGGTTCGGGCAAGTCGTCGCTGGTCAACTCCATCCTGTACACCGCCGCGGCGAAGGCCATCTACGGCGCGAAGGCCGTGCCCGGGCGGCACAAGTCGCTCGATGGGCTTGAACACCTCGACAAGGTGATCTCGGTGGACCAGTCGCCGATCGGCCGCACCCCCCGGTCGAACCCGGCCACCTACACCGGCGTGTTCGACAAGGTGCGGGCGCTGTTCGCCAAAACGCCGGAGGCGAAGGTTCGCGGCTACATGCCGGGCCGCTTCTCCTTCAACGTGAAGGGCGGCCGGTGCGAGAACTGCATGGGCGACGGCACCATCAAGATCGAGATGAACTTCCTGCCGGACGTCTACGTGCCGTGCGAGGTCTGCCACGGGGCCCGGTACAACCGCGAGACGCTGGAGGTGCACTACAAGGGCAAGACCATCGCCGAGGTGCTCGACATGCCCATCAGCGAGGCGGCCGTCTTTTTCGAGTCGATCTCGTCCATCGCCCGGTACCTCAAGACGCTGGAGGAGGTTGGCCTCGGCTACGTCCGCCTGGGCCAGCCGGCCACGACCCTGTCGGGCGGCGAGGCGCAGCGCGTGAAGCTCGCGGCTGAGTTGCAGAAGCGCTCCACCGGCCGCACCCTCTACGTCCTCGACGAGCCGACCACCGGTCTCCACTTCGAGGACATCCGCCGCCTGCTGGCCGTGCTGCAGCGCCTCGTCGACCAGGGCAACACCGTCGTGACCATCGAGCACAACCTCGACGTGATCAAGAGCACGGACTGGGTGATCGACATGGGGCCAGACGGAGGGACGCGCGGTGGCACCGTCATCGCCACCGGTACTCCCGAGGAGGTCGCGGCGACGGCGGACTCAGCCACCGGCGAGTTCCTGAAGAAGCTGCTGTGACCGGAAGTCCCGCGGCGCCCCGGCGGGACCGCCCGGATCACGCGGGGTAGAGCGGGCGCAGCGACTCCGGCGCGATGCGCCCGGCAGACCATCTACCGGCGAAGTAGATGAACAGCGCCGCGCCGAACAGCGGCAGGGCGGGCTTGCGGGGGTCCCACGGACCCCGCAGCGAGTTGATGTACTGGTCGCGGTTCAGGGCCACCACGCCGTCCTGGCCGCCTTCACAGGCGACCTGATAGCGGCCGGGCTCGGCGTAGAACGAGGTACCGACGGTGGGCGGGTCTGACGCGTAGCGCCACGGCTCCTGCAGGAGTTCGTAGCCCTCCGCGTCCGTGATGGTGCAGGGAGGAAGCTCGGCCTCGTGGCGGATCAGCACGTAGGAATCCGCTGACGTGATCGAGATGGATCCGTCAGTGCCCGGCACGTGCCGCTGCGGCACGTAGTCGTCGCGCATGCCGGTGAACTGGCCGAGCAGCAGCGCCGCGGCGGGGGCCGCCAAAGCGAGCGCCGCGATGATGGTGACCACCTGCACGACGAAGGCGATGCGACGGCGCTTGCGCCAGGCGCGCATCTGCGCGACGAGCTCCTCGCGGGCCGTCATGGGGCGCGCTGTCTGCCTCGTGCTCATCACCCAAGGATAAGCCCGGATTCCGCGGCTGAGTAGGCTGCAGACATGGCCGATCCCGCGAGCTACCGCCCCCGTCCGGGCAGCATCCCCACAGACCCCGGGGTCTACCGCTTCTTCGACGCGTTCGGCCATGTCCTGTACGTCGGCAAGGCGAAGAATCTGCGCCAACGCCTCAACTCCTACTTCGCGGACCCCGCCGCGCTGCACTTCCGCACCCAGACGATGGTGCGCACCGCAGCGAAGGTGGAGTGGACGGTGGTGGCCAACGAGTTGGAGGCACTCCAGCTCGAGTACACCTGGATTCAGCAGTTCGACCCGCGGTTCAACGTCAAGTACCGCGACGACAAGTCCTACCCCTGGCTGGCCGTCACCATGAACGAGGAGTACCCGCGCGTGTTCGTCGGGCGCGGCGCCAAGAAGCGCGGGGTGCGGTACTTCGGCCCGTTCGGGCAGGCGTGGGCCATCCGCGAAACCGTCGACCTGCTGCTTCGGGTGTTCCCCATGCGCTCCTGCACGCAGGGGGTCTTCAACCGGGCGCGTTCCTCCGGCAGGCCGTGCCTCCTCGGCGACATCGGCAAGTGCAGCGCGCCCTGTGTCGGCCGGGTGAGCCCGGAGGAGCACCGTGCGATCGCCGAGGACTTCTGTTCCTTCATGGCCGGCAACACCGGCGGGATCATCGGCCGCATCGAGCGCGCGATGTACGACGCCTCGACGGAGCTGAATTTCGAGCGCGCGGCCGTCCTCCGGGACTCGCTGACCGCGCTGCGCAAGGTGCAGGAGAAGAACTCTGTGGTGCTCAGCGACGGCCTGCGCGCCGACATCGTGGGCCTCTCGGACAACGGCCACCAGGTGGCCGTCCAGGTGTTCCACATCGTCGACGGGCGCATCCGGGGCGAACGTGGCTGGATCGCCGACCGGGCCGACGACCGTTCGCTGACGGAACTGCTCGAGGCCTTCCTCGAGCAGTTGTACACCGACGACCTGGAGATCCCGCCGTACATCCTCAGCTCCGTGGAGGCGGAGGACACGCTCATCGCGCACCTGTCGACGCGCCGCGGCAGCAAGGTGGACATCCGGGTGCCGCTGAGGGGTGAGAAGCGGGCGCTGCTCGACACCGTCGTCCGCAACGCCGACATGGCGCTCGACCAGGCCAAGCTGCGTCGCTCCACGGACCTCACAGCCCGTTCGCAGGCGCTGGACGAGATATCCGAGGCGCTCGGCCTGGAGGAACCGCCGCTGCGGATCGAGTGCTACGACATCTCGCACACCATGGGCACCGAGACCGTCGGCTCCATGGTGGTGTTCGAGGACGGGATCCCGCGCAAGAGCGAGTACCGCCGTTTCATCATCAAGAGCTTCGAGGGGTCCAACGACATCGCCGCCATGACAGAGGTGCTCAGCCGGCGCCTGCGGAGGCTGGCGGACGAACGCCAATCCGACGTCAAGGTGGACGCCACGACGGGGGAGGCGGCCCGCTTCTCCTACGCTCCGGCGCTGATCGTGGTCGACGGCGGTCTGCCGCAGGTGAACGCCGCGGCGGCGGTGCTGAAGGAGTTCGGCTTCGACGGCGAGATCGCGCTCTGCGGCCTGGCCAAACGGCTCGAGGAGGTGTGGATCCCCGGCGAGGAGTACCCGCTGATCCTGCCGCGGGCCTCCGAGGGGCTGTACCTGCTGCAGCGGTTGCGTGACGAGGCCCACAGGTTCGCGATCACGCACCACCGGTCCCGGCGTGCGAAGACGGTCGTGGAATCCGTGCTCGACGGCGTCCCTGGGCTGGGTGAGCTGCGCAGGAAGGCGCTGTTGAAGTACTTCGGTTCCCTGCGGAAGCTGCGCCAGGCCAGCGTGGAGGAGATCGCGCAGGTGCCCGGCTTCGGCCCTCGTCTGGCCGCCTCGGTCAAGGCCGCCGTCGCAGACACCGGGGGAGAGGCGATCAACCTCACCACCGGCGAAGTCATCGACACCTGAGACACGCCGCGAGTTGAACAGTGTTCAAACAAGGTGCTTAAATTGTGCTCAGTCATCAACCTAGGAGTGACCGATGTCCACCAGCACCGCTGTCGACGCGCCGCGCACGAAGGCCTTCGCGCCCGCCGACCTCGCGTACATCGCCGTGTTCGCCGCCTTGCTCTCGGCGCTGTCCCAGATCACCGTGTCCCTCGGGCCGGTGCCCTTCACGCTGCAGACCCTCGGCGTCGCCCTGACGGCGCTCGTCCTCGGCCCTTGGCGCGGCTCGGCAGCCGTCGTGCTGTACATCGTGGTCGGCGTGGCCGGGCTCCCCGTGTTCGCGGGCGGCAAGGCGGGCCTCTCCGCGTTCCTCGGCGCCACGGGTGGCTACCTCATCTCCTTCGTGGTCGCCGCGGTCCTCATCGGGTTCGTCGCGAAGTGGGCGCTGCGCAAGGGTCTGTCGCCCATGACGCCCGTGTGGTTCTTCGTCGGGTGCCTCGCCGCGCGGTACCTCGTGATCCTCCCGATCGGCGTGGGCTGGCTCTCGGGCTACCTCGACAAGCCCTTCTTCGACGCCATGGTCACCATCGACATGCCGTTCTGGATCTGGGACGCAGCCAAGAGCCTCTTCGCCGTGCTGATCGCCGTCGCGGTGCACAAGGCCTTCCCGAGGCTGCTCGGCCGATGATCCAGCTCCGCGACGCCCGCGTGGTCGTCCCCGCCTCACGGCAGGGCGACCCGGACCGGGTATTGCTCGCGGGGGTCACACTGGACCTCGCCGAGCGGCGCGTCGCCGTCATCGGCGCCAACGGCTCCGGAAAGTCGACCCTGCTCCGACTGCTCAACGGCCTGCGCACCGTCACCTCGGGCCAGGTGCTCGTGGACGGCCTCGACGCAGACCGCGACGGCAAGGCGGTGCGGCAGAAGGTGGGTTTCATCTTCACGGACCCGCTGGCGCAACTGCTGATGTCGACGCCCGTGGAGGACGTCGAACTCAGCCTGCGCAGCCTGATCAGCAACCGCGCCGAACGCACCGCCCGGGCCCACGCCCTCCTTGAGGAGCGCGGCATCGGGCACGTCGCGCACCAGTCGATCTACGACCTCAGCGGCGGTGAGCGTCAACTCGTGGCGCTCACCAGCGTGCTGGCCGTCGAGCCCGCCATCCTCGTGGCCGACGAACCCACCACGCTGCTGGACCTGCGCAACAAACTGATGCTCCGCCGCGTCTTCGCCGAGCTGGACCAGCAGATCGTCTTCTCCAGCCACGACCTCGACGTCGCACTGGACGCCGAGCGGGTCATCGTCGTCGACGGTGGCCGCATCGTCGCCGACGGCGAGCCGCGCGAAACGGTCGACTTCTACACGCGGATCATGGCGGACAGGGTGGGGGCGTGAACGCCCACACCAGTGTGCTGGGCATCTTCGAGCCCGGCGACGGGTGGCTCTTCAGGGTGCGCGTGGGGACGAAGTACCTCCTCCTGCTGGCGTTGGCGGTGCCGCCCATCTTCATCTTCCAGTGGTGGGCCACCGCCGCCGGCGTCGTGCTGGTGCTGGCCGCCCTGCTGACGGCCGGGCTCGGGCTCCGCAAGATCTTCGGCTTCGGCTGGTACATCTGGTTCTTCCTCGCGCTGCTCGCCGCGTACCAGCTCGTGGGGTTGCGCTGGGAGCCCGCGTTCGTGACGCCGGGCAACATGCTGCTGGGCGTGCTCGCGGCGCGGATGCTCACCCTGACCACCTCGACGGCGGACCTGCTCGACGCCCTCACCCGCGGCCTCGGGGTCCTGCGGTACGTGCGGATCAACCCCGATGCAGTGGCCCTCATGGTGGCGCTGATGCTGCGCTCCATCCCGTTCCTCGCCGGGTCCATCGAGGACGCGCGCGCGGCGGCCCGCGCCCGCGGGAAGGAACGCAACCTGGCTCTGCTGCTGACCCCCGCCGTCGTTAACGCGGTCTCGTATGCGCAGCGGACAGGCGAGGCGCTCCATGCGCGGGGGCTGCCGGAAGAGCACTAGGGTGGGCGCCATGACCGACGTCGCGCACCAGGAGTTCGCCATCATCACCGGCCTGTCCGGTGCGGGGCGACGCACGGCGGCGCACGCCATGGAGGACCTCGGCTGGTTCACCGTCGACAACCTGCCTCCCGTCATGTTGCCCGGGCTGGCGCAGACGCTGCTCAACGATGGCGTGTACAAGGTGGCGGTCGTGGCGGACGTGCGTAGCCGCGAACAGTTCGAGCAGTTGCCGGCCGCGTTGGCCACGCTGGAGGCCGCGGGTGGCCGGGTCACGACGGTCTTCCTCGAGGCGGACGACGACATCATCGTGCAGCGCCAGGAATCCAACCGACGCCCGCTGCCGCTCCAGGGCGGTGACCGGCTGATCGAGGGCATCGCCCGTGAGCGCCGCCTGCTCGCAGACATCCGGGCCACCGCCGACATCGTGGTCGACACGACGCGCCTCTCCGCGCGCCAACTCGTCCAGCGCGTGGCCAACCACTTCGGGGACGAGGCCACCGACAAGCTGAAGATCGCGCTGATCTCCTTCGGCTTCAAGAACGGCGTGCCGGTCGACGCCGACATGGTGTTCGACGTGCGCTTCCTGCCCAACCCGTACTGGATCCCGGAACTGAGGCCGAAATCCGGGCTCAGCAAGGACGTGGCGCAGTACGTGCTCAAGCAGCAGGCGGCACAGCGGTTCCAGGATCACATGGTGGAGCTGCTGGCCACGGTCGCGCCCGGCTACCTCAACGAGGGCAAGCGCCAGGTCACCGTCGCGATCGGCTGCACCGGCGGCAAGCACCGCTCCACCAGCATGAGCGAAGAACTCTCCATGAGGCTGCGTGAGCACGGCTTCCCGACCACGGTGCTGCACCGGGATCTGGGGAAGGAATGACCATCGACTCCCTGCCCAAGGTGGTCGCCCTCGGCGGCGGCCACGGCCTCGCCGCGTCCCTGACGGCGCTGCGCCGCGTCACGGACCAGCTCACCGCCGTCGTGACCGTCGCGGACGACGGGGGCTCCTCCGGCCGGCTGCGCCAGGAGTTCAACTGCCTCCCGCCCGGAGACCTGCGCATGGCGCTGGCGGCGCTCTGCTCCGACGACCACGCCGGCCGCACCTGGGCGAACGTGTTGCAGTCACGGTTCACGGGCGACGGCCCGCTCGGCGGGCACGCGATCGGCAACCTGCTGATCGCCGGGCTCTGGCAGCAGTTCGAGGATCCGGTCCAGGGCCTCGACATGGTCGGCGACCTGCTGCGCACCCGGGGTCGCGTGCTGCCCATGAGCTCCGTGCCGCTCGAGATCGAGGCAGACGTGCTGGGCCTGGACCCGTTCGCGCCCGACGAGGTGTGCACCCTGAGCGGCCAGGCCACCGTCGCCAAGACCAGGGCGGAAGTGCAGCGCGTCAGGCTCGTGCCGGACCAGCCCCCAGCGAGACCCGAGGCGGTGGCGGCGATCATGGCGGCCGACGCCGTCGTGCTCGGCCCGGGTTCGTGGTTCACCTCAGTGCTCCCGCACCTCCTTGTGCCGGAGCTCGCCGAGGCGATCGTCACGACGAAGGCGCAGCGCATCCTCGTCCTCAACATCACCGCCGCGGCGGAGACCGACGGCTTCTCCGCCGCCCGTCACATCGAGACGCTTGCGGAGCATGCTCCGAACCTCCGCCTCGACGCGGTCATCGCCGACAGCCGCTTCACCGCGGACGACGAGCACATCGAGGGTTACGTGCAGTCGATGGGGGGACGCCTCGTCCGGGCCGACGTCGCATCCCGCGACGGCTCGTCCACCCATGACCGGCACCGCCTCGCCTCGGTGTTCAGCGAAGTGATCACCGGGTGAGGATCCTGACCCCGGTGCATGGCCGTCCCCGTATGGCAGACTTCGGCCCATGGCTCTGACGCAGAAGGTGAAGGCCGAACTGGCCTCCGTCGTCGCGCCCCATCCGTCTGTGCGACGGGCCGAGGTGGCGGCGATGTTGCGCTTCGCCGGAGGCCTCCACCTGGTGGGTGGCCGCATCGTCGTGGAGGCGGAACTCGACACCGGTGGAGCGGCTCGACGCCTGCGCAGTTTCATCAGCGACCTCTACACCATCGACACAGACCTGCTCGTGATCAATGCCTCCGGCGTGCGCCGCGGCCCCCGGTACTCCGTGCGCGCAGTGCAGGGCGGGGAGCAACTGGCCCGCATGACGGGGCTGGTGGACCAGCAGCGCAGGCCCGTGCGCGGCCTGCCCCCCATCGTCGTCGGCGGTTCCGTGGCGGACGCCGTGGCTGTGTGGCGCGGCGCGTTCCTGGCACGCGGCTCGTTGACGGAGCCCGGCCGCTCGATGTCGCTGGAGATCACCTGCCCCGGCTCTGAAGCGGCCCTCGCCCTCGTCGGCGCGGCCCGCCGCCTGGGCATCGCCGTGAAGTCCCGCGAGGTGCGCGGGGTGGAGCGGGTGGTCATCCGCGACGGCGACTCCATCGCGGAACTGCTGACCCGCATGGGGGCTCCTGAGACGCGGATCCTCTGGGAGGAACGCCGCCGCCGCCGCGAGGTGCGCGCCTCGGTGAACCGGCTGGCCAACTTCGACGACGCCAACCTGCGCCGCTCGGCCCGGGCCGCCGTCGCCGCCAGCGCCCGCGTGGAGCGAGCCATGGAGATCCTCGGCGACGAGGTGCCCGAGCACCTGCGCGAAGCCGGGAACCTGCGGCTCCAGCACCGCCAGGCCAGCCTCGAGGAACTGGGTCAGCTGCACGAGCCGCCGCTGACCAAGGACGCCATCGCTGGACGGATCCGACGCCTCCTCGCCACAGCGGACAAGGTGGCGGAAGAACGTGGGATTCCCACGACGGAGGCCAGCCTCCCGGCAGACCTCCAGGACGGCTGAGGTTACGCTCACTAAAACGACCCCACTCTTGCTCGAGGTGCTCAAGTCGTTAGGATGAGGATGTCCATCCGCGCATCCGTGCGCTCGGTAGCTCGAAAGGGATCGAATTCCTCATGACCGTAAAGGTTGCAATCAACGGCTTTGGCCGCATCGGCCGTAACTTCTACCGCGCGCTCGTCGCTGCGGGGGCCGACCTCGACGTGGTTGCCGTCAACGACCTGACCGATAACAAGACCCTGGCCCACCTGCTGAAGTACGACTCGATCCTGGGCCGTTTCCCGGGCGAGATCAGCTACGACGACGACGCACTGACCGTCGACGGCAAGGAGATCAAGGCGTTCGCGGAGAAGGATCCCGCCGCGCTGCCGTGGAAGGACCTCGGCGTCGACATCGTCATCGAGTCCACCGGCTTCTTCACCGACGCCACCAAGGCCCAGGCCCACATCCAGGCCGGCGCCAAGAAGGTGCTCATCTCGGCTCCCGCCAAGAATGAGGACATCACCATCGTCATGGGCGTCAACGACGAGCTGTACGACACCGAGAAGCACAACATCATCTCGAACGCGTCGTGCACCACCAACTGCCTCGCCCCCATGGCCAAGGCGCTCAACGACGGCATCGGCATCGTCAAGGGCCTGATGACCACCATCCACGCCTACACCGCGGACCAGAACCTGCAGGACGGCCCCCACAAGGACCTGCGTCGCTCGCGCGCCGCTGCCCTGAACATGGTTCCCACCACCACCGGTGCCGCCAAGGCCGTGTCGCTCGTGCTGCCCGAACTCAAGGGCAAGCTCGACGGATACGCCATGCGCGTCCCCACCCCCACCGGTTCCGCCACCGACCTCACCTTCGAGGCGTCCCGTGAGACCTCCGTCGAGGAGATCAACGAGATCATCAAGAAGGCCGCCGACGGCAAGGTCCTCGTCTACACCGAAGACGAGATCGTCTCCAAGGACATCGAGACCGATCCGGCTTCCTGCATCTTCGACGCCAAGCTCACCAAGGTGATCGGCAACCAGGTGAAGGTTCTCGGCTGGTACGACAACGAGTGGGGCTACTCCAACCGTCTCGTCGACCTGACCGTCCTGGTCGGCTCGAAGCTCTGATCAACACCACCACCTACGTGGTCTGAGACAACGGCCCTGTGGCCCCGCCTGGGGCCGCAGGGCCGTTGTCGCCCGAAGAAATCTGAGAAGAAAGAGGACCGAAGTGAAGTCCGTTGCTGAGCTGGGCGATCTGTCCGGCAAGCGGGTACTCATCCGCTGCGATTTCAACGTCCCGCTGGACGCAGACAAGAACATCACCGACGACGGCCGCATCCGCGCCGCGCTGCCCACGCTGACCGCACTGCGCGACGCCGGCGCCCGCGTCGTCATCATGGCCCACCTCGGCCGCCCGAAGGGTGAGGCCAACCCCAAGTACTCCCTGGCCCCCGTCGCGGTCCGCCTCGCCGAACTGCTCGGTTCCGAGGTCAAGCTGGCCACCGACGTGGTGGGCGAATCCGCCCAGGCCACCGTCGCCTCGCTGGCAGACGGCGACGTCGCCCTGCTGGAGAACGTCCGCTACGAGCCCGCCGAGGAGTCCAAGGACGAGGCCGCGCGCAAGGCGCTGGCCGAGAAGTACGCCGCGTTCGGCGACCTCTTCGTCTCCGACGGCTTCGGCGTCGTGCACCGCAAGCAGGCCTCCGTCTACGACGTGGCCTCGCTGCTGCCCAACGCCGCCGGTTCGCTGGTCGCCAAGGAGGTCGGCGTCCTCAAGCAACTGACCGAGAGCCCCGAGCGGCCCTATGTCGTCGTGCTGGGTGGCGCCAAGGTCGCCGACAAGCTGCAGGTCATCGACAACCTGCTGAAGGTTGCCGACACCCTGGTCATCGGCGGCGGCATGTTGTTCACCTTCCTCAAGGCGCAGGGCATGAACATCGGCTCCTCGCTGCTCGACGAGGACAACCTGCAGACCTGCCGCGACTACCTCGCGCAGGCTGAGGCCGCCGGCAAGACGATCCTGCTGCCGGTCGATGTCCGCATCGCCGACGGCATGGATTTCGACGCCCGCGAAGCCAAGGGCGAGGTGGAGGTCGTCGCTGCCGACGCCATCCCCGCAGGCAAGATGGGCCTCGACATCGGCCCCGAGAGCGAGGTGCTGTTCGCCGAGGCGATCAAGGGCGCCAAGACGGTGTTCTGGAACGGCCCCATGGGCGTGTTCGAGATCCCGGCATTCGCCCAGGGCACCGCTGCGGTCGCCAAGGCCCTCACCGAAGTCGACGGCCTCTCCGTCGTCGGCGGCGGTGACTCCGCGGCCGCCGTGCGCGTCCTCGGCCACGCTGACGACGAGTTCGGCCACATCTCGACGGGCGGCGGCGCCTCCCTCGAGTTCCTCGAGGGCAAGGAACTGCCCGGTATCGCTGTTCTGGAAGGGGACAACTGATGACACGCAAGCCCATCATGGCCGGCAACTGGAAGATGAACGTCGACCACATCGAGGCCACCGGCCTGGTTGAGAAGCTGCACTACACGCTCGTCGACAAGGAATGGGATCCGGCGAAGTCCGACGCGGTGCTCTGCGTCCCCTTCACGGACCTGCGCACGGTGCGCACCCTCATCGACGGTGACCGCCTGAAGTTCGGCCTCGGTGCCCAGAACGTCTCGCAGCACGACAACGGCGCCTACACCGGTGAGATCTCGACGGCCATGCTGTCGAAGCTCGGCGTCCAGTACGTCATCGTCGGCCACTCCGAGCGCCGCGAGTACTACGGCGAGGACGACGCCCTCATCAACGCCAAGGCCGCCAAGGTCCTGGCCGCGGGCATGACCCCCATCGTCTGCGTGGGCGAAGGCCTCGACATCCGCAAGGCGGGGGAGCACGTCGAGTACACCCTCAACCAGGTGCGCGGCACGCTGGCCGGCCTGACGGCCGAGCAGGTCGCCGGCCTCGTGATCGCCTATGAGCCCGTCTGGGCCATCGGCACCGGCGAGGTCGCCACCCCGGAGAACGCCCAGGAGGTGTGTGGCGCCATCCGCAAGGAGGTCGCCGAGCTGTACGACGGTCCCACCGCCGAGTCGGTGCGCATCCAGTACGGCGGTTCCGTCAAGTCCGGCAACGTGGCCCAGATCATGAGCCAGCCGGACATCGACGGCGCCCTGGTCGGCGGCGCGAGCCTCCAGCCCGAGGAGTTTGCGGCCATCGTCCGCTTCTACCAGTTCTGATCGCTGGCCGGGCGCTCTCCTGACCCCGTCAGGAGGGCATGCCCACCTGAGACCCCCATCGTCCGGGCATGCTGCCCGGGCTTTGGGGGTTTCTCATTTTAGGAGCAACCATGCGGGGCGAAAGTGCTCACCACAGGGGTACCGGATGTGGATTATCCGGCGCTGTCGGTTAGGCTGTACCGCGTGATTGTCCCCTTGGTTTCATGGCCCATTACCACGCTGTCTGTGATCGTCGTGATCCTCAGCATCCTCCTTGCGGCCACCGTTCTGCTCCACAAAGGCCGTGGCGGCGGAATGTCAGATCTGTTCGGCGGCGGCATGTCGACCTCCATGGGTGGCGTGTCCACCGCTGAGCGTCGTCTTGACCGGATCACGGTGGTGCTCGCCGTCGTGTGGCTGCTGACGATCGTCGGCCTCCTGGTGCTGTATCGCATCGGCGCCTGATCACTCATCCTCATACCCTTTTCAATCCATCACTTCTCGTAGTAGGAGAACAGCAAAGTGGCAGGTGGCAACGCCATTCGCGGCAGCCGTGTAGGCGCCGGTCCCATGGGCGAGGCAGAACGGGGCGAAGCAGCACCCCGTATGCACGTTTCGTACTTCTGCGCCAGTGGTCACGTGACCACGCCGGCGTTTGCAGCCGAAGCCCAGATTCCTGAGTCGTGGGACTGCCCGCGCTGCGGCCTCCCGGCCAACATGGATGCGGAGAATCCTCCTCCGCCGCCGAAGATCATTCCCTACAAGACCCACCTCGCGTATGTGAAGGAGCGTCGCACCGACGCCGAAGCAGCGCAGATCCTCGAAGAGGCGATCTCCGCACTGCGGGCCCGCCGCGCCGCGGGTGAGGTCATCTACTGAGCGGACACCGCTGAGGAGGTGGCCTCAGAAGGTGCAGGTGTACTGGGCCGGGAGACCGGCCGAGGCGCCCGCATCGAGGAACCACAGAGTTGCATTCCGGCCGCGCACATGCGCGGCCGGAATGCTTTCATCGCCGTCGAGCGAACGCTGCACCGCGTCCGCCTTGGCCTCGCCAGTGGCCATGATCCACATCTCCGCGCCCCGGTTGAGGGTGGGGATGGTGAGGGAGATGCGTTCCGACGGCGCCATGGGGCTGTCCTCAACCCCGATCACGGCGCGGCTCGTCGTGGGGTCGAAACTGGGGTGGCCGGGGAAGATCGACGCCACGTGGCCGTCGTTGCCGATGCCGAGCAGTGTGATGTCGAAGCGGGTGTCACCCAACTCCTCCTCGTACTCCGCCGCTGACTCCTGGCTGTCCTTGCGGCCGTCCTTGGCCGCCATCATGTGGGTGTCGGCGGAAGTGATCGAGACGGTGCGGGCCAGCCTGCTGATGGCCTGGAGCGAGTTGCGGGCCGGGTCTGTGGTGGGCACGAAGTGCTCGTTGCCCCACCACAACTGGAGTTTCGCGGCATCCAGGGCTGAACCGTCGGCCAGTTCGGCGAACTGCTCATACATGGCGTTGGCCGCGTTGCCTCCCGTCAGGCAGAGGTGCACCGTGTCCTGCGTGCGCTGCAGCTCGATGATCTTGGCAAGCAACTGTGCCGCGACCACCCGGCTCACGTCCGCCGCCGTCTCCAGCCGGACCACCCGCGTGTACATCTAGCTCGCCTCCGAATCCTTGACCACCCGTTGGACCGCTGCCTCGAAGATGTCGTCGGCGTCCATCCGCTGGAGTTCCTCAGTGATGAGGTCCGTCAGCGGACGACGGCGCAGCGCGACGGTACGGTCCGGCTCGCCGGGCACGCGGTAGTGGGCGGCGCCCTCGCGGACGCGGCTGAGGACGATGTCGCCCTGCTCCGTGTTGAGCACGACCTCGTTGACGCCCGGGTGGTCACCGTCGACGCGGTGCACGTCGACGCCGAGGCGCTCGCTCAGCCAGGCCGCGAGCAGCGTGGCGGGTGCGTTGTCCGGCGCGGAACGGACGCAGGCGCCGGTCACGACGGACCGGGTCTGGTCCAGGGATGCGGTCAGGAGCGCGCGCCACCGGGTGAGGCGCGTCCAGGTGAGGTCCGTGTCCCCGTCGGCGTGGTTGCGCGCGCGACGTACCAGGGCCTGCTGCGGATCAGGATCTCCGGCGGCGTCGGTGATGCGGCGGTCTGCCAGGGAACCGATGGGGTCCTCCGCCAGGTGGTCCGGCGCCGTGTTGGGCCACCACACGATGGTGGGGGAGTCCGGCAAGAGCAGCGGCAGGCAGATGGAGTCGCCGTGTTCGCGGAGCGAGCCGTGCAGGCGCAGGATCAGAAGGTCGCCGGGGTGCCCCTCACCCACCTGGATCTCGGCGTCCAGGAACGGCTCGTCACCGTCGACGTAGGTCACGACGATGACCCGCGAGGGGTGCGCGGTGGCCGAGGCCTGTGCGGCGCGGAGAACCTCGTCGAAGTGGTCGTCGTCTGTGACCACGATCAGGGTCAGCACGAGGCCGGAGGCGCTGCCCACTGTGCGGCGCGCGTTGATCAGGGCGGCCGCGATGTCGCGGGCCGAGGTATCAGTCAGGTCGATGATCATGAGTTCTCTGTCTCCCTTACGGCCGACGCCACTTGAAGCCGTCGCGGGCCAGCATCTCGTGCCCCGACTCGGGGCCCCAGGTGCCGGACTCGTACTGTTCGGGCTGCCCGTCCAGGGACGCCCAGTATTCGATGACCGGATCCAGGATCTGCCAGCTCAGCTCCACTTCCTCCTGTTGCGGGAAGAGGGGCGGGTCGCCCAGGAGGACGTCGAGGATGAGGCGCTCGTAGGCCTCCGGGGATGATTCGGTGAAGGAGCCGCCGTAGCCGAAGTCCATCGAGACCTCACGGATCTCCATCTGGGTGCCCGGCACCTTGGCGCCGAAGCGCAGGGTGACGCCCTCGTCGGGCTGGATCCGCATGACCAGCGCGTTGGTGCCCAGCTCCTCGGTGTCCGTGGCGGTGAACGGCAGGTGCGGCGCACGCTTGAAGCTGAGCGCCACCTCGGTCACGCGGCGGGGCATCCGCTTGGCGGTGCGCAGGTAGAACGGCACCCCGGCCCACCGTCGGTTGTCGATGTCGACCCGGATGGCCGCGTAGGTCTCCGTGGCGGAGCCCTCCGCCACGCCGTCCTCCTGCAGGTAACCGATGACCTGCTTGCCGCCCTGCCAGCCGGCCGCGTACTGGCCGCGGGCGGTGTGGAGGTCGTAGCGCTGCGGCACGCGGGCGGCGGCGAGCACCTTCTTCTTCTCGGTGCGCAACTGCGAGGCCTCGAAGCTGGTGGGCTCCTCCATGGCGGTGAGCGCCAGGAGCTGGAGAAGGTGGTTCTGCATGACGTCGCGGGCGATGCCGATGCCGTCGAAGTAGCCGGCGCGGCCACCGATGCCGATGTCCTCGGCCATCGTGATCTCCACATGGCTGACGTAGTGGTTGTTCCAGATGGGTTCGAACATCTGGTTCGCGAAGCGCAGCGCCAACATGTTCTGGACGGTCTCCTTGCCCAGGTAGTGGTCGATGCGGAAGACCTCGTGCGGCTGGAACAGCGAACTGACCACCGCGTCGAGTTCCTTGGCTGAGGCCAAGTCGTGGCCGAAGGGTTTCTCGATGACCACGCGGTTCCAGTTGTCGTCCGCCACGCGCTCCGTCAGGCCGTGCTTGCGCAGCATCGTCATGACCGGCTCGAAGCCCGACGGTGGGATGGACAGGTAGAACGCGTGGTTGCCACCGGTGCCCCGGGTGGTGTCCAGTTCGCGGATGGTTGCCCCGAGGCGCTCGAACGAGGCGTCGTCGGTGAAGGAGCCGGAGACGAACCGGATGCCCTCCAGGAGCTGTTCCCAGACCTCTTCGCGGAACGGGGTGCGGGCATTCTCCTTCACCGCGTCGTGCACCACCTGGGCGAAATCCTGGTTCGCCCAGTCACGGCGCGCGAAGCCCACCAGCGCGAAACCGGGCGGCAACAGGCCGCGGTTGGCCAGGTCGTAGACGGCGGGCATCAGCTTCTTGCGCGACAGGTCACCCGTCACACCGAAGATGACCAGGACGCAGGGTCCGGCGATGCGAGGCAGGCGGCGGTCCTGGGGATCGCGCAGGGGATTGGTGTAGGCGTTCATCGGGACCAACACTAGACGTACCCGGCGGGGCGGGGAAGCAATCGCTCGTCCGCTGGCCGGGCACCGGGAGTCGCCGCTTAGGTGCCCGGCGGGCGGGCGGGTAGACTGCTTCGGAAATCGCGGAGACGAGAATCGGGGTGCGTGTGGCGGTCCAGGCTCAGGCCCAGCCTACGGAGGCTCGCTTCGGCGACGTCATACGGGCCTATGTGGCGCTGACCAAACCCCGGATCATCGAGTTGCTGCTCGTGACCACCGTGCCCGCCATGTTCCTGGCAGCCGGCGGGCTGCCCCCGTGGCAGCTGATCATCTGGACGATGATCGGCGGTATGTTCGCCGCCGCCTCGGCCAACACCTTCAACTGTGTGATCGACGCCGACATCGACGAGATCATGCGCCGCACCCGCCGTCGCCCCGTGCCCCGCCACCAGATCTCCGCGCGCAACGCTCTTGTCTTCGGCATCGTGCTGGGCGTGCTGGCCACGCTGGTGCTGGGCTTCGGCGCCAACTGGCTCTCCGCCATCCTCGCGCTGGTGGCGAACGCCTTCTATGTCTTCGTCTACACCATGTGGCTCAAGCGTCGCACCTCCCAGAACATCGTCTGGGGCGGTATCGCCGGATGCTTCCCGCCGCTCATCGGCTGGACCGCCGTGACCGGTTCCATCGCCTGGGCACCGTTCATCCTGTTCGGCGTGGTGTTCCTCTGGACACCGCCCCACACGTGGGCGTTGGCGTTCCGGTACAAAGACGACTACGCCGCCGCCGACGTGCCCATGCTCCCCGTGGTACGCACCGCACCGCAGGTGGGGGCCCAGATCTTCTGGTACTCCGTGGCCACCGTCGTGATGTCGCTGCTTCTGTGGCCCGTGGCCCCCACGGGATGGCTGTACCCGGGCGTCGCGCTCGTCACCGGCCTGATCTTCCTGTGGGAGGCGCTCCAGCTCTGGCGCCGCGCCCGTGCGGGCATGGAGGGCGCGCAGCTCAAGGCGATGAAGCTCTTCCACTACTCCAACACCTATCTCGCGCTCCTCTTCCTCGCCGTCGCGATCGACCCGCTGCTCTTCTGACGGCGTGCCGAGGGACCCTCACAGGTTCTCCACGGCCCCCATCGCGCGCCCCTCGCGTCGTGCGGCCACGAACTCCAGCACCGTGTCGTACCAGACCTTGGCGTGCTGGGGCGTGAGGATCCAGTGGTTCTCGTTCGGGAAGTACAGGAACCGGTGGGGCAGGTCCGCGGGGTCGCCGTCGAAGGCGCTCGCCAGGGCCCACCAGAGCGCGAGCCCTTCGCCGATCGGGACGCGGTAGTCCTTGTCCCCGTGGATGACCAGCATGGGCGTCGTGATCTGCGCGGCGAACTGGTGGGGCGAGAACTTCGCCTGCATCTCCGGCGTCATCTCACGCTTCCAGTACCAGGCCGCGTCGGTGGTGGGCCCGAAGTTGCCGAGGTTCCAGAGCGACGCATGACTGACGATCGCCGTGAACCGGTCCGTCTGGGTGGCGATCCAGTTGGCCATGTAGCCACCGAAGGAGCCGCCCATCATCACCGAGGCATCGCTGCGGATGTCGTCGCGGGCCTCGGCCGCGTCGGTCAGCGCCATCACGTCGGTGAAGGGTTCGGCGCCCCACCGGCCCCAGCCTCGCTGGATGTAGCTCTGGCCGTAGCCGGTCGACAGGGCGGGGTCCGGCAGCAACACCGCCTGCCCCCTCGAGACGAGCAGCCAGGGGCACCAGCGCCAGGACCACGAGTTCCACGAATTCAGCGGGCCGCCGTGCACCCACAGCGTGAGGGGGGCGGGCTGGGCCGGGGAAGCGCCTTCGGGGAGGATGAGCCAGCCGGGGACGCGGGTGCCGTCGGACGCCTCCGTCTCGACGCGCTCGAGGCGGCCGGGGAGCGGTGGGTACTCGACGGGGGCACGCAGCACTGTGGCGGCGCCGGAGACGGCATCGACCGCGACGATCTCACCCGGGCTCGCGTACGAGGCGCGGAGGGCGTACAGCGTGGTGCCGTCAGGGCTGCGCAACACTGAGGAGTGGGAGCCGTCGCCGGTGAGCCGGCGCACCTCGCCGGAGGCGACGTCGATGGCGAAGACCGGGCAGGCGCCGTCGTCGTCCGCGGTCGCGTACATTGTGCGGCCGTCAGGCGAGAAGGCGACGGGGGTGGCCCACCGGTCCCAGCCGCCGGCGACCTCGTGTCCCTCGCCCGAAGCGACGTCGATCAGCCACAGGGTGGGCCGCGGAGCGCGCTCAGCGGTGGAGCGGGCCGTGCGAACGCAGGCGACGTGGGCGCCGTCGTCGGTGAAGACGGGGCTGCCGTACTCGTGCTCGTCGTCGGCGGCCAGGGTGCGGCGCTGGCCGCGGGCCACGTCGATCAGCTCGAGCTGCGACATGGTCTCGCCCGCACGGCGGGGCACGCCCCAGACGACGGCGAGCGCTGCGCCGTCGCGGGAGAGCACGGCCTCGCGCACCGAGCGGCCGACGTCACCGGTCAGATCGCGCAGGCCCTCCAAGGAGCGGTCTCCGTCGCCGCCGACGGTGGCGGCCCTCAGCCGCGTCGTCTCGGGGCCGAGGTCCTTGTCCCAGAAGCGCACGGGGTAGCCGTCGTGCAGGATCGCTGAGATCTTCCTCTTGCTGCGGGCCTCACGCTTGGCCGCGTCGGCCTCCTCGTCCTCGACTCCTGCGTGCATCAGCACGCCGAGCACGACGGTGTCGGACAGCGGGCTGGTGAGGACGTCGCCCCAGCCGCCGTCGCGGCGGGCGAGCACGTAGGCCTCGCCACCGTTGGCAGGCAGGCACCACAGGGCGGTCGTCGACTTCTTCGGCTCGTCCTCGCCGACGGCCGGTACGTCGCGCTTGGAGGTGAACAGCAGGGAACCGTCGGGCAGGAATCCTGCGGCGGACTCGCCCTGCACGGAGCGTGTGTAGCGGGTGGCGGCCCGCTCGCCGTGCGGGTCCACGCGCCACAGGGCGCTGGCGTATTCCGTCCTGTCTGCGGTGACTCCCTGGACCGAGCACACCAGGGTCTCGCCGTCGGGGCTGAGACTGAGGGCGCCGAGGCGGGGCAGCGACACGTAGGCGTCGAGATCGAACCAGGGGGAAGCGTGCTCCTCGGTGGCGGGATGCGAGAGGTCTGTCATGACTTCCACCTTGCCACGCCTGCCGCGGCTAATGTCGGAACATGGCACCGCTCGTGCGCGAACCCGAGTACATCACCGAACTGCGCGACGGGACGGTCAAGCAGCTCAACCCGTTCACGGGCACCGAGGTGTGGACCGTACCCGGCCGGGGGGACCGGCCGCTCGGCCTCATCGCTCCCCATCCGCTGCCCATCCGCGACGACGAGCGCGGCCGCCACTGCCCCTTCTGCGAGCAGCGCTACATGGAGACCCCGCCCGAGAAGTCCCGGGTCGTCCGTCGCGACGACGGTTCCTGGGCGACCCTCTACCGCACGCCGGCTGAAGAGCTGTTCACCACCGTCGCGGAGTTCCGGAGGGTGCCGAACCTCTTCGAGATCCTGAGCTACGACTACTGGCACAAGAACTACGGGTTCGAGTTGCCGGCCCCGGTGGCCGAGCGGAGGGAGGCATATCTTGCATCGCCGGCGGGGCTCGACCACGTGATGCGGGTGGCGGAGGCGAAGCTCTACGCCCGTGGCCTGACCGACGCGGAGGTGGCCGCCCTCAGCCACGAGGAGAAGCTGCAGACGGCGTCAGGCTTCTTCGGTGGGGGCCACGACCTGGTCATCGCCCGGCGACACTTCGTCGATGCGGCCACCGACGACTCGGAGTTGGCCGCCTCAGGCACGCTCACCCCGGAGGAGCATGCACAGTTCATCGCCTACACCGTCGAGTGCACCAGGATGGCGTTCGAGGTGAACAGGTACGCCCGCTACGTGGCGGTGTTCCAGAACTGGCTGAGGCCTGCCGGCGCGTCGTTCGACCATCTCCACAAGCAGTTGGTCTCCATCGACGACCGGGGCCACCAGCAGGAGGCGGAACTGGTCAGGCTGCGCGCAAACCCCAACATCTTCAACGACGCGGCCGCCAACTACGCCACGCGGCGCAACCTGATCATCGCGGAGAACGAGCACGCCGTCGCGTTCGCCGGGTTCGGCCACCGGTACCCGACGGTTGAGATCTATTCCCGGTCACAGCACTCGGACCCCTGGGAACAGCACCCGGACGAGATCAGGGGGATGTCCGACCTGATCCACGCCATGCATGCGGCCACCGGGGCGCGGGTGCCCTCGAACGAGGAGTGGCACTACCGGCCCATCGACGTGAACCTGGCCATGCCGTGGCGGGTCATGCTGAAGTGGCGCGTGTCGACGCTTGCCGGGTTCGAGGGCGCCACGAAGATCTACCTGAACACCCTCAGCCCCGCCACGATCCGCGACCGCGTGGTCTCGGAGCTCTACCCGCTACGGGAGAGGGGACTGATCTCGACGGACCTGAGGATCGCCACGGAGGCCTCCTGCTTCCCGAACCCGCTGCGCTATTCCCGGTGACAGGGGTGTCGCGGCCACGGGCTGGCTGATTGTCCGCGGCCATGCTGCAGGGAGCGCACGGGGCGTTCCTGGGGGCGGGCGCGGTGTGGACGGCGGCGGTGATCGCCGGCTTCTTCCGCAAACCGGAGGAAGAAACCCACGAGGTCACTGCGGGCTGAAGCCCTCGGCGATGCCGGTGAGCCGCAGGACGTGGGTGTCCCAGCCCCCGTCCGGCTCCCACATGTTGGAGTTGTCCACCGTGACGCCGAGCCGGCCGTCGATCCCCTCACGGAGGATGTCGGCGTGGCCGGCGTGGCGTGCGATGTCGCCGAGCACGTGCGCGAGCAGGAAGCCCAGCGTGGTCGCGCCGCGCTCGCCCCACCATTCGACCGTGCCGGGCGCGTCGAGCTCCAACTCGTCGATCGCCTGGTCGACCTCGACCGCCACGGCCCGGTACAGCTCGATGAGTTCGTCGGCGCGCTCATCCTCGGTGGCGTAGAAGTCGCCGTTCGGATCCTGCTCGAAGTCGATCTCGGGCAGCTTGAGCTGGGAGGCTCGCCCCATGCTGGTCAGGAAATAGCCGTGCTCGACGCCCAGACAGTGCTTGATCAGCCCCAACAGGTTGGTGCCGGTGGGGGTGCGGGGCAGGCGCAGGTCGCGCTCGTCCAGTCCCTCCGCCTTCCACAGGAGCGCTTCACGCTGCAGCCGGAGCTGCCGGTGCAGGGCGGCTTTGATATCCATGTCGGCTCCTCTCAGATGGTCAGGCCGAGACGCTCGAGCAGGGGCGCGAGTTCCGGGTCGCGCCCGCGGAAGCTCCGGTAGGTCTCCATCGGATCGACGGAGCCGCCGGGCGCCAGCAGCGTGCGGCGGAAGTGTTCGCCGGCCTGGCGCAGCGTCATGGCCGGGGAGTGGCCCTCGGTGTTCTCCTTGAACCAGGCCACCGCGTCGGCGTCCATCACCTTCGCCCACGCGTAGCCGTAGTAGCTGGCCGCGTAGCCGCCGCCCCAGATGTGGGCGAAGTACTGCGTGCGGTAGCGCGGCGGGACCAGTTCGTTGGCGAGGCCGTACTTCTCGAGGGCGCGGTGCTCGAAGCCCTCCACCTCGTCTGCCAACGTGGGGAGTTCCTCCAGCGGAGTGGTGTGCCACACCAGGTCGAGCAGCGAGGCGAGCTCTGTCTCAGCGGTGGCGTAGCCCTGGCCGAACGTGGAGGCCTCTTCGAGCTTGGTGATCCACTCGGCCGGCAGCACCCGGCCAGGGGTCCAGGCCCAGTGTTCGTTGACCTGGCTGGGGAACTCGACGAAGTCGCGCGGGGTGTTGGCGCCGGAGCGTCCCGCGTAGCGGGAACTGGCCAACAGGCCGTGCAGCGCGTGGCCGAACTCGTGGAACATCGTGATCACGTCGTCCCAGGAGATGGCCGTGGTCGTCGGGGTGTAGTTGCAGTTGTTCGTCACCACCGGCAGATCACCGGTGCGGTCCGACTGGTCGACGAGGTTGCTCATCCAGGCGCCGCCGTTCTTCGTGGGGCGGGCCCAGAAGTCCATCACGAACAGGCCGACGATGCCCTCGTCGTCGTGCACCTCGTAGGTCTGGGTGCCGGGAACGTGCCCACCCAGGTCCTCGCGCAGGGCGAAGGTGAGTCCGTAGAGTTCCTCGGCCGCCGCGTAGACGGCCTTCAGCACCCTGTCCACCTGCAGGTATTCGCCCAGTTCGGCCTCGTCGAAGGCGAAGCGCTCCCGACGCACGATCGCCTCCACGAAGGACCAGTCCGCGGCCGTGAACTCCGCGCCCGGATTCAGCTGGGCGTACCGCTCGCGGAGGTCCCTGCTCTCCTCGACGGCCTTGGCCAGAGCGGCCTGGGCCAGGGGCACGAGCATCCCCAGGATGGCGTCGACCGTCTTGGCGGTACCGGCCTCGGCGACGATCGCCGCGTGGTTCGGGTACCCGAGGAGGGTGGCGCGCTCGGCGCGGAGGCGGGCGATCTCGACGACGACCCCGCGGGTGTCGAACTCCCCGGACAGGGCGCGCGTGGTGGAGGCCTCCAGCAGTCGACGGCGCACGCCGGCGTCGGCGAGCTTGGCCGCCAGCGGCTGTTGGGTCGTGTTCACCAACTCGATCCGGTATCCGTCGTCGGTTTTCAGCGCTGACTTCTCGTCGTCGGTGAGCCCCGTGAGTTCCGCTTCGGTCACGGCGAAACCGCCGGCGACGCGGGCCTCGCGGTTCAGCGTCTCGAAGCGGCTGGACAACTCCGCGAGCCGCTTGTTCATCGCGCGGAGGCGCGTCTGCTCGTCGTCGGTGAGCGCGACACCGGCGCGGCGGAACGAACGGAGCAGTTCGTCGAGCGCGTAGCGGTCCTGGGCGTCCGCCTCGGTTTCACCGTCGGCGATCCGGGCCTCGAGGGACTGCAGGCGGGCGTAGAGGTCACGATCGAGGTAGATGGCGTCGCTGTGCTCGGCGAGGCGCGGCGCGATCTCCTCCTCGATGGCGATCATCTCGTCGGTGGCGTCCGACGCGTAGACCGCGAAGAAGGCGTTCATCGCCCTGAGCAGCACGTCCTGGGCCGCGTCCCACTCGGCCAGCACGTTGGCCACGGTGGCGGGTGAACCGTCACCGCGCAACTTGGCCAGGGCACCCAGTTGGGTGCGCATGCCCTCCTCGATGGCCACGTGGTAGTCACGGGGGGTGGCGTTGGCGAAATCGGGCAGCGAGAAGGGCAGTTCGGTGGTGAGCACGGGGTTGATCGACATGGCCTACAGCCTAGGCGCCTCCCCGCGCGCTAGGCGGCCGGATGCCCTGAGCGGGTGGAGAACAACAGCCAAGAGGCAGCGACGGTCAGCAGGGTGAGGCCCACCATGTGCAAAGCGACGACGCCGATGGGCAGGCCGAAGAAGTACTGGACGTAGCCGATGACACCCTGCAGCGCCACGGTGACCAACAGCAGGCGGGCGCTCTTGCGTGGCTGCTCCAGGCGGGAGCGGGTGAACACCGCCAGACACACGATGGCCAGGCCGACGACGAGCCAGGCCGACAGCGCATGGAGGCGCGAGACGAACTCGAGGTCGAACCCCGTGCGCGGGGCCGTGGAGTCGCCGGCGTGCGGGCCGGAGCCCGTCACGACCGTGCCGAGCCAGATCGACGCCATGGTGGCGGTGAACGTCACGACCACCAGCCACCTGGCTCCCGGGGCGAGGGGAGTGGGGTGGACCCGGTAGCCGAGCGTGAGCGCCCACACACAGAGGACGATCAGCAGCACGGACAGCAGCAGATGGAGGGCCACGACGAAGGGGTTGAGGCCGCTCCACACCGTGAAGCCTCCGATGACGCCCTGGAAAGGGATGCCGATGCCCACCCCGAGCGTCAACCACCACAGACGGCTCAGGCGGCCGCGGTTGCGCCAGGCGGCGATGAACGCGCCGAGCGCAGCGGCGGCGAGCACGAACGTGAGCAATCGGTTGCCGAACTCGATGAAGCCGTGGATGCCGGCCTCAGGGGTGTTCGTCCAGGTGTCCGGTGTGCACCGGGGCCACTCGGAGCAGCCCAGCCCGGAGGCGGTCAGGCGCACCACTGCGCCGGTGACGATGATGCCCATGTTGCAGACCAGCGAGATCCACAACCAGGTGCGCAGCGCGCGGTCGCCGTCGAACAGCTTCTTCACGAGGTCCACGTGAACACCTTTCGTGCCAGCAGCAGGGTGGCCGCGCACCAGAGAGCTGCCACCAACAGCGGCCAGCCCGGAACCACGCCTTGGGAGCCGTGTCGCAGGGCCTCCCCTAGAGCGCCGGTGGGAAGGAACGCGATGGCGGTGGCGGCCCATTCGGGGAAGCGGTCCAACGGCAGCAGGATGCCCAACGGCATGCCCACCAGGTAGAGCAGGTTGGCGACGGCCAGCGTCGCCTCCGGGCGCAGTGCGCCGGAGATGGCGAGCGCCAGCCCCGTGAACGCGCCCATCGACAGGAAGGCGACCAGCCCTGTCAGCAGGAACGACGCGACGGTGAACGACGGGCGCCAGCCCACGGCGAGCGCGATCACCGCCAGGACGGCGATCTGGCCCACCGTGATCAGTGTGATGCCGAGGCCCTTGCCCAGCAGGATGCCGGGTTTGCCCAGGGGCGTGGCGGCGATGCGCTCAAGGACGTTGTAGCGACGCTCGAAGCCGGTGGCGATGGCGAGCGTGGTGAGGCAGGAGCTCCAGATCACCAGGCCGATGACCGAGGGGGCCATCTGCTGGAGTTCCAGGCCCAGCGCGGCCCCGAAGATCCGGCTACCGATGAGCACGGTGACCGGGATGACGATGGCGAGGATGGCCTGCTCCCCGTTGCGGAGGATGAGGCTCGCCTCGGTGGTGGCCTGCGCCCACACCCGGGCTCCGAACGGAGCGGCGCCGGCGTCGGGCGCGAAGTTCAGGGCGGTCATGCCAGGTCTCCGGTCGTGTGGGTCAGGAACGCGTCCTCGAGGGAGCCGTTCACAGTCAGCTCCGCCACGGTGCCTTCGGCGGCGACCCGGCCGCGGTCGACGATGAAGACGTGGTCCGCCAGGGCTTCCGCCTCGTGCATGTCGTGCGTGGTGAGCAGGATGCCCACGCCGTCGGCGCGGATGCGGGCGAGGAGGTCCCAGATGGAACGGCGACTCCGCGGGTCCAGCCCAGCGGACGGTTCGTCCAGGAACACGAGATCCGGCCTGCCCACGAGGGCGCCGGCCAGGTTGACCGCCTGCTGTTGGCCTCCGGACAGCCGACGGTACGGCGTGGTCGCGTAGTCATCGATCCCGAGCAGTGCCATCAACGGGTCAACCGGCTGCGGGTTTGCGTACAGGCGCGCCAGGTAGGTCAGCAGCCGGGCCGCCGTGATGCCGGACCAGGCTCCGGTGGTCTGCGGCATGAGGCCGATGCGGGGCAGCACCTCGGCGGAGCCGGGCGCGCCGCCGAACAGCGACAGCGTGCCCCCGTCCGGGACCGCCAGGCCGGTGCAACAGCGGATGAAGCTTGTTTTGCCTGCGCCGTTGGGGCCGAGCAGGGCAGTGATCCTGCCGGCCTCGGCGTTCAGGGAGAGCCCGGCGAGGGCCTGTTTCTCACCGAAGGACAGGCGGAGCTCGCGGGCGGTCAGGACGGACACGTCCGACAGCCTATAGGAGAGCGGCCAGGGCGCCCCGACCGGCCTTTGCGACCGGCTGTCTCATCATCTGGATGGTTAGGCAAGCCTTGCTTGAATCCCGAACGAGATTGGGATTGACTTTGGAAACATATCTGTAAGCTAATTCGAGGCGCTGGGTCAGGGAGGTGGACGTGATGCAAGCAGAAGTCGTCGAAACGCCGACCCGCCAGAGAGTGGTGGACCTGATCCTGGCGGAAGGGCCGCAGACCGCCAAGCAACTCGCCGACAGGCTCGCGCTCACCCCTGCGGCCGTGCGGCGCCATCTGGCCTCGCTGCTGGACGACGGGACCCTCGCGTCCCGCGAGGAGCGCGTCTACGGCCCGAGGGGCCGCGGGCGTCCCTCGAAGGTGTTCGTCCTGACAGACGCGGGCAGGGCCGAGTTCACCCAGGCCTACGACGACCTGGCCATCGCCGCACTGCGCCGCCTCCAAGCCGTCGCAGGGCCCAACGCCGTGCGCGACCTGGCCAACGACCGCGTGGCGGAGATCGAGCAGCGCTACCTGCAACTGCACGCGGAGAACCCTGGGGTGAGGCCACTGGATGCGCTCGTCGAAGTGCTCGGCCTCGACGGTTACGCCGCCTCCGCGCGCCCCCTCCGGACGGGCGAGCAACTCCTTCAGCACCACTGCCCGGTCGCCCACGTGGCCGCTGAGTTCCCCATCCTCTGTGAGATCGAGACCCAGCTGTTCTCGCGGCTGCTGGACAGCCATGTCCAACGGCTCGCCACCATCGCCCACGGCGACGGCGTGTGCACGACGCACGTCCCCCACCGACTACCCACCCCGCAGATCCCGAAAAGAAAGTGACGGAGACGATCGATATGACGCAGACCGCACCCAAGGCACCAGGACTGGGAGCCACTCAGGACGAGCACCTCGAGGCGCTCTCGACGTACGAGTACGGCTGGCACGACTCGGACCTCGCCGGCGCCACCGCCGCGCGCGGCCTCAGCGAGGCCGTTGTCCGCAACATCTCCGGCCTGAAGAGCGAGCCCGAGTGGATGCTCGACCTCCGCCTCAAGGGCCTCAAGTTGTTCGACAAGAAGCCCATGCCCACGTGGGGCGCGGACCTCTCCGGCATCGACTTCGACAACATCAAGTACTTCGTGCGCTCCACCGAGCGTCAGGCGCAGACCTGGGAAGACCTGCCCGAAGACATCAAGAACACCTATGACCGCCTCGGTATCCCGGAGGCTGAGAAGGCCCGCCTCGTCGCCGGCGTCGCCGCGCAATACGAGTCCGAGGTCGTCTACCACAAGATCAACGAGGAACTCGAGCGCCAGGGTGTCATCTTCCTCGACACCGACACCGCGCTGAAGGAGCACCCGGAGCTCTTCCAGGAGTACTTCGGCACGGTCATCCCCGTCGGCGACAACAAGTTCGCATCGCTCAACACCGCCGTGTGGTCGGGTGGCTCGTTCATCTACGTTCCCAAGGGCGTCGAGGTGACCATCCCGCTGCAGGCCTACTTCCGCATCAACACGGAGAACATGGGCCAGTTCGAGCGCACGCTGATCATCGTCGACGAGGGTGCCTCCGTGCACTACGTCGAGGGTTGCACCGCCCCGATCTACTCGTCGGATTCGCTGCACAGCGCCGTCGTCGAGATCATCGTGAAGAAGAACGCGCGCTGCCGCTACACCACCATCCAGAACTGGTCGACCAACGTCTACAACCTGGTCACCAAGCGCGCCATCTGTGAAGAGGGCGCCCTGATGGAGTGGATCGACGGCAACATCGGTTCCAAGGTCACCATGAAGTACCCCGCCGTCTACCTGATGGGCGAGCACGCCCGCGGTGAGACGCTGTCGATCGCCTTCGCGGGCGAGGGCCAGCACCAGGACGCCGGTTCCAAGATGGTGCACTGCGCGCCCAACACGCAGAGCTCCATCGTGTCGAAGTCGGTGGCCCGTGGCGGCGGCCGTTCCTCGTACCGCGGCCTCGTCCAGGTGGATCCGGGTGCCCATCACTCCGCGTCGTCGGTCATGTGTGACGCGCTGCTGGTGGACACCATCTCGCGTTCCGACACCTACCCCTACGTCGACGTGCGTGAAGAGGACGTCTCGATGGCCCACGAGGCCACCGTGTCGAAGGTCTCCGAGGACCAGCTCTTCTATCTCATGAGCCGTGGCATGGGTGAGATCGAGGCCATGGCGATGATCGTGCGCGGCTTCGTGGAGCCCATCGCGCGTGAGCTGCCCATGGAATACGCCCTCGAGCTGAACCGCCTCATCGAGCTGCAGATGGAGGGCGCGGTCGGCTGATGCCGTCCCAGCCCGCCCGCCCACACCATTTGAAGGAAGAAGAATTGACCACCATCACTGAGGCCCCCAACGTGGCCGCAGCCATCGAAACCGTCGAGTCGCACCTCCACCCCACCCCGTCGTGGGCCGTCGAGGATCACCCGCTGCCCACCGGCCGCGAGGAGATCTGGCGGTTCACCCCGCTCAAGCGGTTCAAGACCCTCCTCAACCCTGTGGCTGAGGGCCTGGGTTCGCTGGAGTGGAGCGGCGAGTTCCCCGAGAGCGTGACCGTCGAGTCGATCACCGCTGAGCAGGCCCAGGAACTGGCCAACGAGGCGCCCACGGACCGGATCTCGGCCCTAGCTGCCTTCCAGTCCATCCACCGCACGCACATCCGGATCGCGGCCAACACGGAGCTCACAGAGCCCATCGTGTTCACCGGCCAGGGCAACGGCGGCGAGGC
The DNA here is from genome assembly GCF_017815535.1 of Tessaracoccus sp. MC1865. Lineage (NCBI taxonomy): Bacteria > Bacillati > Actinomycetota > Actinomycetes > Propionibacteriales > Propionibacteriaceae > Tessaracoccus > Tessaracoccus sp. MC1865. The sequence goes on along the minus strand of NZ_CP072596.1, from coordinate 1,943,202 downwards.
CCGCGACCACGTCGTGGTCAGCGTCGGCGCCAACTCCCGCGCCACCATCGTGTTCCGGTATGTCGGCTCGGCCAACTACGCCGAGAAGACCGACGTCATCGTCGGCGACGGGGCCAAAGTGAACTTCGTCACCCTGCAGGACTGGGACACCGGTTCGGTGCACGGCGGTCAGCGCACCGTCGCCATCGGCCGCGACGCCCACGTCAAGACGGTCACCGCCTCCCTGGGCGGTAACGTCCGGCTCCAGGAGAACTCGACCTACAACGGCCCGGGCGGGGAACTGGAGGCCTACGGCCTCTACTTCGCCGACGAGAACCAGCACATCCAGCACCGGCTCTTCGTGGACCACAACGCGCCGCACACCAAGTCCAACGTGGACTACCGCGGTGCGCTGCGCGGCAAGGGCGCGCACTCGGTGTGGATCGGCGACGTGCTGATCCGCAAGATCGCCGAGGGCATCGACACCTACGAGTCGAACAAGAACCTCGTCCTGACCGACGGCTGCCAGGCTGATTCGGTCCCCAACCTGGAGATCGAGACCGGCGAGATCGCCGGCGCCGGCCACTCGTCGTCCACCGGCCGGTTCGACGACGAGCAGCTGTTCTACCTGATGGCCCGCGGCATCACGGAGGTGGAGGCCCGTCGCCTGGTGGCGCACGGCTTCTTCGCCGACATCATCCGCAGGGTCGGCATCCCGGAGATCGAGGCGCGTCTGCTCACCACCATCGAGCGCGAGCTCGACCTGGTGCACGGCTCGACCACCACGAAGGCCGACGAGCAGTGAGCCCCCAGGCGGTCTGCAAGGTCACGGACCTGACGACGGACGTCCCTTTCGCCGTGGAGGTGGATGATGAGCTCACCGTCGCCATCGTCCGCCACGGCGGGAAGATCTACGCGATCGAGGACGAGTGCAGCCACGGCAAGGTGGCTCTCTCCGAGGGAGACGTCGTCGACGACACGATCGAGTGCTACCTGCACGGATCGGTCTTCGACCTGGCCACCGGCCGCCCGCTCAACCTGCCCGCCACGGAGCCGGTGCGCGTCTTCGCGTGCCACATCGAAGGCGACGACGTCCTGATCGACGTCCATGCCACCGTCACCCAGTACTGACACACGGGGGTACGCCCCCGCACCCCCCAATAGATTCACTCAGGAGAAACAGCAACCATGTCAACCCTCGTCATCTCCGACCTACACGTCGACATCCAGACCGAGGACGGCCCGAAGCGGATCCTCAAGGGCGTCAACCTCACCATCAACCCCGGTGAGATCCACGCCCTCATGGGCCCCAACGGCTCGGGCAAGTCGACGCTGGCCTACGCCATCGCCGGTCACCCCAAGTACACGATCACCCAGGGCACCGTCACCCTCGACGGTGAGGACCTCACCGCTCTGTCGGTCGACGAGCGCGCCCGCGCCGGCCTCTTCCTCGCCATGCAGTACCCGGTCGAAGTGCCCGGCGTGTCCGTCGCCAACTTCCTCCGCACCGCCAAGACCGCCATCGACGGTGAGGCTCCCAAGGTCCGCACCTGGGTCAAGGAGGTCGAGCAGACGCTCACCGAGCTGCAGCTCGACAAGTCCTTCTCCGGCCGCTCCGTGAACGAGGGCTTCTCCGGCGGTGAGAAGAAGCGTCACGAGATCGCCCAGCTCCAGCTGCTCAACCCCAAGGCGGCCATCCTCGACGAGACCGATTCGGGCCTCGACATCGATGCGCTGCGCATCGTCTCCGAGGGCGTGAACAAGTACTCGGCGCAGGGTGACCGCGCCGTCGTCCTCATCACCCACTACACCCGCATCCTGCGCTACATCGAGCCCACGTTCGTGCACGTCTTCGTCGACGGCCGCATCGTGGCCGAGGGGGGCAAGGAACTGGCCGAGAACCTCGAGGCCGAGGGCTACGAGAAGTACATCAAGGAAGCTGCCAACGCCTGATGCTGGACACCAACCTGATCCGGGCCGACTTCCCCATCCTGCGGCGCAGGGTGGGGGAGTCCCCGTTGGCCTACCTCGACTCGGCGAACACCTCGCAGAAGCCGCGCCAGGTGGTCGACGCCGTGGCCGAGCACTACCTGCAGCACAACGCGAACGTGGCGCGCGCCATGCACCTCCTGGGTGCTGAGGCGACCGAGGCGTTCGAGAATGCGCGGGGGAAGGTGGCCCGGTTCATCGGTGCGTCCCGTGGCGAGGAGATCGTCTTCACCAAGAACGCCTCCGAGGCGCTCAACCTGGTGGCCAACTCCCTGGGCGCCGGGCTCAAGCCCGGCGATGAGGTGGTCATCTCCGTCATGGAGCACCACTCCAACATCGTGCCCTGGCAGATGGCCTGCCAGCGTTCCGGCGCCACGCTGCGCTGGTTCGACATCACGGAGGAGGGCCGCCTCGACCTCGAGGCCGCCGCACGCGACAATCTCATCAACGAGCGCACCAGGATCGTGTCGATCACGGCCGTGAGCAACGTGTTGGGCACGCACAACCCGGTGACGCTCCTCGCTGAGAAGGCGCACGCCGTCGGGGCGCTGCTGGTGGTCGACGGTTCGCAGTCGGTTCCGCACCAGGTCACCGACGTGTCGACCATGGGCGCCGACCTGTTGGCCTTCACGGCGCACAAGATGCTCGGCCCGACGGGCGTCGGCGTGCTGTGGGGCCGCTACGAGCTGCTCGCCAACATGCCGCCGTTCCTGGGTGGCGGCGAGATGATCGAGATCGTCGAGATGGAACGCTCGACCTACGCGGCGCCGCCGCACCGGTTCGAGGCCGGCACCCCGCCGATCGCTCAGGCCGTGGGTCTGGGAGCTGCCGTCGACTACCTGACGCGCGTCGGCATGGATGCCATCGCCGAGCATGAGCACGAGATCACCAAGTACGCTCTCGCCAAGCTGACGGCCATCGAGGGTCTGAGGATCCTCGGCCCGACTGTCGCCGAGGATCGCGGCAGCGCCATCTCGTTCAACATCGCCAACGTGCATCCGCACGACGTGATGCAGGTGCTGGACTCGCGCGGGGTCGCCATCCGGGGTGGCCACCACTGCGCCCGCCCGTTGCACAAGCGCCTGGGACACCAGAGCTCGACACGTGCGTCGTCGTACCTGTACACCACCCCTGCGGAGATCGACGCGTTGGCTGACGCGCTGGTCTTCACCAGCAACTACTTCGCCCCGAAGCTGAAGGGCTGAGACATGAACATCGACGAGCTGTACCAGACGATCATCCTCGATCACTACCGCGAGAAGCACCACGCGGGGCTGCGCGAGCCGTTCCAGGCGGAGGTCCACCACGTGAACCCCTCCTGTGGCGACGAACTGACGCTCCGCGTGCAGATCGACGACGGCAAGGTGACCGACATCTCGTACGACGCCGAAGGTTGCTCGATCTCACAGGCGTCCGTGTCGATCATGACGGACCTGCTGATCGGCACCCCCGTCGAGCACGCGATGGAGATGCACGACCAGTTCCTGGCGGTCATGCACAGCCAGGGCGCCATCGTCCCCGACGAGGACGTCTTCGAGGACGCCATCGCCTTCGCGGGCGTGTCCAAGTTCCCCGCCCGCGTCAAGTGTGCGCTGCTCGGCTGGTCGGCCATGCGCGACGCTGCCCTCCAGGCCACGGCCTGATCATCGTTTCAACAAAGGATCCCGATATGACTGAACCCCGACCCAGCGACCTGGTGAAGGACACCTTGCCCGACGTCGACATCGAGAAGCCGGCCGGCGGCACCGCGGTGCCCTCGGTCGACGAGGTGCTCGAGGCCATGAAGGACGTCGTCGACCCCGAACTGATGGTCAACGTGGTGGACCTCGGCCTGGTGTACGGCGCCCAGGTCGACGACGAGGCCAACGTCACCATCGACATGACGCTGACGTCGCCCACCTGCCCGCTGACCGACAAGATCGAATACGACACGAAGTACGTGCTCGACGGCCTGGCGAACTCCGTGGCCATCAACTGGGTGTGGCTGCCGCCGTGGACGCTCGAGATGATCACCGAGGACGGCCGCGAGCAGTTGCGGGCCATCGGTTACAACCTCTGACGGTCTCTGCGCCCACGGATAGACTGGGGAGGGACCCCGATCCCGGAGGTGGTCCGCCATGATCCAAGTCGACCTCACCAGTATGGCTATCGATGCTCGTGGGCTTCCGGTGGTGCTGTTGAAGCCCAGCGTGCCACGCGAAGACCTCAAGGTGTTCCTGCCCATCTGGATCGGTGGGCAGGAGGCCACGGCCATCATGGTCGCGCTCGAGGGAGCCGTCCTGGCCCGGCCCATGTCCTACGACCTGATGTCCCGGCTCCTGGAGGCGATGGATGCCACGGTGGACAGGGTGGCGGTCACGCGGCTCGAGGCGGGAACCTTCTATGCGGAGATCACCCTCGGCACGGCTGAGGGTCCCAAGGTGATCGACGCCAGGCCGTCGGACTCCATCGCGCTCGCGCTGCGGGTGGGTGCGCCCATCTTCGTCGCGGAGGAAGTGCTGCGCGAGGCCGGCATCCACGAGGGCGAACTGTCTGAGGCCGAGGAAGAGGCACAGGTCGAGCAGTTCAGCGAGTTCCTGGACACCGTCGACCCGGATGACTTCCGCGGCTGACCGTCCGGCAACCCGTTCGCGGACTAGCCTGGGCGGCAGGACACACCACAGCCCAAGGAGGCGAGACATGCCCACTGTCACCACTGCCGACGGCGTCACCCTCAACTACACCGACACCGGCGGCGCAGGCCGGCCGCTGGTGCTGATCCACGGCTGGCCCCTCTCCGGGGAGGCCTTCGCCCGCAACATTCCGCGCTTCGAAGAGGCGGGTCACCGCGTCATCACCTACGACCGACGTGGCTTCGGCAAATCCGACAAGCCTGCGGACGGCTACGACTACGACACCCTGGCCGACGACCTCAAGTCGCTGCTCGATGAACTCGACCTCCACGGCGCCGTGCTCCTCGGCTTCTCGATGGGCGGGGGAGAGGTCGCCCGCTACGTGGGCAGGTACGGCTCCGACAGGGTGGCCGGCACCATCTTCTCCGGCTCGGTCACCCCCGCGCTGTGCATCACGGACGACAACCCGGACGGTGCCATGCCGATGGAGGGCTTCAGGGGGATGGCGGACCAGTGCCGCGACGACCGCGACGGCTTCCTGGAGAAGTTCATCGGCTGGTTCTACTCGACCGAGGAACGTGGCCTGCAGGTCGACGACGACGTCCGGCTGGGCGCTCTGGAGATCGCCAGGCAGTCCGATCCCCACGCCGCGGTGGAGACCATCCTGATCTGGGCGGCCGACCTGCGCGACGACTGCCGCGCCATCGACGTCCCCACCCTCGTGATCCATGGCGACGGTGACCTCAACGTGCCGATCAGCAAGTCGAGCGAGCGGATGCACCAGTACATCCCCCAGGCACAGCTCGCGGTCATCGAGGGCGGCCCGCACGGGCTCAACGATTCGCATGCCCGCGAATGGAACATGGATGTCCTCGACTTCTTGGAGACGCTGGACTAGCGGTACGGTTCCCTGGCCGGCGGCGTGCGACGATGCGCACGCGGCCGGTTGAAGGACAGGTGAGATGACGGACTCCAACAAGGGGCTGGGCTATGGTCTGGCCGCCTACGGTTTGTGGGGCCTGTTCCCGCTCTACTTCGTGTTGTTCGAGCGCTCAGGGGCGCTGGAGGTGGTGGCCCACCGGGCAGTTTGGTCGCTGGTCTTCTGCGCCGTGTTGCTGACCGTCCTCGGGCAGTGGCGCCATCTGAAGAAAGCCTTCGCTGATCGTCGCACCGTCCTGTCGCTGGCCGTCGCCGGCGTGTTGATCGTCGTCAACTGGTCCACCTACGTCTTCGCGGTGCTCACGGGCCACACCCTCGAGACGGCGCTGGGCTACTTCATCAACCCGCTGGCCGTGGCGGGCCTCGGCATCCTGGTGCTGGGCGAGCGGCTGCGTCCGCTCCAGTGGACGGCAATGTGCTTCGGCCTGGCCTCCGTCATCGTCATGGTGGTCGCCTACGGCCAGGTGCCGTGGGCGGCCCTCACACTCGCCGCCTCCTTCGGCACCTACTCGCTGGTCAAGAAGCTCGCCGGGCGCTCCGTCGGCGCTCTGCCCGGCCTCGCCATCGAGACGGGCGCCGTGGCACCCATCGCCATCGGCTTCCTCATCTATCTCGCCGTCACCGGCCAGTCGACGGCCACCGGCGGCTACAGCGCGCTCTTGACCACCACCGGCATCGTGACGGCGATCCCGCTGCTGCTCTTCGCTGCCGCGGCGCGCCGCGTCTCCATGGTGACCATCGCGATCCTTCAGTACATCGCGCCGATCGGGCAGTTCCTCCTGGGCTGGCTGTACTTCGGCGAGCCGATGCCACCCAGCCGCTGGGCGGGTTTCGCCCTGATCTGGGTCGCTGTCCTGTTGTTCGTCACGGACGCCATCGTGGTCACGCGTCGCAGGGCTCCGCGGCCCTAGCCGTCGCCGACACGGCTAAAGTTGCGGCATGTCCCACCGCTGGTTGCCTCCCGCATTTCTCGGGCTCGCCGTCCCGGCACGCAGGGTGACGCCGTGAGCACGCTCGAGCGCCGCCGCAAACCGTGGCGGCTCCCGCTGAGCGAGGTCAACCGCGAGCACGGTCCGTGGGTCTACCGGCATCTCGTGCTGGGGTTCGTCCGGCTCGTGATCCCGCTGGTGGCCAGGCGACATTGGGCGGGTCAGCACCACGTCCCCCAGGACGGCGGCCTGCTCGTGGTGGCGAACCACCTCTCCAACTTCGATCCCATCGTGTTGGGCGAGTACCTCATCTACAGCGGCCGCTGGCCCCGTTTCCTCGGCAAGTCCGAGATCTGGAAGGTACCCGTGCTGGGCTGGATCGCCCGCAAGTGTGAGCAGATCCCCGTGTACCGGAACACGGAACAGGCCCGCGACTCCCTCATCCATGCGCGCCGCGCGCTCGAGCGCGGCAAGTGCGTGATCATCTACCCGGAGGGCACCATCACCGCGGACCCCGACGGGTGGCCGATGACCGGGCGCCGCGGAGCCGCTCAACTCGCCCTGGAGACAGGGGTCACCGTGATGCCCGTCGCCCAGGTCGGGGCGGACCAGATCCTCGGTCGCAAACACCTCGAATGGAGGAAACTCTTCGGTGGTCGCCGGGACGTGCACATCCAGGCCGGTACACCCCTTGATCTCAGCGCCTTCGCCGCTCAGAACCCCGACGGCGGGGAGGCCCCGAAGGAACTCCTCGACCAGGTCACGGACCACTTCCTGGACGTGCTGACCGCGATGGTCGCGGACCTGCGAGGCGAGGAGCCGCCCGAGGGGCGTTGGGACATGCGAGCGGGAAGACGCGTAGACTCCTCGACGCACTAGGAGGACATGTGAGTGAACGCACCCGGGTCGCACTGATCTTCGGCGGCCAGTCGTCGGAGCACGGCATTTCGTGCCTGACGGCCGCCTCGGTACTGAAGGCCATCGACAAGGGGCGCTACGACGTCCACGGCATCGGCATTTCCCGCACCGGGCGCTGGACCCAGGTGCCGCTCGAGGTCATCGAGGCCTATCGCATCGTCGACGGCCAGGCGCCCCAGGTCGCCGAGCCGCAGCACGACGCGGTGTGGATGGTGGGGGAGGACGGCTGTGAGGTCGCCACCCGGTCCGGTGAGAAGCTCGTCGACATCCACCGCATCGATGTCGCCTTCGCGCTCCTGCACGGTCCCTTCGGCGAGGACGGCACGCTCCAGGGCATGTTCGAGATGATGGGGATCCGCTACGTCGGTTCAGGCGTCACGGCCTCGGCCGTCGGCATGGACAAGCACTTCATGAAGGTGGCCTTCGAGGCTGCAGGGCTGCCCGTGTGGCCCTACGTCGTCGCCTCCGCCCACCGCCTCACCCACGACAGAGCGGCCGTGCTCGAGGAGATCAACCGCCTCGAGTACCCCCTGTTCATCAAGCCGGCCCGCGGTGGTTCCTCCATCGGCATCGTCCGCATCACGGATCCCGCCGAGCTCGACGACGCCATCGCCGAGGCCCAGAAGTGGGATCCGAAGATCGTCGTGGAGCAGGGCTTCGTCGGCGCACGCGAACTCGAGGTCGCGGTCCTCGGCGACCCCGACGGCACGGACGGCTGCCGCACCTCCGTGGTCGGCGAGATCCGCGTGCAGGCCGAGGACGGCTTCTACGACTACGAGGCTAAGTACTTCGACGAGGACGGCGCCGCTCTCGACGCCCCCGCCCAGCTCGACGACGACCTCGCCGCCCGGCTTCGCGCCCTCGCCGTGCGGGCCTACCACGCCGTCGACGCCGAGGGCCTGGTCCGCGCCGATTTCTTCGTCACGGATGACGGCGCCTGGATCAATGAGGTCAACACGATGCCCGGTTTCACCGAGATCTCCATGTACCCCACACTGTGGCAGGAGAGCGGGATGACGTACCCCGAACTCGTGGACCAACTCATCAGCCTGGCGATGTCCCGGCCGGTGGGGCTGCGATGATCGGCGAATTCGAACTCATCGCCCGCGTCACCCAGGGCCTCGAGGTCAACTCCGACGTCGAACTGTCCGTCGGCGACGACGCCGCCGTCGTCTCCCTCCAGGGCGACACCGTCGTCTGCACCGACATCCTCATCGAGAACGTCCACTTCAAGCAGCAGTGGAGTCCGGCGCACGCCGTCGGGCGCAAATCCGTGGCGGTCAACGTCTCGGATCTCGAGGCCATGGGCTGCCGCCCGTCGGCCATCGTGGTGGCCCTCGCGTTCCCGAAGGACCTCGACCCCAAGTGGGTCGACGACTTCGAGGCAGGCGTGCGTGCCGAGTGCCGCACCGCCGGGGTGAGCCTCATCGGCGGTGACATGTCCAGCTCTGAGCACATCGTCGCCTGTGTCACGGCGATCGGCGACACCATGGGCCGCGCTCCCGTCACCCGTAACGGCGCCCAGCCGGGCGACATCGTCGCCGTCCGCGGCAACCTCGGCCTCTCCGCGGCGGGCCTGATCGCGTTGCAGCGCGGTTTCGGGTCCCCGAAGGACGCCGTCCTGGAGCACCAGACACCCCACGTCCCGTACGGCCAGGGCAGGGTCGCCGCTGAGGCGGGGGCCACCGCCATGATCGACATCTCCGACGGGCTGCTCGCAGACCTCGGGCACATCTCGGAAGGCTCCGGGGTCTCGATCGACGTCGTGACCGGTCTGCTGAGCATCCCGGACCCGGTGGCCCGCGTGGCCGCCGCCACCGGCAAGCCCGCCCTCGGCATGATCCTGGCAGGGGGAGAGGATCATGCGCTCGCGGCGACCTTCCCGTTCGGTACGACCCTTCCAGAGGGTTGGGTACGCGTCGGCGAGGTCAGCGCCGGCACCGGGATCACCGTCGACGGCGAGCCGTACGAGGGCTCCATGGGCTGGGACCACTTCGGCTGAAACCGGCGGGAAACCCGCCGCGCGTGGGAGTGGGATGACGGCGACGTCCGCCTCGTCAGCTAGGGTGACGACCATGGCGACTCGCGGATCTTCCCCTTCGCGAAGCACCACCAAGGCGCGCGCGTCTTCTTCCGGTGGTGCCAAGCAACGTACCTCCAGCTCGGGCTCCACACGGTCCCGGGCCACCACCTCGACGGCGAAAACCCGCAGGCCGGCAGCCAGCAAGGCCGCTCCCGCGAAGCCGCAGCAGCAGGGCCCGGGCATCGGTGTGACCATCGTCGGCGGGATCGGCAGGGGCATCGCCGCGATCTTCCGCGGTATCGCGGGCAGCGTCGGCTGGATGGCCCGCAGCGTCGGGGGCAATTCCGACGACGTGGCCCCCGAGCTCCGCCGCGACGGCTGGGGGCTGGTGCTCCTCACGCTCGGCGCCGCGGTGGCCGCCCGCTTCTGGTTCTACCTCGACGGCCCAGTCGGCCAGTGGCTCCAGACGGGCGTCAGTACCGTCTTCGGCTCGCTGTCGGTGGTCGTCCCCGCGGTGCTGCTCTATGGCGCGTGGCGCGTCCTGCGGCACCCGCACGACGTCGACGCCGCCCCCCGCACCGGCCTGGGTTGGTTCCTCATCACGCTCGGTTCGCTCGGCCTCGTGCACATCGGGGCAGGACTGCCGCGCCCCAACACCGACGGCATGCAGGCGGTCCGCGCGGCCGGCGGCGTGCTCGGCTACGTCTCCTCCTCCATCCCCTCGGACCTGCTCACGGTCTGGGCGTCCGTGCCGCTGCTCATCGTCATGACGCTGCTCGGAGCGCTGCTGGTCATCGGCCGCCCCATCCGCGAACTGGGCGCCGGCGTCTCGCGTCTCTTCGGCGCGCTCGTCGAACACGACGGCGACCCCACGCCGAAGGACAAGCTCAAGCTCGGCGTGGCCGTGCCCTACGACAGCCCCCTCATCGACGACCCGGTCGAGGATCCCGAGGTCGAGGATTCCTACGATGCCGAGGTCTTCGACTATCTCGGCGACTCCTACGCCGAGCCTGACCCGGTCCCGGCCGTGCCGGCGGAACCCCGGCAGGTGCCGGGCCGTCCGAAGAACGCCGAGGCCCGCGAACCGGAGCCGCCGCAGCATTCCACGCCCCCCGGCCCGGCCGAGCAACTCCAGCTGAGCGGCGACGTCATGTACCAGCTCCCGGACGACCAGACGCTCGCGCCGGGCTCCAAGCCCAAGGCGCGCACGGAGGCGTCCGACAAGGTGGTGCGTCAACTGGGTGCCGTGCTGCGCGAGTTCGAGATCGACGCCCGGGTCACCGGCTACACCCGCGGCCCCACGGTCACCCGGTACGAGGTCGAGCTGGGTTCCGCGATCAAGGTCAGCAAGGTCACCGGCCTGGCTGACAACATCGCCTACGCGGTCGGCTCCAACGAGATCCGCATCCTCACGCCCATCCCCGGCAAGTCCGCCATCGGCATCGAGATCCCCAACCTGGACAAGGAGGTCGTCTCGCTCGGCGACGTCCTGCGCTCCAACCGCGCCAAGAACGACCACCACCCCATGACGGTCGGGCTCGGCAAGGACGTCGAGGGCGGGTTCGTGGTCGCCAACATGGCGAAGATGCCCCACCTTCTGGTGGCGGGCGCCACCGGCTCCGGCAAGTCCAGCTTCATCAACTCGCTGATCACCTCGGTGATGATGCGCGCCACGCCGGACGAGGTTCGCCTGCTCCTGGTCGACCCCAAGCGCGTGGAACTCAACCAGTACGAGGGCATCCCGCACCTGGTCACCCCCATCATCACCAGCCCGAAGAAGGCCGCCGAGGCGCTCGCCTGGGTGGTGCGCGAGATGGACATGCGCTACGACGACCTTGCCGCCTTCGGGTTCCGCCACGTCGACGACTTCAACAAGGCCGTCCGCGCCGGGCAGGTGAAGGTCCCCGACGGTTCGGAGCGCAAGCTCACGCCCTACCCGTACCTCCTGGTGGTGGTCGACGAGCTCGCCGACCTCATGATGGTGGCCCCGCGCGACGTGGAAGACTCCGTCGTGCGCATCACCCAGCTGGCCCGCGCCGCAGGCATCCACCTGGTGTTGGCAACACAGCGCCCGTCCACAGACGTCGTGACCGGCCTGATCAAGGCCAACGTGCCCTCCAGGCTCGCGTTCGCCACGTCGTCGATGACGGACTCCCGCGTCATCCTCGACCAGCCCGGCGCCGAAAAACTCGTCGGCAAGGGCGACGGGCTCTTCCTGCCCATGGGCTCCTCCAAGCCCATCCGCGTCCAGGGTGCCTGGGTCAACGAGTCCGAGATCCGCGACGTCGTGGCCTTCATCAGCCAGCAGCTCCAGCCCAACTACCGCGAGGACGTCGCGGTCGCGGCGGGGAGCGACAAGAAGGTCGTCGACGACATCGGCGACGACCTGGACCTCGTCCTCGACGCCTGCCGCCTGGTGGTCGAACTGCAGCTCGGCTCCACGTCGATGCTGCAACGCAAGCTCCGCGTCGGCTTCGCGAAGGCCGGCCGCCTGATGGACATCCTGGAGAGCAGGGGCGTGGTGGGACCGTCCGAAGGTTCCAAGGCCCGCGAGGTGCTGGTCAAGCCCGACGACCTGGACGAGGTCCTCGCCAACCTCGCCGCCGGCTGATGGTGGGATACTAGGCCCACCATGACTACCCACTCGGTCCACATCGCCTCCCTCGGCTGCGCCCGCAACGACGTCGACTCCGAGGAACTTGCCGCCCGCCTCGAACACGGCGGGTTCACCCTCGTCGACGATCCGGAGGCGGCGGAGACGGTGGTGGTCAACACCTGCGGCTTCGTGGCCCAGGCGAAGAAGGACTCGATCGACACGCTGCTCGCCGCCGCAGACCTCAAGGACGGCGGCACGGTCAAGTCTGTCGTCGCGGTGGGCTGCATGGCGGAGCGCTACGGCGTCGAGTTGGCCGCTGAGCTGCCCGAGGCGGACGCCGTCCTGGGCTTCGACGCCTACGCCGACATCGCGGAGCGGCTGCGGGGCATCCTCGACGGCGAACAGGCCATCTCGCACGTGCCCCGCGACCGGCGCAGGCTGCTCCCGCTCACCCCGTCTGCCCGCCCTGCGGCAGCACCCGAGGTCGCCGTGCCGGGCCACGTCTGGTTGCCCGGCGCCCGCCGGCGCTTGATGGGCGGCCCCAGCGCGTCGCTGAAGATCGCCTCCGGCTGTGACCGACGCTGCGCCTTCTGCGCTATTCCCGCCTTCCGCGGGTCCTACCTCTCCCGGCCCATCGACGAACTCGAGGCGGAGGCCCGCTGGCTGGTGCAGGAGGGGGCCAAGGAACTCTTCCTGGTCTCCGAGAACACCTCCAGCTACGGCAAGGACATGAGCGCCGACGTGCGGCTCGAGCAGTTGCTCGACAGGCTCTCGCAGCTCGACGGCCTCGACTGGATCCGCGTCAGCTACCTTCAGCCCGCCGAGATCCGCCCTGGCTTCGTCGAGTCGATGCTGAGCATCGACAAAGTGGTGCCCTACTTCGACCTGAGCTTCCAACACGCGTCGCGCACCGTGCTGCGCCGCATGCGCCGCTTCGGTGACCCCGACAGCTTCCTGGACCTCATCGGCCGGATCCGCGCGATCGCCCCAGAGGCGGGCATCCGCAGCAACGTCATCGCCGGCTTCCCCGGCGAGACCGACGAGGACGTGCAGACGCTGCGCGACTTCATCATCGCCGCCCAACTCGACGTGCTGGGCGTCTTCGGCTACTCCGACGAGGAGGGGACCGAGGGCGTGTCGCTGCCGGACCACCTTCCTGACGACGTCATCGAGGAACGGCGCGCCATGCTCGCCGATCTGGCGGTGGATGTTGCCGAGGCCCGCGCGGCCGACCGCATCGGTGACACCGTCGTCGTGCTGGTCGAGAGCAACGAGGACGGCGACACAACCGGCCGGGCCGAACACCAGGCACCTGAGACGGACGGTGCGGTGACTTTGGACCGTGAGGCACCCGTCGGTAGCCTCGTGACCGCCCGGGTCGTGGACTCTGAGGGCATCGATCTGATTGCGGAGGCACTGTGAGTGAGAGCGTGAGCGGCCGGCCCCGCCGTGCGGCGTCGGACGGGGCGGCCAGCAACTGGAACATCCCGAACATTCTCACGGTCATCCGGATCCTCCTGGTGCCGGTGTACGTGGCCTTCCTCTTCATCGGTCCCCAGGACTTCACGTGGCGGCTCTGGGCCACCATCGTGTTCGTCGTGGCGATGCTCACGGACCTGGCCGACGGGCACATCGCCCGCAAGTACAACCTGGTGACAGACTTCGGCAAGCTCTGGGACCCGGTGGCGGACAAGGCGCTGACAGGAGCGGCGTTCGTCTCGCTGAGCATCCTGGGCGAGTTGCCGTGGTACTTCACCATCATCATCCTCGTGCGTGAATGGGGCATCACCTGGGTGCGCGCGGCCATCGCCAAGTACGGCATCATGGCCGCGAACAAGGGCGGGAAACTCAAGACGCTCACCCAGACGTTCGCGCTGATCATCTTCAGCCTCGGTTTGGAGATGCTTCCCGGTCCGGTCGCCGTCCTCGGCTGGGTGCTGATGATTGCGGCGCTCCTCCTCACCGTCGTCACCGGCTTCGACTACCTGCGCCACGCCTGGGTCATCCGCCGGAAGGGCCGCGCCCAGCAGGCGTGAGCAGGTAGCCTTGCGGGCATGACGCTGGCCGCCGAACTGATCAAGAAGCTCACCCACCGCTCGGTCACCCTGGCCACGTGTGAATCGGTGACCGGTGGCGGCATCGGGGCCGAACTGACGTCAGTGCCCGGGGCCTCCCAGGCGTACCGGGGCGGGCTGATCACCTATGCGCGGGACCTGAAGCACCGCCTGGCCGGCGTCGATGAGCAGTTGATCGAGCGCGAGGGCGTGGTCAACGAACTGACCGCTCTGCAGATGGCGCTCGGTGCGCAACGCCGCTGCGACTCGGATTGGGCCGTCGCCACCACCGGGGTCGCCGGCCCCACGGAGACGGACGGCGTCAAGGTCGGCACCGTCTGGTTCGCCGTGGTGGGCCCACGGGTGGGCATGTCGTCCCCGCCGCAGTACACCGAACTTCGTACCTTCGACGGCGACCGGGAGGCCGTCCGACGTGCGGCCACGGAGCACGCGTTCGAGATGCTGCTGAGGGTTCTCTAGAGAAACCAGGAGAAACTTTTCGCTGATCGGGAACAAACCGCCCACCTTCACGGTTGGACGTATCGACAGCGGGCACTCGGCCCGTGGTCAGATAGGAAACAGCCGTGAAGACGATTCTGATTCGTAAGGTGATGGGCGAGACACTCCGGGAACTCCGGATGCGCGCCGGCATGACCCTGCGAGAGGTCTCCATGGCCAGCATGGTTTCGCTCGGCTACCTCTCGGAGATTGAGCGCGGTCACAAGGAAGCCTCCAGCGAAGTGCTCTTCGCCATCGCATCCGCGCTCGATGTGTCCCTGTCAGATCTGATGATTTCCATCAGTGGCAAGCTCGCCACCCTCGAGGCCCAGCGCATGCCCCGGGTGGCGGTCGCCGCCTGACCCGTCAGTGGTGACGCGGCCCCTCCACAACGTGCACCTCGACGCCGGCGTCCCGGATCCGCTGAAGTTCAGCCTCCGGGGCCCCGGCGTCTGTCACAAGCACGTGGATGTCCTTGATGTCCGCCACCTTGGCCAGGGTGGTGTGACCGATCTTCGTCGAGTCGATCGCGACGATGACGCGCTGGGCCCGTTCGATCATGGCCAGGTTGGTGCGGGCCTCGATCTCATCGTGCGTCGTCAGGCCCCCGGTGGCGCTGACGCCGTCGGCGCCCACCACCGCTGTGCCGACGTTGACCAGCTTCATGGTTGATTCAGCCAGCGAACCGACCAGTTCCAGCGAGCTCGAGCGCAGCACGCCCCCGGCGATCAGGACGCGGGCCTGGCCCTGCTCCGCCGCCTCGAGGCCGATGCTCAGTGAGTTCGTGATGATCGTCAGGTCGTCGCGGTGCCTGAGGGCGCGGAGTACCTCGGCTGTTGTGGTTCCGCCTGTCAGGCCGATGGCGTGCTTGCCGACGGGGATGATGCCGGCCACCGTCCGGGCGATCCGGCGCTTGGCGTCATGGTTCCGGCCGTCGCGCAACCGCACCGGAAGTTCCCTGTTGCCCTTCATGGGGCGCGCTCCGCCATGGGTCCGCTCGAGGAGGCCCTGTGTCGCCAGGAGTGCCACATCGCGACGGATCGTTGCGGCCGACGCCCCCAGTTGGTCCGCCAGATAGGACAGTGGCAACTGGCCCTGCTCCGTCAGGAGTGCCAAGAGCGCGACCATCCGGTCCGATCGCTTATGGGAGGGCGTGCCGGGTGCATTCATCCGTGGGGACTCCTTTGCGCCGAAGTGGCCTGTGCAACATACGCACAAGTGTTGAGCGAGATTCTAGCCCTTGCTCACTTCGAGTGCGCAGGGGGCCCAGTTTTGACGCAAGAACCTGCGCGAATGCCCATCATCGCGCGGCGTGTACCGTGGGCGCGTGCGCGAAGCTGAACTCTGGGAACGAATGAACGAGGCTCTGCCCGCTGGATATGCCGCGAGTTGGGCGGAATCCGTCGTTCTCGAGGACCTGGGGGGTCGCACGGTCCGCGAAGCGCTCGGTGCAGGGATCCCGTGCAAGACCATCTGGCGCGCTGTCTGGAGACAACTGGAACTGCCCACGAGACTGCGCTGAAACGGCGGCGTGTCGGTTCGCATTAGAACGTCTGTTCGCCTATGTTGAATTCGGCGGTTGTCCACAGCGGAACCGGCTCATCGAAAATTGTCGGGCCCGCTACCTACAGTGACAGTGACATCGAAACCTCCGGCGTCAGCCGGTTCCTGGAAGGAAATCCTGATGGCCTCATCGGACCGTAACAAGGCGCTGGAGGCGGCGCTCGCCCAGATCGAGAAGGCCCACGGCAAGGGCTCCGTCATGAAGTTGGGCGAGGACAATCGCCAGCCCATCGACGTGATCCCCACGGGCTCCGTGGCGCTGGATGTGGCGCTCGGCATCGGCGGGCTGCCGCGTGGTCGCGTCGTCGAGATCTACGGCCCGGAGTCGAGCGGCAAGACCACCGTCGCGCTGCACGCCATCGCCAACGCCCAGCGCGACGGCGGGATCTGCGCCTTCATCGACGCCGAGCACGCGCTGGACCCGGATTACGCCCAGAAGCTCGGGGTCGACACCGACGAGCTGCTGGTCTCGCAGCCGGACAACGGCGAACAGGCCCTGGAGATCGCAGACACGCTGGTGCGCTCGGGCGCCCTCTCCCTCGTTGTCATCGACTCCGTCGCCGCGCTGACGCCCCGGGCCGAGATCGAGGGCGAGATGGGCGATTCGCACGTCGGTCTCCAGGCCCGCCTCATGTCGCAGGCGCTGCGAAAGATGACGGGTGCGCTCAAAACCTCCAACACCACGGCCATCTTCATCAACCAGCTCCGCGAGAAGATCGGCGTGATGTTCGGCAGCCCCGAAACCACCACCGGTGGCCGCGCGCTGAAGTTCTACTCCTCGGTCCGCCTGGACGTGCGCCGCATCGAGACGCTGAAGGACGGCACGGAGATGGTGGGCAACCGCACCCGCGTCAAGGTGGTCAAGAACAAGGTGGCCCCGCCCTTCAAGCAGGCCGAGTTCGACATCATCTACGGCCAGGGCATCTCCCGCGAGGGCTCGCTGATCGACATGGGCGTTGACGCCGGCATCGTGCGCAAGGCCGGCGCCTGGTTCACCTACGAGTCGGATCAGCTGGGCCAGGGCAAGGAGAACGCCCGCACCTTCCTGAAGAACAACCCCGAGGTCGCCAACGACATCGAGCGTCGCATCCGCGTCCACCTCGGTATCGACAAGGAGGCCGTGCCGGAGGGCGTGAACCCGGAGACCGGAGAAGTTGACTTCTGATCGGAGCGCGGAGGAGCGGGTCACCCAGGTGGAGGTGGCTCGCAAGATCGCGCTGGACCAGTTGGCCACGCGGGCACGCTCGGAGCAGGAGTTGCGCACCGTCATGAAGCGGCGCAACGTCCCTGCAGACGTCGCAGACGAGATCATCGAGCGCTTCACCGAGGTGGGGCTCATCGACGACGCGGCCTTCGCTCAGTCGCTCACCTCGACGCGCGCAGAGTTCGGGCTGCGGGGGAGGGTCCGCATCCGGCAGGAACTCCAGGCCAAGGGCATTGACCGCGAGATCGCCGACGAGGTACTGGCCCAACTGGATCCGGAGGACGAGCGAGAGGCTGCGCTGACGTTGGCCCGCCGTCGCGTGCGCTCGCTCACAGGCCTTGAAACGCACGTCGCGCGCCGTCGGCTTGCCGGTGTGCTGGCCCGCAGGGGTTTCTCGGGTGGCATCGTCAGCGGCGTGCTCGAAGAGGTGCTGGGCAACGGGTGGGACGATGAACCGGTTGAGTTTTCCACAGGTGAGCAATAGGCTCGTCGGCAAGGCCCTTGGCCCCGCATGAACCGCCCCGGCTTCGGTTGGGGCATTGAAACCTGAAACTTCACTGACAACACCTAGACAGAAGACATTCACCTGTGCCGCTGCGGCCTTCTGGCCGCAGGGGCTTGTCGTCCCTATCGACATTGTTGCCAACCACCTTGTGCGGTGCTTGTGGCCGGACTGTCCGGATATGAGGAGGCGCCGTGCCCGAGCTCGGTTGGATCATTGCAGTGGCCGCGTTGGTCGGGCTCATCGTGTTGGGCCTCCTCCTGCGGCGCCGGACGGCAGAAGGCATCGCGGAGCGCCTCACCTGGGAACGCCGGTCCAAGGATGATGTGGCCTCTGCGCGGGCCACCGCCCAGGCGGCTGCCAGCGCCGTCGAGGAACGCGCCCGCGAAGCGTTGGAGGACGCCGAGCGACGTCGAGGCGAGATGGAAGCCGTGCTCGCCGGGCAACGCCAGGAGTTGCGCGAGGCGAGGGCGGCACAGGAACGTCGTGAATCCCGCCTCCACGAACGCGAGGACCGCCTCTCCGCTGAGGCCGAGGGACTCGTCGCCCGCGCTGAGAGGCTCGATGCCCAGCGCATCCAACTGCGGGAGCAGCGGGAGGAACTCCAGGCGCAGGAGGAGCGGCTGGCCCTCGAACTCGAACGCGTCGCCCGGTTGTCGGTCGAGGAGGCCCGCAAGGAGGTCCTTGCAGCAGCAGAGAAGCAGGCCAAACTGACCGCCACCTCCATCGCCCGCGACATCGAGGCGACGGCGAAGCGCGAAGCGGACCAGATCGCCCGCCGCGTCATCACCACCGCCATCCAGCGGGTCGCCTCAGAACAGACGTCGGAGTCCGTGGTGAGCACGGTGGACCTGCCCAGCGACGACATGAAGGGCCGCATCATCGGCCGCGAAGGGCGCAACATCCGTGCCTTCGAGCAGATCACGGGGGTCAACGTCCTCATCGACGACACCCCCGAATCCGTCCTGCTCAGCAGCTTCGACCCGGTGCGCCGCGAAACCGCGCGCCTCACGCTCGTCGACCTCATCGCCGATGGGCGGATCCATCCGGCCCGCATCGAAGAGGTGCACGAGCGCAGCCTGCGCCGCATCAATGACCGCGTGCTGCGCGCTGGCGAGGACGCGTTGGCGGAGGTGGGCATCGTGGACCTGCACCCTGACCTGGTGCCCATCGTCGGGGCGCTGGCGTTCCGCACCTCCTATGGGCAGAACGTCTTGCGCCACCTCGTCGAGTGCGCGCACCTCGCCGGCGTGATGGCAGCGGAGCTGGGCCTCAACGTGACGGTGTGCAAGCGGGCCGCCTTCCTGCACGACATCGGCAAGGCGCTCACCCATGAGGTGGAGGGTCCGCACGCCATCATCGGGGCGGAGTTGCTGCGCAAGTACGGTGAGCACGAGGACATCGCTCATGCGGTGGAGGCGCACCACAACGAGGTCGAGCCGCGCACCGTTGAAGCGGTGCTCACACAGGCAGCAGACGCCATCTCCGGCTCCCGCCCGGGTGCCCGGCGTGAATCGCTCGAGGCGTACGTGGAGCGGATGGAGAACCTCGAGCACATCGCCACGAAGCACGAAGGTGTGGTGCGCGCCTACGCCATGCAGGCCGGGCGCGAGGTTCGCGTCATGGTCTCACCGGACCATGTCGACGACGCGGGGGCGCACGCGCTGGCCCGCGACATCGCCGCAGAGGTCGAGAAGACGCTGAGCTACCCGGGACAGATCCGGATCACCGTGGTGCGCGAGTCCCGCGCCACGGAGACCGCCCACTGATCAGTTCTCGACGGCGTCCACCCGGATGCCCCAGCGCGACGACGTCTCGGCGCCGGGCTGCAACACGATGAGCGATTCGTGGGTGGGGCCTTCGTTGAACGCGTCGGCGGCGCAGGTCATGGGCTCCACGGCGATCGCATTGCGCGTCGGCGGCACGTAGATCTGGCACCACGGAAGCGTCGCGTCGGCCCACATGGCAATCGTGCGGGTGCCGTCGGCCACCGTCAGTTCCCACGGGCCGTCGTCGATTCGGAACGCGCTGTCGAACTCCGTGCTGCCGATCTCCCGGGGCTCCCGGAAGTCGTGCTCAGCGGTCACGTCGGTCAGTTCCACGGGGAGCAGCCGGTCGTCGACGGCCAGTTCATAGGGGAACGGCGAGGTGAGCACGGCGGTGGTGTCGACGGCCAGGTACGGGTGGGTGCCGTAGCCGTAGGGGAGCGCCTTCTGCCCGGCATTGCGCGCCGTCACAGTGACGGTGAGCCCCCCGTCGTCCAGCGCGTGACTGATCTCGACTTCCAGCACGCCGTCCCATCCGGCCTGCGGGTAGATGACGGTGGTCAGCACCACCTCGTCGGGGTCGTGGCTCAGGAGCCGCCACGCGTGGTCAGAGCCGAGGCCGTGGATGGCGTTGTTCCGCGGCACCTCGCTGATCGGGAGCTGCTGCTCCACCCCGTTGAACGTGTAGCGGCCGTCGCGGATGCGGTTGGGCCACGGCACCAGCTGGCGGCCCATGGAGGAACTCGGCGACCCGTCCTCAAGGAACGTGTGCAGCAACTCCACGCCGTCGCGGGTGAGGCTGCGCAGCGTCGAGCCCACCTCGGTCACGACCGCGGTGTACGGCCCGGACTCGATGAGGAATTGTTGGCCGGTAGGCAGGATGTTCATGTCTCGAACCCTAATGGGTAACATGGTCGGGCTATGACTGATCCGCGCACATATCACGTCATCACCTACGGGTGTCAGATGAACGTCCACGACTCCGAACGCATCAGCGGCCTGCTCGAAGAGGCCGGGATGCACCGCGCCGCGCCGGGCAACGACGCGCTGGGAGCCGGTGCCGACGTCGTGGTGTTCAACACGTGCGCCGTGCGCGAGAACGCAGACAACCGCCTCTACGGCAACCTCGGCCACATGGCCAGCATCAAGGCCGTCCATCCGGGGCTGCAGATCGCCGTGGGCGGCTGCATGGCGCAGAAGGACCGCGACACCATCCTGAAGAAGGCTCCGTGGGTGGACGTCGTCTTCGGTACGCACAACGTCGGTTCCCTCCCCAGGCTGCTGGAGCGGGCCCGGGTGGAGCGCGAGGCTCAGATCGAGATCAAGGAAGCCCTCGAGACGTTCCCCAGCAACCTCCCGACGCGCCGCGAATCGCCCTACTCGGCCTGGGTGTCGGTCTCCGTGGGCTGTAACAACACCTGCACCTTCTGCATCGTGCCGGCCCTGCGGGGCAAGGAGACCGACCGCCGCCCGGGCGACATCCTCGCGGAGATCGAGATGCTGGTCAGTCAGGGCGTCCAGGAGATCACCCTGCTCGGCCAGAACGTCAACGCCTACGGCGTGGAATTCGGCGACAGGCAGGCCTTCGCGAAGTTGCTGCGGGCCTGCGGCACCGTCGACGGTCTGGAGCGCGTGCGCTTCACCTCGCCCCACCCCAAGGACTTCACCGACGACGTGATCGAGGCCATGGCCGAGACCCACAACGTGATGCCCCAGCTCCACATGCCGCTGCAGTCCGGCTCGGACCGGATCCTCAAGTCGATGCGTCGCTCCTACCGGGCGGAGCGCTACCTGGGCATCCTCGACAGGGTCAGGACGGCCATGCCGCACGCCGCCATCACCACCGACATCATCGTGGGATTCCCCGGCGAGACCGAAGAGGACTTCCAGGCGACGATGGACGTCGTGCGTCGCTCGCGGTTCTCCGCCGCCTTCACCTTCCAGTACTCGATCCGCCCCGGCACGCCTGCGGCCACCATGCCTGACCAGGTGCCGAAGGAGATCGTGCAGGAGCGCTACCTGCGCCTCGTCGACCTGGTCAATGACCTGGCCTGGGAGGAGAACAAGACGTTCGCCGGCCAGGAGATCGAGGTCATGTTCGCCACCGGTGAGGGCCGCAAGGATGCCGAGACCCACCGCATGAGCGGCCGGGCGCGGGACAACCGCCTGGTCCACGTGGCGGTTCCGGAGGACCCGGCGCTGCGGCCCCGGCCGGGCGACATCGCCACGGTGTCGATCACACATGCGGCGCCGCACCACCTGAACTCGGACCTCCTGCCCACCAACCTCAGGCGTACCCGCGGAGGGGACGCGTGGGAGGCGGCGCAGGGAGGCGCCAGGCCGGCGGGCGTCGGGCTGGGCATGCCCACGTTGGAGAAGCCCGCGCCGCTGCCCGCCGCCACCGGCTGCAACTGATCAGGGCTGGTCGGCTGGGCGCCTGGGCTGATCGGCCGGGCGCTCGGGCTGGTCGCCCGTGAGCTTGTCGAGCTGGTCGTTGCCGAAGTCCTGCGCCTTGTCCACATGACCGGCGTACCTGCCGTCGGTCTTGTCGTCGACGAAGTCGCCGGCCCGCTCGATGCCCTCCTCGATCTGCGTCTCGTGCTGCTTGGCCAGGTCATCGAGGTTGTCGAAGAGTCCCATGTCATGTCCTTCGGGTGGTGGGGTGAGGTCCCCATCATGCCCACCCCGGAGACCCGCGCGTCAGGCTTTTGGCAGACTGGGGGCGTGTCCCTTCCCTTGATCGTTCTCGTCGGCCCCACGGCCACAGGCAAATCGGGCCTCGCCGTCGATCTCGCGCTGGCGTTGGCAGAGCGCGGCCACCCCGCCGAAGTGGTGAACGCAGACTCGATGCTCGTCTACCGGGGGATGGACATCGGCACGGCCAAGCCCACCGTCGAGGAGCGGCGCGGGGTGCCCCACCACCTGATCGACATCGCAGAGGTCACCGAGCGGGCGTCGGTGGCAGACTTCCAGCGGCTCGCCCGCGCCACCATCGCCAGCCTGCGGGCTAGGGGGGTCATCCCGATCCTGGTGGGCGGCTCGGCCCTCTACACCCGAGCGATCACCGACCGCTTCGAGTTCCCGGCCTCTGACGCGGCCGTCCGGGCGCGTTGGGAGCAGGAACTCGACCAGGGCGGGCCGCATGCGCTGCACCGTCGGCTCGCCGAACTGGCGCCTGAGTCGGCGGCCGCCATCGAGCCCGCCAACGGCCGCCGGATCGTCCGGGCCCTCGAGGTGCTCGAGCTGACAGGGGGCCACGCCCCCGTCATCCCCGAGTGGACCTACGAACTGGAAGACGTGCACCAGTTCGGGCTGAACCTGGACCGGGCGGAACTGGACCGGCGGATCGACCTGCGCGTCGAACAGATGTGGGAACAGGGCCTCGTTGAGGAGGTCACGGCCCTCCTGGCGCGGGGCCTGCGTGAGGGCGTCACCGCGATCCGGGCGATCGGCTACCGGCAGGTGGTCGGCTTCCTCGACGGCGAACTCACCGAAGCGGAGGCCCGCGGTGAGGTGCAGCGAGCCACCCGGCGGTTCTTCCGTCGCCAACTCGGTTGGTACCGGCGCGACCCCCGCATCACATGGCTGGACGCAACCTCCCCGACGGCGGTCCAAAGCGTGCTCACAGGGATAGACTTGTGAAACTCAGGAGGGCGTGATGCGTCGGTTCAGCTTCCACAAGGGTCACGGCACCCGCAACGACTTCATCATCCTGGATGACTCCTACGGCATGCATGAGATGCATCCCGACTTCATCCAGATGGTCTGTGACCGGCACAGCGGCATCGGCGCCGACGGCGTGATCCGCGTGGTCCGGGCCTCCAGCATCCGCGGCTGGGAGGGCGACAGCTCGCTCTGGTTCATGGACTACTACAACGCCGACGGATCCATCGCCGAGATGTGCGGCAACGGGTTGCGGGTGTTCGCCCGCCACCTGATCAACGAGCAGCTGGTCGACAACGGGGAGTTCGACGTGGCAACCCGGGCGGGCCTCCGCCGCGTCGAAGTGGCCAGGCACGGGCTGATCCGCACCACCATGGGGGACGCGACCGTGTCCGATGAGGACGTCACCGTCCGGCTCGGCGGGCGGGAGTGGCCGGCGACGAAGGTGGATGTCGGCAACCCCCACGCCGTGGTGTTCCTTCAGGACGAGGACCTCGACTCCCTCAATCTGTACGACGCCCCCACCTGGGAACCTGTGAGTGCCTTCCCCGAGGGCGTCAATGTCGAGTTCGTCCGGGTCGACGAGCCAGGCAAGCTGTCCATGCGGGTCTTCGAGCGCGGCGTGGGGGAGACCCAGAGCTGCGGCACTGGCGTGGTGGCCACCGCGGCGGCCTATCGCCGGCGCGCTCAGCATGACGGCAGCGTCGACGTGACCGTTCCCGGTGGCGACCTCACGGTCGATTTCGACGGTGACGCGGCCCGCCTGACCGGGCCTGCGGTGATCATCGGGCGTGGGGAATTCTGGATCTGACGCGATTATCCACAGCCCGTGCCCGTCCCTTGGATGTCAGGGGCTGGGCTGGAAGAATGAGCAGACGATGACTAATTCTGACGAAGACCTGCTCGACTACGACGACGAGCTGGAGCCTGACTACGACGGCGACCAGGAAGACCTGGCGGCGCGCCATTCGTTGCGCCGCGTCGCCGGCCTGCGCACCGAACTCGAGGACGTCACAGAGGTCGAGTACCGCGAACTGCGGCTCGAGCGCGTGGTGCTGGTCAGTGTCTGGACCACAGGCTCACAGGAAGACGCCGACAACGCGATGGACGAGCTCAAGCTGCTGGCGGAGACCGCCGGCTCAGAGGTGCTCGACGCGCTGGTCCAGCGTCGCTCCCACCCGGACCCGGCAACCTACATCGGCCGCGGCAAGGTGCTGGAAGTCGCGGAGGTGGTGCGCGCCACGGGCGCAGACACCGTCATCTGCGACGGTGAACTCGAACCCGCGCAGTTGCGAAACCTCGAAGACCGGATCAAGGTCAAGGTGGTGGACCGCACAGCACTGATCCTCGACATCTTCGCCCAGCACGCCAAGAGCGCGGAGGGCAAGGCCCAGGTCGAACTGGCCCAACTGCAGTACCTCAAGCAGCGCCTCCGCGGCTGGGGCGGCAACCTGTCGCGCCAGGCGGGTGGCCGCGTCGCTGGCGGTGCAGGTATCGGTGGCCGAGGCCCCGGTGAGACCCGCATCGAGACAGACCGCCGCCGCATCCACACCCGGATCTCGCAGTTGCGCCGGAAGCTGCGCGAGATGGACGCCACCCGCGAATCCAAGCGGGCGGAGCGGCGTCGTCACCAGGTGCCTTCCGTCGCCATCGTCGGGTACACCAACGCGGGTAAGTCGTCGTTGCTCAACCGGCTCACGGGCGCCGGGGTGCTGGTGGAGGACGCGCTGTTCGCCACCCTGGACCCCACCACCCGCCGCTCGGAGACCGACGACGGCCGCGTGTTCACGCTCACAGACACCGTCGGCTTCGTGCGGCATCTCCCCCACGACCTCGTCGAGGCGTTCCGCTCCACCTTGGAGGAGTCGGCCCAGGCAGACCTGCTGCTCCACGTGGTGGACGCCGCAGATCCGGATCCTGAGGGGCAGATCAGGGCCGTCCGCACCGTGTTGTCAGAGATCGGCGCAGCCTCTGTGCCGGAACTGCTGGTCCTCAACAAGGCGGACGTCGCGGATGCCGCCAGCATCATGGCGTTGCGTGCAAAGCACCCGGATGCCGTCGTCATCTCCGCGCGGACGGGCCGCGGCCTCGAGGCGCTGCGTGAGGCCCTCGAGCAGAGGCTCCCGCGCCCCGAGGTCGCGCTCACCGCTCTGGTGCCGTACAACCGCGGGGATCTGGTGGACAAGGTCCACAAGACGGCCGTGATCGATTCGCTCGAGCACACCGGCGACGGCACGCTGATCAGCGCGCGGGTGCGCCCTGATCTCGCCGATGAGCTGGCCGAGTTCGTACGTGACTGATCACGGAGCCATTCTGGCGGCCGCGGTCGGTGACATCGGGGGCGAGGCACGCCCCGGTCAGCAGGCCATGGCAGACGCCGTGGCCGCGGCATTCGAGGATGACACCCACCTCCTGGTGCAGGCGGGTACGGGCACCGGCAAGTCGCTCGGCTACCTCGCACCCGCGCTCGCCCGGAGCGTGAGCACCGGCGAGGTCGTGGTCGTGGCCACGGCCACCCTGGCGCTCCAGGCCCAGTTGGCGACCAAGGACATCCCCACGGCGCTCGACGCAGTGGAGGAGGTCACCGGCCAGCGGCCCAAGGCGGCCATCCTGAAGGGCCGCACCAACTACGCCTGCCTCTACCGGGCCCGCCAGGGCTCAGACCTGGACCAGGATTCCCTGATCGGCGCCTCCGCCATGGCGGAGACGGCGGCCAAGTCGAAGGCCGACGACGTCAGCAGGCTCGGCGCCGAGGTACTGGCGCTGCGCGAATGGATCGAGGGCCAGGCGCAGAGCGGCGGCCTGGCAGACCGCGACGATGCCCCCACGCACACCGCCCGCGGCTGGTCGCAGGTGTCGATCCCCACGAGGGAGTGTCTGGGGGTGTCGGCCTGCCCCTTCGGGGCGGAGTGCTTCGTCGAGAAGTCCCGCGAGGTTGCACGCGACGCGGATCTCATCGTCACCAACCATGCGCTGCTGGCCATCAACGCCATGCACGGTGGCACCGCGCTGCCGGAACACGCAGCGCTCGTCGTGGATGAGGCGCACGAACTGGTCAGCCGCATCACGACCGCGGCAACGGATGAACTGACCCCGGGCATCGTGGATCGCGCCGCCCGGCGGGCACTCACCTGGCTCGACGACGACCTCGGCGTGGATTTCCTCGACCAGGTGGACACGTTGCGCGAGGCCCTGGACGAATCAGAACTCACCCGCATCACGGAGTCCTCCGCGCCACTGCCGTACGCTGCGGCAGCGCTGCGCGACGTTTCTCGTCGTGTGGTGAGCGCGCTGGGCAAGGTGACCGACGACCCGGACCGTCAGCAGGCCACCTCGTCGGTCAGGGAGATCTTCGACATCGCGGAGCGGATCGCCGCTCTGAAACCCCAGGACGTGGTCTGGGTGACAGAGTCCGACATCATGGGGCGCGCCGCGTACGTGGCGCCGCTCAACGTGTCGGGCCTCCTCAGGGACCAGGTCTTCGGCCAAGGGCCAACCGTGCTGACCTCTGCCACGCTCACGTTGGGCGGGGCGTTCGAACCGGCTGCGGGCGCCGTCGGGCTGCGCGCGGCAGACCGGCTTGAGGCCGAGGAAGAGGGGGACAACGAGTTCGCGTGGCGCGGCATCGACGTCGGCTCGCCGTTCGACTACCGCAAGCAGGGCATCCTGTACGTGGCCCGCCGGCTGCCGCCACCGGGCCGCGACGGGATGCACGACAAGACCCTCGCGGAGATCGCGCAGCTGGTCTGGGCGGCGGAGGGCAGGGCGCTGGGGCTGTTCGCTTCGCGCAGGGCGGCTGACCAGGCCGCCGACTACTGCAGGCGGGAACTGCCGGACCTGACCATCCTGGCGCAGGGCGACGCCCAACTGTCAGAGCTCACCAGACGCTTCCTCGACGAGCCCACCACCGCCCTGTTCGGCACCATGTCGCTGTGGCAGGGTGTCGACGTCCCGGGCGAATCGTGCCAGCTCGTCATCATCGACAAGATCCCGTTCCCGAGGCCGGACGACCCACTGATGCAGGCCAGGAAGAAGGCGGTCGACGACGCGGGGGGCAACGGTTTCATGAGTGTGGCCGCCACCCATGCCGCACTGCTCCTGGCCCAGGGGGCCGGAAGGCTGATCCGGCGCTCCGAGGACAGAGGAGTGGTGGCCATGCTCGACCCACGGTTGGCCACCGCGCGGTACGGATCCTTCCTCACTGCGTCGCTACCTGATTTCTGGGCCACCACGGATGGCGACGTGGCCGTGTCGGCACTCCGCCGCCTCCGCGGCGACCTTGAGTGACCTACCGGGGCTCACACCTTGCGGAGCAGCGCCACGACCTTGCCCATGATGCTGGCGTGGGTGCCGTCGATGGGGGAGTAGCGCTCGTTGTGCGGCAGCAGCCACACCTTGCCCTGCTGCAGCTTGTAGGTCTTGACGGTGGCCTCGTCGTCGAGCAGCGCGGCGACGATGTCGCCGTTGGTGGCGTCCTTCTGTTGGCGTACCACTACCCAGTCACCGTCGCAGATGGCCGCATCGATCATGGAATCGCCCTTGACCTCCAGGAGGAAGAGCTGGCCGTCGCCGACGATCTGCTTCGGCAGCGCGAACACGTCCTCGATGTGCTCCTCGGCCAGAATCGGCCCGCCGGCCGCGATCCGGCCCAACACGGGGGCGGCAACCGCTGAGGGACGCGCATCCCATCCCTGCGCCGAATCCAGTTCCTCGGGGAGCTTGGGCACGTCCGGCAGGGTCAGCACGACGGCACGCGGCCGGTTCGGGTCGCGGCGGATGAAGCCCTTCTGCTCCAGCATGCGCAGTTGGTAGGTCACTGAGGACGTCGACGCCAGCCCGGCCCTGTCCGCCACCTCGCGGATGCTGGGCGGGTAGCCGAGGTCCTCGATGGCGTCCTTGATCACGTGCACCAGCGCCAGTTGCCTGCGGGAGAGCCCGTAATCCGGTCCGTCGGGGATGGGGAAGCCTGCGAGCTGTGCCTCGATCTCTGCGTTGCTCGGGCGGCCACGGCGCGGGCGGTTCGTCTTGTCAGCCATGGCCCCCATGGTAGCCATTAGCTGGAACAGGTGTTCGAAATGCGCAGGCGTGTCGATGGTCGACGAATTTTGTCAGAGGGGACGTGTTGAATGGTTCACGTCGCGAAATCCCGTGGCGCACACCACGCTTCGAACGAATGTTTGAATCTGATCCGCACATGGGGTACCGTTTCAATCGAACACTTGTTCTAGGAATGAAAGAGGTCAGTCATGACCACGTCGAGCGCAGTTCGCTTCCAGATCGTCGGCACGCCCGGTCGTCGGGTCGTCACCGTGTCCCCGGCCGGCCGCCCTGATCTCCATCTGCCCCGCCTCAGTCCTGCCCGCCCGGTGGGCCCCGGCCGCACGGGCGCCGCTGCCTCGTGCCGTGTCGTGAGCCCGGAGCGCCGTTCCGCGTGGCTCGCGGTCAAGGTCGCGGTGGTGTCGCTGTTGGCACTGGCTGGCGGCGCCGTCTCCGCCGCTCAGTTGGTGGACGGCTTCGTGTCGCCGGATCCGGCGGTGGCATACGTCCCCGGTGACCCCGCATGGGCCCACGTCACACAGCCCTGATTCCTCTACTGGGACACGCCGAATTCCCCTCGGCGTGTCTCTTGCCTTCGTGATGGGCCGCGCCTAGTGTGATCCCTACATCTAGTGGTTGCACTGATGTGATTCCCCTACAAGTTGTGATTCGAACGTGATTCGCCACTTGTGAGGAACCGCTCCGGTGTGGCACTGTTGTCCACTCGCTCCATCGCTTGAGGAAGGCCCGCACAGTGCACTGCCCGTTCTGCCGCCACTGCGACACCAAGGTGTCGGATTCGCGCGCGACAGACGACGGTTCCGCCATCCGGCGCCGTCGCATGTGCCCCATGTGCGAGCGCAAGTTCACCACGATCGAACAGATCATCCTGACGGTGGTGAAGCGGTCCGGCGTCGTCGAATCGTTCAGCCGCGAGAAGGTCATGCGCGGCGTGTCGAAGGCCTGTAAGGGCCGTCCCGTCACACCGGCGCAGTTGGCCGCTCTCGCCCAGCGTGTGGAGGAGTCCCTCCGGGCCTCCGGCCAGGCGGAGATCCCTTCGGAACAGATCGGCGTGGCCATCCTCGGCCCACTGGAGGAGCTCGACTCCGTCGCGTACCTCCGCTTCGCCAGCGTCTACAAGAACTACGAGTCGGTCGACGATTTCCAACGCGAGATCGACGCCCTGCGCCTCAGCGCAACCACCAGGAAGCCGGCACCCGAGGGCGGAGCTGCCTTCCAGCAGCTCACCGCCCAAGAGCCGCTCCTCGGCTGAGCAACACATCAGCTTCACATCGAATCAAACGCAGCAAGAGAATCAGAGGGGTTTTGACCATGACAGCGACCGCAGCGCGGGCCTCCCGCCGCAAGTCCTCGGACACAGAGGCCAAGGGTCTCGTCATCGACCGCGTCTTCACCAAGCCGGGCGTGCATCCGTACGACGAAGTTGAGTGGGACCGCCGCGACGTGGTGCAGACGAACTGGCGAACCGGTGAGACCGTCTTCGAGCAGCACGGCGTGGAGTTCCCGTCGTCCTGGAGCGTCAACGCCTCCACCATCGTCACCACGAAGTACTTCCGTGGCGCCGTCGGCACCCCCGAGCGGGAAGACTCGCTGCGCACCCTCATCGACCGGGTGGTGACGAGCTACGTCAAGGCCGGCGCCGACTACGGCTACTTCGCCACGGACTCCGACGCGGAGATGTTCGGCCACGAACTCACGTGGATGCTGCTCAACCAGTACTTCTCCTTCAACTCGCCCGTCTGGTTCAACGTCGGCACCCCCTCGCCGCAGCAGGTCAGCGCCTGCTTCATCCTCTCGGTCGACGACTCCATGGAGTCCATCCTCAACTGGTACCGGGAAGAGGGCTTCATCTTCAAGGGCGGCTCCGGCGCCGGCCTCAACCTCTCCCGCATCCGTTCGTCCAAGGAACTCCTGAGCTCCGGCGGCACCGCCTCCGGCCCGGTGTCCTTCATGCGGGGCGCCGACGCGTCGGCCGGCACCATCAAGTCCGGCGGCGCCACCCGTAGGGCCGCCAAGATGGTGGTGCTCGACGTGGACCACCCGGACATCGTGGAGTTCATCGAGACCAAGGCGCGCGAAGAGGACAAGATCCGCGCCCTGCGTGACGCCGGGTTCGACATGGACCTGGGCGGCAAGGACATCACCTCGGTGCAGTACCAGAACGCCAACAACTCCGTTCGCGTCAGCGACGAGTTCATGACCGCCGTCGAGGACGGTGCCTCCTTCGGGCTGCGGTCCCGCAGCGACGGCTCGGTGATCGAGGAGGTCGACGCAAACGACCTGTTCCAGAAGATGGCCAAGGCGGCCTGGGAATGTGCGGATCCCGGCATCCAGTACAACGACACCATCAACGACTGGCACACCAACCCGGTGACCGGCCCCATCACGGCGTCCAACCCCTGCTCCGAGTACATGAGCCTCGACAACTCGTCGTGCAACCTGGCCTCGCTCAACCTGCTGAAGTTCCTCAAGCCCGACGGCACCTTCGACGCGGAGACGTTCGTCAAGGCTGTCGAGTTGATCATCACCGCGATGGACATCTCGATCTGTTTCGCGGATTTCCCCACCGAGTCCATCGGGGAGACCACCCGCAACTTCCGCCAGCTGGGCATCGGCTACGCCAACCTCGGCGCACTGCTGATGGCCATGGGCAAGGGTTATGACACGGATGGTGGCCGCTCCACCGCCGCCGCCATCACGTCGGTCATGACGGGCGCCTCGTACCGCCGCTCGGCTGAGCTCGCCGCCATCGTCGGCCCGTACAACGGCTACGCCGTCAACGCGGAGGCCCACCAGCGCGTGATGCGCAAGCACCAGGCGGCCAACGACGACCTGCGCGTGCTGGCAGACGACCGGCAGCTGCATGCCGTCGCCACCCGCGAGTGGGACCACGTGGTCTCGCTGGGCGCCAAGAACGGCTTCCGCAACGCGCAGGCCTCCGTGCTGGCGCCCACCGGCACCATCGGCTTCATGATGGACTGCGACACCACCGGCGTCGAGCCGGACTTCTCGCTCGTGAAGTTCAAGAAGCTCGTCGGCGGCGGTTCGATGCAGATCGTCAACCAGACGGTCCCGCGCGCGCTCAAGCGTCTCGGCTACAAGTCGGAGGACATCGACGCCATCGTCGAGTTCATCGGCACCCACGGTCACGTGATCGGGGCTCCAGGTCTGGCCGCCGAGCACTACGAGGTCTTCGACACCGCCATGGGGACCCGGGCCATCAAGCCCATGGGTCACGTGCGCATGATGGCGGCCGTGCAGCCCTTCCTCTCCGGCGCCATCTCCAAGACGGTCAACCTCCCGGAGGACGCCACGGTCGAGGAGATCGCGGACGTCTACCTGCAGGGCTGGAAGCTCGGTCTCAAGGCGCTCGCCGTCTACCGCGACAACTGCAAGGTCGGCCAGCCCCTCTCCGACGGCAAGAAGAAGACCGCCGTCGAGGCGAAGGAAGCCCCGCAGCCCGAGGTGCGCATCGAGTACCGTCCCAAGCGCCGCCGCCTGCCCAAGTCGCGTGCTTCGCGCACCACGAGCTTCTCTGTGAGCGGTGCCGAGGGCTACATGACGTCGGGTGCCTACGACGACGGCCGCCTCGGCGAGGTGTTCCTCAAGCTCGGCAAGCAGGGTTCCACGCTGTCCGGCGTGATGGACGCGTTCTCCATCGCAGTGTCGATCGGCCTGCAGTACGGCGTGCCGCTGGAGAGTTTCGTGCAGAAGTTCACCAACCTGAAGTTTGAACCCGCCGGTATGACGGACGACCCCGACATCCGGATCGCGCAGTCCTTCATGGACTACATCTTCCGCCGCCTGGCCCTGGACTACCTCACGTTCGACGACCGCGCCGAACTCGGCATCTACACCGCCGGTGAGCGCGCCCGCTACGTCGAGACCGGCAGCTACCTGTCGGAGGAGGACGAGGCCCGGATGCCCGAGGCCGAGCAACTCCGCAACGACGAGTTCGACGACTTCAACGTGGACGGCGCCCGTCAGCCTTCGCTGATCGACGCGCACACGACGGCGGAGTTGATGGAGGCCATGGGTGTCGCCGCGATCGACGCGCCGCTCTGCATGACCTGCGGCACCAAGATGCGCCCGTCGGGCAGCTGCTACGTCTGCGAGGGCTGCGGCTCCACCAGCGGTTGCAGCTGATGTCAGTTCTCATCGAAATGTCAGCGGATTCGCACTGATTTATCAGTGGATTCACACCCGATGTCAGTGGATTCGCACAGGCATGTCAGTGACGTGAGACGGTCACGGGTGTGACTTTCACCGGGAACGTACAACGGCAACGCGAAGAGGCCCGGAACCGATGTGGTTCCGGGCCTCTTGTGTGCCGCCAGATATCGAGGCAGTACCTAAAGTCCCTTGAGGTGGCGTTCCGTCGATCCGCTCCGCAGCCCGCAGATGTATGCAAAGCGTGCACATGGACCGTCCGATTTCTCGGATGATGAACAATCATGGGGCAACCCCGGCTAATCTCTCGAAAAGGAGACTGCGTGGTTTCCACCGAAGGAGTCTCAAGTATGAGACGTTCAGCCATCGTGATTGTAAGTGCCCTAGCGTTGGCGAGCTTAGGTCCCTGGGCTGCTGCCGAGAAGAGCGAAGTGCCCATCCCGGGTCCGCCAGGGACAGTCAGCACCGAGCAGATATATTCGCAGGATGACCCGAGGACAGGGGTCTTGGTAGATGAGCAGATCGCCCTACAGCGCCGACTCGAAACCGCGCTCGCCGATCTACCAGGTTTCGACGGTGTCAGCGTGGATTTCGACCTATCCGTCACGATTGATATTTTGCAGGGGTCGAGATTGGCCAAGTCGGGGAGCGCCGCCTTGGACGAGGAACTAGCTTTGGCTGGGGTGGAACTCGCTAGCGAGCCCGCAACCCGAATTGTTACGACCTCGCGCGATCAGATCGCCGATGACGTACTGACTGTCCAGTCCATCGTTGACGCGCTGAAGCCAGTGTACGCGTGGGTTGGACCCGGCACGCACGACGATAACCCAGTCGTTCGCGTACTGATTGATCAGGACCTTGCGGTCGCTGCGAGGGAGGCGATCGGCGATGCTGACCTTGTCTCAGAGGTACACGTCACCGGCGATATTGATGCTGGACCCTCCGAGGAGGGCTGGGCTAGGAACGACACAGTTGCTCCATATCGAGCAGGCTCGACCATGACGGCGCCCGGCGTCCCCTCAAACTACTCTCACTCATGCACCATGGGGCCCTGGATGGAACCCCGCCACGGGTTATTGGCAGGATAGTTGCGTTGCGTACTCCCCGATGTGGAGCCTCGAGAGCAAGCTGGGCGTCCAGCTGATCACGGTGGCACCTTGACGGACGGAGTCAACGATCGCGCCGCTTGATCCGATCGTATCGCTCCACTGCGGCTGGGGGCGGAGCTGAGTCACTGGGTGAACGGCACCTTGCGCTGAGTCAGTGCGAGAACCGGAGCGACAACTGCCTGAGAACTGACAGCTGACCAGCACGATGTGGAACCGCAGGGCCGCCCCGGGCACAACCGGGGCGGCCCTGTCCGCGTTGCGCCGGGCTTAGGCTGTCCCCGTGAGGGAAGTGAACGAGCCTGCGTCGACCGGTCTGTCGACGGCGCGAGCCGCACTGCTCGCCGCAGCCGCCGGCTACGCGGTGCTCGTGGTCTACCAGGCGTCCACACTGCCGCACCGGGTGCCGGGACAGATCGGGCCCGGAGGGGAGGTCACCGGATGGTCCGACCGCCCCACCCACGTGCTGATGGCCTGCCTGGCCGGCCTGGGGCTGTTCCTGGTGATGTGGTTCGTCCCCAGACTGATCGGCCGGCTGCCGGTCGAAGCCATCAACCTCCCGCACCGTGACTACTGGCTGAGGGCGGAGAACCTCCCTCGGACGCGTCGGATGATCGCTGACGACATGGGGTGGTTCGGGGCCGCGACCATCACCTTCGTCGGCTTCGCCCTGGATCAGGTGGGCAGGGTGGCCAGGGGGCAGCCGGGTTTCTCAGGGGCCTTCTGGGTCGTCCTCGTCACCTATCTCGCAGGCGCTCTCGGATGGGCCCTGTGGAGCACCTTCGGCCGGCGCTGGAAACCCCCACCCCACCCTTTGAGATGAGACTAAAACGCTAGTCAGGGTGAGTTTGTCGGCGTTTACCGCCTTTTGCACAGGTTGCTGCGTATATTGACTCTCGTGACTGACAAACGACTGCGTATCGCAATCCTCAACGACTATGAAGTGGTCGTGCATGGGCTACGTAGCATGCTCGCGCCCTACGAGGATCGGGTCGAGGTCGTCGACATGGGTTCCCGTCAACACGTGGAGGAACCCGTGGATGTCACCCTCTACGACACGTTCAGCCAGAACCACGAAGATGACCCGGACATTCAGGCCCTGATCGGCGGCAGGGGGACGGGGGCGCTGGTGATCTACACCTGGACCATGCATCCGGACCTCGCGGCGCAGGCCGTCGCCAGAGGGTGCCGGGGGTACCTCGACAAGTCGATGTCCGCAGCCCAGTTGGTGGAGTCGCTCGAGGCCATCGCCCGCGGCGAAGTGGTGATCTCGGAGCCGAACCCGGACCACGACGGGCACACGCTCACCTCGCCCGAGGACCTCGCCTGGCCGGGGGCCCACTTCGGCCTCACGGCGCGGGAATCGGAAGTCCTGGCGCTCATCACCCGCGGCCTGACCAACCAGGACATCGCGAGCCGCAGTTACCTGAGCATCAACTCGGTGAAGTCCTATATCCGCTCGGCGTACCGCAAGATCGGCGTCGAACGGCGCTCCCAGGCGGTGAGGTGGGGGCTGGAGAACGGAATGTTGCCAGACTTCAGCCACGTTACGCTGGACGCGTGATTCCTCCAGTCGTCGACGTGGCCTGGCTCCAGGCCCATCCCCACGTGGTGCTCGCGGATGTGCGGCACTACCTCGACGGTCGCTCCGGCGCCCTGGCCTATGAGCACGGCCATCTTCCCGGCGCCGTCCATGTTCCGATGGACGAGGTGCTGGCGGATCCCCCCACGGCTGAGTTGGGCCGGCATCCGTTGCCCACCCCGCAGCGCTTCGCCGATGGGCTCGCCGCCGTCGGGATCGGCGACGACTCCATCGTCGTGGCCTATGACGACGCGGGGGGGTCGATGGCCGGACGCCTGGTGTGGCTCCTGCGCATGCTGGGCCGCGACGCAGCCCTGCTCGACGGCGGAATGGCCGCCTATGACGGGGAACTCACCACGGTGGTCCCCGACCCGGCTCATGCCACCTTCACCGTCAGGCCGTGGCCGGACGAGGCGCTGGCCACCATCGAGGAGGCCGCGCGCGGGTCCATCGTCATCGATGCCCGTGGT
Source organism: Tessaracoccus sp. MC1865 (assembly GCF_017815535.1). Taxonomy (NCBI): domain Bacteria; kingdom Bacillati; phylum Actinomycetota; class Actinomycetes; order Propionibacteriales; family Propionibacteriaceae; genus Tessaracoccus; species Tessaracoccus sp. MC1865. The sequence continues at coordinate 1,907,581 of NZ_CP072596.1, read as the reverse complement.
GCTGAGCGTTTCCGTGGCGAGACCGAGCCGATCGACGCGAAGGCCGGACACATTCCCGGTGCACGTAGCTTTCCGCTCACGGACAACCTCACGGAGGATGGCCATTTCCTCAGCCCGGAGGAGTTGCGCGAACGCTTCCGCGGGATCGACGATGCGGCGAAGACCATCTCCTATTGCGGGTCCGGTATCACCGCCTGTCACAACCTCATTGCGATGGAGTACGCGGGACTCGGACGGGGCCGCCTGTACCCGGGTTCATGGTCGCAGTACAGCGGCACCGAGAGGCCCGTCGCCGTCGGGGAGTGAGCAATCGCGCAGAGTGGACGGCGCGTCTGCACGCAACGTGCGGAACCGCTCACGTCGGTGCCAGACTCGTCTCCGACCTACACCGCTTTACCAACACATCTGCGAAGGACTCTGCATGAACGCAAAGGGGCGAGTGACCCTCCCGATCGAACAGGGCATGGACGACCAGTTGCCCGGCATTCTGGCACGGCTCGGCGCCGACGCCGTGCGCAACTCGGACGGGACCTGGCTGCCTGAGATCACACCCCAGTTGGGGGTGAAGGTCTACGAGACGTATTTCCCGGCACGCGGTCAGCAGGCGTTTGCCGAAGCCAACCTCGACGCCCGCCCACGCTTCTATCTGATGAGTGAGCGCGTGGCCGCTCCGGCCGAGGGTCCGCTGTCCATCGACATCATGAAGGGCTACTACGAGCTCCAGGTCGAGCCGGACCAGGGAAATGTGCAGCGCTGGTGGGAGGTCATCGACCGCACCACCGGCGAGGTCGTGCCGGTGGACGGCTGGACTGTCGAGGGGCAGGGAACCGACGTGTCCGTCACCGTCGCTGAGCCTGTGCCCTTCCACGTGTACACGGTGAACTTCCTGGCCTGGCAGGTCTGGGACTCCACGCAGATGTACAACTACATCACCAACAACTGGTGGGACGACGATTCACGCGTGCGGGAGGTCGGCTACGACGCCCGGCACCCCGCCGCGTGGGAGTTCATGAAGTCGTCCCTGCGCCAGTGGTGTGAGGAGCGCACGGAGGTCGACGTGGTGCGCTTCACCACGTTCTTCTATCACTTCACGCTCGTCTTCAACGACCTCGGCAAGGAGAAGTACGTCGACTGGTTCGGCTACTCCACCTCCGTCAATCCCATGGCGATGGAGGCCTTCGAGGAGGAGTACGGCTACCGGTTGCGCGCCGAGGACTTCATCGACCAGGGCTACTACAACTCGCCCTTCCGGGTGCCGTCGAAGGTGTTCCGCGATTGGATCGAGTTCACCACCCGCTTCGTCTGCTCCCGCGTCAAGGAACTCGTCGACATCGTGCACGAGTACGGCAAGGAAGCCCTCATGTTCCTCGGCGACAACTGGATGGGCACCGAACCGTACGGTGAGCTGTTCTCCGGCACCGGGATCGACGGTGTCGTGGGCTCGGTCGGATCCTCTGTCACGTGCCGCATGATCTCGGACATCCCGGGCGTGAAGTTCACCGAGGGCAGGTTCCTCCCGTACTTCTTCCCCGACGTGTTCCGCCCGGGCGGCGACCCCCTCGGGGAGGCCAACGACAGCTGGCTGCTGGCCCGACGCGCCATCGCGCGCACGCCGCTGGACCGCATCGGATACGGCGGCTACCTGTCGCTGGCGGTGCAGTTCCCGGACTTCATGGCGCGGATCGAACAGATCTGCAACGAGTTCCGCTCCATCCACGACGAGGGACAGGGCAAGCGTCCCCAGAACGCGCCCATCCGCATCGGCGTGCTCAACGCCTGGGGGAGCCTGCGCACCTGGCAGACGCACATGGTGGCGCACGCGCTCTGGTACAAGCAGATCTACTCCTACCTCGGCGTCATGGAGGCCCTCGCCGGGCTCCCGTTCGACCTGAAGTTCGTCAGCTTCGATGAGGCCCGCGACGGCAAGCTGGCCGACCTCGACGTGGTGCTGAACGTCGGCGCCGCGGAGACGGCGTTCTCGGGCGGCAGCGAATGGCTCGACGAGTCGCTGGCCGTGGCGCTGCGCCGGTTCGTCCACCAGGGCGGCGGCCTCATCGGTGTGGGTGAACCGACCGCGGTGCTGGCCAACGGGGCCTTCTTCCAGCTGTCCGACGTTTTCGGCGTCGACAAGGAACTGGGGCTCAGCCAGTCGACGGACCGGTACCCGGTGGAGAAGCCCCAGCACTTCATCACGGCCCACCTCGACGACTCCACCAAGGTCGACGTGGGCGAAGGGGCCGGCGACATCTTCGCCCTGAACGACGACACCCGGATCCTGCGCCTCACCGATAAGTCCGTCGACCTGGCGGCCAAGGAGACCGGCAACGGCCGGGCCGTCTACGCCGCTGGGCTGCCCTACAGCCACGACAACGCCCGGTTGCTGCACCGCGCCATCTACTGGGCCGCCGGCCGCGAGGACGACTTCGACGCCCACTGGATCCCGTCGAACCCCGGGGTCGAGATTGCGGTGTTCCCCGACGCAGGCAGGGCCTTCGTCATGAACAACCTCACCGTCGCGACGTCGACAGCGGTGTCCGGCCGCGTGGGTGGCCTTGTCTCCGACGGCGACGTCACTGCGCTGCAGTTGGACCTCGAGCCGATGGAGTCGCGCTGGATCGACCTCGCCTGAGTGGGTCATGAGCAATTGGGTGGGGTCACGTGTGGTTCCGAGCCGTTTTCCCGGCGTGTCGCCCGACGACCCCATCCAATTGCTCACGGTACGTACAGCGAGCTGAGCCCGCGGAGCGGGCCGCTATTGTGTTGTGAGCACAAATCCCTTGGAGGTATCCACACCATGCCGGCGCTCCGCTCCCGCACCACCACCCACGGCCGCAACATGGCAGGCGCCCGCGCGCTCTGGCGTGCTACCGGCGTCACGGACAACGACTGGGGCAAGCCGATCATCGCGGTGGTCAACTCGTTCACCCAGTTCGTGCCGGGCCACGTGCACCTGCGGGACATGGGCAAGCTCGTCTCCGAGTCCATCGCGGAAGCGGGCGGCGTGGGCCGCGAGTTCAACACCATCGCCGTCGACGACGGCATCGCCATGGGCCACGACGGCATGCTCTACTCGCTGCCGAGCCGCGAGCTGATCGCCGACTCCGTCGAGTACATGGTCAATGCGCACTGCGCCGACGCCATGGTGTGCATCTCCAACTGCGACAAGATCACACCCGGCATGTTCCTGGCCGCCCTGCGGTTGAACATCCCCACAGTGTTCGTCTCCGGCGGCCCCATGGAGGCTGGCAAGGCCGTCATCAAGGACGGCGGTACCGTCGAGAGCTCGCTGGACCTGGTCAACGCCATGGTCGCTGCGGTGGACCCCAACGTCAGCGACGCCGAACTGGGCCGGATCGAAGAGAACGCCTGCCCCACATGTGGCTCCTGCTCCGGCATGTTCACGGCCAACTCGATGAACTGCCTGCTCGAGGCCATCGGCCTCGCACTGCCGGGCAACGGCTCCACGCTGGCCACCGCGGCGGCGCGCAAGGGCCTGTTCCAGGAGGCCGGGCGCCTCATCGTCGACCTGTGCAAGCGGTACTACGGGGACGACGACGACTCGGTGCTGCCCAGGTCCATCGCCCAGAAGCCCGCGTTCGAGAACGCCATCAAGCTCGACGTCGCCATGGGCGGCTCCACCAACACCGTGCTGCACCTGCTCGCCGCGGCCCAGGAGGGCGACGTCGACTTCACCATGGCCGACATCGACGCGATCTCGCGGGTCACCCCGTGCCTGGCCAAGGTGGCGCCCAACTCCGAGCGTTACTACATGGAGGACGTGCACCGCGCCGGCGGCGTGCCGGCGATCCTGGGCGAACTGCACCGCGGCGGCAAGCTCAACGAAGCGGTCACCTCCGTGCACACCCCGACGCTCCAGCAGTGGCTCGACGACTGGGACATCCGCAGCGGCAAGACGAAGCCGGAGGCCATCGAGCTGTTCCACGCGGCTCCCGGCGGGGTCCGCACCACCGAGGCGTTCTCCAGCACCAACCGGTGGGAGAGCCTGGACACCGATTCCGACAACGGGTGCATCCGCTCCACCGCCAACCCCTACACGGTCGACGGCGGACTGGCGGTGCTCACCGGCAACCTCGCGCCCGACGGCGCCATCGTCAAGACCGCCGGCGTGCCGGAATCGCAGTGGCACTTCACCGGCACCGCGGTGGTCACGGAGTCGCAGGACGCGGCTGTGGAGGCCATCCTGGGCAAGGTGGTCAAGCCCGGCGACATCGTCATCGTCCGCTACGAAGGACCCAAGGGCGGTCCCGGCATGCAGGAGATGCTGTACCCCACGTCCTACCTCAAGGCGCTCGGCCTCGGCCAGCAGTGTGCGCTGATCACCGACGGCCGCTTCTCCGGCGGCTCCTCGGGCCTCTCGATCGGGCACGTGTCGCCGGAGGCCGCCAGCGGCGGCGCCATCGGGCTGATCGAGGACGGCGACAAGATCACCATCTCGATCCCGGACCGCTCGCTGCACCTCGAGGTCGACGACGAGACCCTCGCCGCCCGGCGCGCCGCGCGTGACGCGAAGGGGTGGCAGCCGACGCAACAGCGCCGGCGTGCGGTGTCGACGGCCTTGAAGATCTACGGGATGCTCGCGCAGTCGGCCGACAAGGGCGCAGCGCGCAAGCTCAACCAGGCCTTATAACCACTTCTTGGACTTGAAGACCAGGTACATCGCGACGCCCGTGCCCACCATGAGGAGCAGGGCGAAGGGGTAGCCGAACGGCCAGTCCAGTTCGGGCATGTTGTGGAAGTTCATCCCGTAGGTGCCCGTCACCAGGCTGGGTACGAACAGCACACCGGCCCATGCCGCGATGCGTCGTGAGTCCTCTGTCTGCTTCAGGCTGGCCGAGGTCATGTTCCTGGCCTCCTCGTTCTGCCGCTGCGTCTGCAGCGATATGTTGAGGTCCAGGGTGCCCTTCAGCGTCTCGCGGAGCACCTCGACGTGCTCGGTGATGTGGATGGCGTGATCCTCGATGTCGCGCAGTTCCTGCCGACGGTGCTCGCCGGCCATCAGGAACACCCTGTCGCGGCGCACGGAGTCGAGGATGGGTTTCAGGGGGCGTACCGCGCGCTGGAGGACCATCACCTCGCGTGACAACTGGTAGATGCGGCGCGACACCCGGGCCGACCCGCTGAACACCTGGGTTTCGATCTCATCGATGTCGTTCTCGATGCCGAGCACCACCGGACCGTAATCGTCGACGATGTTGTCGAGGAGCTGCTCCAGCACCACGCTGGGCCCGATCCCCAGGGTCTCCGGCGCCGATTCGAGGTCGCGCCGGACAACTGTGAGGTCAGGTGTCTCTGAGTGGCGCACCGTGATGACGAAACGGTCGCCGGCGATGGCGTGCACCTCGCCGAAATCCACCGTCTCGGTGCGGTCCACGTACCTCGCGGCGTGGAGCACGAGGAACAGTGTGTCGCCGTATCGCTCGAACTTGGGCCGCTGATGTGCGGTGATGGTGTCTTCGACCAGCAGGGGGCTCAGCTTGAACTCTTCGGCCAACAGGGCCATCTCAGCGTGGGTGGGCCGGTACAGGCCGATCCACACGAAACCGTCGGCGTGCTCGTCGAGCAGGTTGAAGCTCTGGTCGAACGTGGTGGGCGACGCGATCCGCCGCCCGTCGACGTAGAAGCCGGCATCGACGATCGAGGTGGGGCGCGGCTGGGTCATGGCCCCTAGTGTGTCGCAGCGTCGGGGGCGACGTCGCGTCGACGCACGATCCAGATGACCAGCGCGGCGGCCACGAGAGCCACGGCCAGCACGAGCCAGGGGGAACGGGTCCAGAGGATCCCGATCGCCTTGAAGCCGATCATGCCGATGGTGCCGTACAGGAAGGCCCACATGATGCAGCCGATGGTGACGGCGGGCAGGTAGCGACGCAACGGCATCCGCGTGACACCCGCGGCCAGGTTGACCATGGTCTGGATCCCGATGGTCAGGAACGAGATGGACACCGCGGGAGCGCCCCACCGGTTCAGCCAGAGGGCCCCCGTGGCGTAGTGCCGCGACTCCATCAGCTTGGCGAGCCGCGTCCGCCGGGCCCCTGCGGCGACGCCGCGCCCCAACCAGTAGGTGGCGTTGGCCCGCAGCATCACGATCCCGAAGAGCGCCATCACCACGACCGCTAAGGGGGCGTCCCAGGTGGTGGGATCAAACACGGCTCTCCTGGTGCTGCGAGGGGGATGAGGCTCCGCCAGTGTATCTGTTCAGTTGAGGAAGGCACCGGCGGCCACGATCACCGGCACGCTCAGCAGAGTGGTCCACAGGGTTGTCGCCTGCACCAGCGGGAGGGCGGTGCGGTAACGCATGGCGTGCACGAAGACGACCTGGGCCGTGGGTAGCGCAGCCAGGACGACGGCGGCGCGTAGCGGCGTGCCGGTGAGGCCGAACAGCAGGGACAGGCCGAGCGCCACCCCCGGCACCACGAAAGACTTCGTCGCGATGGCGGCCACGGTCAGCCGGGGAAGCCTGTTCAGGGCGGGCAGGGGAGTGGAGTGGAACGACATGCCGAAGGCCAGCAGCATGGCCGGAATACCCAGCTCTGCCATCAGCACCAGGGGATCCCAGAGAACGATGGGTGGTTGCCCAGCACTGAGGTTCAGCGCCAGGCCGATGACTCCCCCCAGTACCAGGGGATGGGTGAGGAAGCTGCGGACCACCGAACGGCCACGGCCCGCCGGCGTCGACTCGAGCACCGCCACCGCAGTGGGTTGCAGGATCAGCACCTGGAGCAGCATCGCGGGAGCCGCCCACGCTGCGTCGCCCAGCACGTAGGCGGCGATGGAGATGCCCAGGTTGCCGGCGTTGACGTAGCTCGTGGCCAGATATGCGAGGGCACCCTCCGCACGGGTGGCGCCCCACCGTCGCACCATCGTGACGGAGAACGCCAGGCCGGTGAGGACACAGGCCAGCCCGAAGGCCAGCACGTGGGGGCCGATCAGCAGGTCGAGATCCGCCCCCGCCACGGCCACCAACACCAGGGCGGGCTGGCCCACGTAGAACGCCACGTCGCCCAGCACCTTCTGCGCCGAGCGGCCGGTGACCCGGGTGCGGGCGAGCAGATATCCGACGGCGACGACGATGCCGATCGTCGTGAATCCCTGCAGCGCCGCCCACATGCGCAGAAGACTACGCCCAGGCTTCGCCGTGGTTTCAGAGGTCCTGTCGGGGTCGGCTACGATTCCCCCGTGACTTTCTCCGCCAAAACGCTGCGTCGCATGCTGGCCGCCGTCGGTATCGCCTCGCTGATCACCCTGTCCGCCTGTGGCTCCGACGACCCCACCACTGAGCCGGAGGTGTCGCCATCGGCGTCGGTCTCCGCTGAGCCGAATGCGGAGGCGTCGCCGAGCGTCGAGGCATCACCGAGCGCCGAAGAGAGCCCCAAGCCCACCATCACCCCCTCCGCGGACCTGAGCGCCGTCGAGGTCGTCGACGGCGAGGTCCCCGAGGTCAAGGTCCCCGCGCCGTGGGGCATCGAGAAGACCCAGGCGGACGTGCTGAAGGAGGGTGAGAGCGCGCAGACGCTCACCGACACGTCGGTGGTCACCATCAACTACATGGGCGTCAACGGCACCACCGGTGAGGTGTTCGACAGCTCCTACGAGCGCGGCGAGCCCGCCACCTTCTCGCTCGAGCAGGTCGTGCCCGGGTTCCAGAAGGGGCTGTCCGGCCAGAAGGTCGGCTCCCGCGTGCTGATCGGCATGGTCCCCGAGGACGGCTACGGCGAGGGCAACCCCGGCGCCGGCATCGAAGCAGGCACGTCGTTGGTCTTCCTCGTCGACATCATCTCGTCGAACTTCTCCGAGGCCGTGGGCGAAGAGGTTCCCCCGGCCGAGGGCATGCCCACCGTCACGATGAAGGACGGCAAGCCCGAGATCGCCGTCCCGGCCGGAGTTGCGGCTCCCACAGAGCTGCGCGCCCAGGCGCTGATCACGGGCCCGGGTGCCGCCATCACCGCAGAGTCCACCGTCCAGGTCCAGTACCGCGCGTTCAACTATGCCGACGGCACCATCTGGCAGGACGCCTGGGCGCCGCAGTCGGGCAAGCTCTCCAGCCTCATCGAGGGCTGGAAGCAGGGCCTCGTCGGCAAGACGGCCGGCTCCCGCGTGCTGCTCGTCGTGCCGCCCGCGCTGGCGTTCCCCGACGGCCTCCCGGAGGCCACCCCGCCGCTCGAGGCCGGCCAGACGCTGGTCTACGTGATCGACATCCTGGACGTGCAGAACTAGTCCGCCACGGCCTCGCCGGGCGCCAAGGCCCGGTCGGAGGACCGCAACACGGCACCCGAGAAGAAGCGCTGATCGCCCGGCATGGCGGCCAGCGCTTCTTCTGTTGTCCGGCAGGGACCGAGCCCGAGCGAGCTGCTGAGCCGCGCCAGAACGTCTGCGGGTTTGAGCGGGGCCAGGTCGGCGAGGGTGACCGCACCGTCGCGCTTGGCGAGCCGTCGCCCCTCCTCGTTGACCACCAGCCCGATATGCGCGTACGTGGCCGGCGTGCCGCCGAGTTGGCGGGTGAGCCACGCCTGCCGGGGCGCCGAGCTGAGGAGGTCGTCGCCCCTGGTGATGTGGGTGACCCCCATCCCGAGGTCGTCGACCACCACCGCCAGGTTGTAGGCGAAGGCGCCGTCACCGCGCACCAGCACGAAGTCGTCGACGACGCCCTCCACCCGGCCTGCGTGCACATCCTCGACGGTGAACGTGGCGCCCCCGGAATCCACCCGCAGGGCGGGCCTGCGGGTGGCGCGGCGCTCGGCGCGTTCCCAGGCGGTCAGCCGCCGGCAGGTGCCGGGGTAGGCGCGGTACCCGTCGTGCGGTGCGGAGGCAGCCTCGGCGATCTCCCGGCGACTGCAGAAACATTCGTAGGTGGGCAGGCTGTGCACGGCATCGCGGTACAGGTCCACCCGCTCGGACTGGCGTACCACCTCGCCGTCCCATTCCAACCCCAGGGCCAGCAGGTCTGCCAGGTTCCGCGACTCCACGCCGTCGGCGGCCCGCACCCGTTCCGCATCCAGGTCCTCGACGCGCATCAGCCACCGGCCGCCCACGGAACGGGTGAGCAGCCAACCGGCCAGGGCGGTGCGCAGGTTCCCCAGGTGGAGGTCCGAGGTCGGGCTCGGCGCGTATCGGTCGATATGTGGCATGGGGTCCATGATGCCGCCTCCGCACCCGGTACCCTGAGCCGCATGTCAGCGAGGAAATCGGAGCGGCTTGTCAACCTGCTCATAGCGCTGCTCAGCACCCGTCGGTTCCTGACCAAACAGGAACTGCGTGAGACGGTTGAGGGCTACCGGCTCTCCGCGAGCGACAGCGCCTTTGAACGCCAGTTCGAGCGTGACAAGGAAGAACTGCGCAACATCGGGGTGCTGATCGAAACCGGCTCCAACGATCCGTTCTTCGACGACGAGGAGGGGTACCGGATCAACCGGTCCGAGTTCGAACTCCCGCCGCTGGATTTCACGCCCGAGGAACTCTCCGCGCTCGGCCTCGCCGGTCAGGTCTGGCAGGACACGGTGGCGGCGGACCACACGGCCCAGGCCTTCGAGGCGCTGCGTGCCGGCGGCGCTGCACCGGACCCCACCCTGGTGCCCCGGATGCGCCCGCTCCTGGCCGTGGCAGAGCCGAGCTTCGACGTGCTCTACGACGCCATCCTGCGTCGCGTCGAGGTGACGTTCAGCTATGCAGGGGAGGAGCGTCGGCTGCAGCCCTGGAAGATGCTGCAGCGCCGCGGCCACTGGTATGTGTTCGGGTTCGATCCGGACCGCCAGGCGGACCGCTTCTTCAAATTGTCGCGCTTCACCGGCGAGGCCGTGGCCCACGGCAAGGCGGGAGCCTACAGCGTGCCTGATGACGTGGGGGAGCGCGCCCAACGGCTCGCGCCGCCCGGCGCCAGCACCGCAGTCGTGGCAGTGCGCGAAGGCGCCCCGCACGACTTCCCCCACCCGGAGGCCGTGGCCCACGCGGGAGTCCCCGAGGGCTACACCGCCTACCGGGTCAGCCTCTCCACCGACGACGCGATCGTCGGCGAGGTGGCCGCGGCGGGGCCAGACATGATCCTCCTCGACCCGCCGGAGCTCCGCGCCGCCGTGATCGAGCGACTGCGGGCGGTGGCATCGTGAGGTCCGAGGAACAGCTCGCGCGGCTCCTGCGGTTGGTGCCGTACCTGTCCGCCCACCCCGGTATCGAGGTGGCGAAGGTGGCTGAGGAGTTCGGCGTGACGCCGCGTCAGGTGATCAGGGACCTCGAGGTGCTGCAGTTCTGCGGCCTTCCGGGCGGGTACTTCGACGACCTCTTCGACGTCGACATCGACGTGGTGCGCGAGGAGGGACACATCGACTTCCGCAACGCTGACGTCCTGGCCCGGCCGCTGCGGTTGCGCCCGGCGGAGGCCGCGGGCCTGTTGGCCGCACTGCGGCTCGTCGTCGACGTCGCGGGCAGGTCCGACGCGGCAGCGAGCGCGCTGAAGAAGCTGGAGGCGGCCGTGGGGGAGGCCGACGCCCACGTCAGCGTGGCCGTGGAGTCGACGGATCCGCAGCGGCGCGCGGCGCTGAGCCGAGCCGTCGAACAGCGACGCGCAGTGCAGCTGGAGTACCGCACCACCGGCAGGCAGGGGACCACCACTGCCGTGGTCGAGCCCGCCAGGCTGAACCTGGTGGACGGCTACACCTATCTCGACGCGTGGAGCAGGTCACGCGAGGCCTGGCGCAGCTACCGGTTGGACCGGGTCGTCGCCGTCGAGGTGCTCGACGAGGCGGCCGGCGACCACGGGGCACCCCCGGACGGCTGGTTCGACGACGTGCCCGACCGGCTGACGCTGACGGTGCAGCCCTCGGCCCGCTGGATCGCCGAGTACTTCCCGACGGTGGGCGTCGAGGATCTGGGTGACAGGGTGGCCGTCACGTTCCCCGTCGCCTCGCACGACTGGGCCGTTTCGCTCATCCTGCGCCTCGGCGGCGCGGTGCTGGACGTGTCCGACGACAGGGTCGCCCAGGCGGCCAAGGTGAAGGCAGGCAGGGCCCTTGCTGGATATCCCGAGGTCGTCCGGTAGCATTTCGCCCGTGATCTGGGTTGTTGTTGTCGGCGCGCTCGCCGTTGCAGGTGTGGTGGCGCTGGTCATCCACGCCGTGTCGCTGGGGCACAAGGCCTCAGACGTCAAGGCCGAGATCACCGTGTTGAACGAGCGGCGCGCCGAACTGCGCACGCTGCTCGGTCAGCTTGAGAGAACCCCTGCGCAGCGCGACTAGACTGTGAGGGCAGAACAGGCGACGCCTCCCGTCGCCTAAGAAAGGGACCAATGCCTACGTTGTTGTTCATGGGCGGCTGGGAATGGGTGATCATTCTCGTTGTCGCGCTGCTGCTTTTCGGCGGCTCGCGTCTTGCCGGTGTCGGTAAGGGCATGGGACGCTCCATCCGCGAATTCAAGGAAGAGGTCAAGGGTGTCGAGGGCGAGGGTGGTGCAACGCGTCACGACGAGGTCGTCGACGCCGAGATCGTCCAGCCTGAGATCGATCACGACCGGAAGCCGCGCGAAAGCTGATCATGTCGGCCGCAACTGCTGAGCCAGCCACCGAGGGCCGGTTCGCCTGGCTGCGGCCACCGAAGGGTGGCCCCGGCGGGACGATGTCAATCTGGGACCACCTGCGGGAACTCCGCTACCGGGTCACCATTGCCGCCATCGCGATCGTCCTCGCCGGTTCCTTCTCGATCATCTTCTACAAGCAGCTGGTGCTGCTGATCATGGCGCCCTGGAACCGGGCCCGCACCGCCCTCGAAGAGGCCCGGCCCGGAGCCAGCCTCATGGTGGTCAACAACGGCGTGACCAGTTCCTTCACCTTCGCCGTGGTGCTGTGCGTGGTGGCCGGCATCATCCTGTCCACCCCCATCTGGGTCTACCAGCTGTGGGCCTTCGTAGCCCCCGGCCTGGTGGCCAAGGAGAAGAAGTACGCGATCGGGTTCATCGGCGCTGCCACTCCGCTGTTCCTCGGCGGGTGCGCACTCGGTTACTACATCTGGCCCAAGGGCATTGAGGTGCTGTTGAGCTTCACGCCACAGGACATGGGCATCACCAACATGCAGGACATGGCGGAGTTCCTCAAGATGGAGATCCAGATCATTCTGGTCTTCGGCCTGAGCTTCCTGCTGCCCGTGGTCGTCGTGGCGCTGAACATGGCCAACGTCGTGCGCGGCTACCAGCTCAAGAGAGCCCGCAAGTTCGTGATGTTCGGCAGCGTCGTACTCGCGGCAGTGGCCACGCCCACCACAGATCCCTTCTCGATGCTGTCACTGGCGCTGCCGGTGTCCGGCATGTTCCTGATCGCGGAGCTGATCTGCCGGATTTCAGACAAGCGCAAGGGCATCACCGAGGAAACGGTCGCCGAATACGCGATCGACCTGGAAGACGGCAAGTGACCGGTGAGATTGCCAAACGCCGCCTCGTCAGCGTCGTGTGCAACGAAGCCTCCGGCGGCGGTCGTGCCGGCCGTGCCCTTCCCGGCGTCGCCCGCCAGTTGCGCGACGGCCTCACCGGCGCAGACCTGCACATCGTCACCTCCACGTCTTACGACCAGGCCCGGGACCTGACGCGTTCGCTCGCCCTGCAGGCCCGTCCCGGCGACGTGGTTGCGGTCATGGGTGGCGACGGCATGGCCCATCTGGGCCTCAACGCCTGCGCGGAAACCGATGCGACGCTCGCGGTCATCCCCGCCGGCACCGGCAACGATTTCGCCCGCGGCGCGGGTATCCCCAAATCCATCCGGCAGTCCGTGGAGGCCGTCGTGGCCGGCGTCGTCCGCGTGATGGACCTCAGCAAGCTCACCAACGACTCCGGCGCGCGTTTCGTCGGCGCGGTCGTCTCCAGCGGCTACGACGCGCGGGTCAACCGTGCCACCAACGACATCCGGCTGCGCTTCGGGGCGCTGAGCTACGGCTGGATCGCGCTGCGGGAGCTGGCCTCCTTCGCGCCCCTGGAGTACCGCCTGGTCATCGACGGCCAGCCCCGCGAACTGCGGGCCATGATGGTGGCGGTCGCGAACACCGCGGTGTTCGGCGGCGGCATGCAGATCGCGCCGGACGCGGACGTCGCCGACGGCATGCTCGATGTCACGATCATCCATGAGGCGTCACGCGGCAAGCTGTTGCGCCTCCTGCCCTCGGTCTACACGGGTGGTTTCGTCACGGACCCGGTGGTGGAGCGCCTCCGTGCGCACACCGTCGAGGTGGACGGTGACGGTCTGTTCCTGATGGGCGACGGCGAGGAGATGGGCGACGTGCCCGCCACCGTGACCTGCGTCCCTGGCTGCCTGAAGGTCATCGTCGGGGACGCGGGCTGAGGCTCCGCGCCCCCGAGGTCCCCATCCTGCCCAAACGTGTGCGGTAACGTGATCCGCAAATGACGGACAACGTTCTCGACCAACTCTCCGAGTTCAGTGCGCTCTACCCGTACCAGCTCGACGACTACCAACTCGACGGATGCCGCGAGCTGGCGGAGGGCCGCGGCGTCCTCGTGGCCGCCCCCACCGGCGCCGGCAAGACCGTCGTGGGCGAGTTCGCGGTCTTCCTCGCGGTTGAGACCTCCCGCAAGTGCTTCTACACCACGCCCATCAAGGCGCTCTCGAACCAGAAGTACCACGACCTGGTGGAGCGCTACGGGTCAGACCGGGTGGGTCTGCTGACGGGCGACACCTCCATCAACTCTGAGGCGCAGATCGTGGTGATGACCACAGAGGTGCTGCGCAACATGATCTACGCGGGCTCCCCGACCTTGGCCAACCTCGGCTTCGTCGTGATGGACGAGGTGCACTACCTGGCGGACCGGTTCCGCGGCGCGGTGTGGGAAGAGGTCATCCTCGGCCTGTCGGATTCGGTGCAGATCGTGGCGCTGTCGGCCACGGTGAGCAACGTGGAGGACTTCGGCGAGTGGCTCCGCACCGTGCGCGGTGAGTTCTCCATCGTCGTGTCCGAGCGGCGGCCGGTCCCGCTGTTCCAGCACGTGTTGGTGGGCCGCAAGCTGATGGACCTGTTCGAAGGGGTGGCCCCCACTGCACAGGAACTGCCGGAGGCGCGCGCGTCGAAGGTCAACCGTGAGCTGCTGAGGGTCTCGAAGGGTGAGGCCACCAAGGTGCGCGACGACGCCCGCAGGCCGCGCGGCAGGTCCGGGCGGGGCAAGCGTGAGGTGACGCAGGGTTCGGGCAGGTACGGTGGCGCCGCACACGAGCGCTTCCGCGAGCACCGCACGAGCCGCGGCGAGGTCGCCGTCGTGCTGGACAGGGCGCAGCTGCTGCCGGGCATCTGTTTCATCTTCTCCAGGGTCGGCTGCGACGCGGCGGTCGGCCAGGTCTTCGACGCCGGCATCACGCTGACGAACCGGTCCGAGGCTGCGCTGCTCGGCGACATCGCCGACAAGCACGTCAAGGGGCTGTCGTGGGCGGACCTGGACGCGCTGGGCTACGACCGGTTCCGGGAGGCGTTGATGGCGGGGGTGGCCGCGCACCATGCCGGCCAGTTGCCCGCCTACAAGGCGATCGTCGAAGAGGGTTTCGCCACGGGTGCCCTCAAGCTGGTCTTCGCCACGGAGACGCTCGCGCTGGGCATCAACATGCCGGCGCGCACCGTGATCATCGAGAAGCTGGTGAAGTACAACGGCGAGTCGCACGTCGACATCACGCCGGGGGAGTACACCCAGCTGACCGGGCGTGCCGGCCGACGCGGCATCGACGTCGAGGGCCACGCCGTCGTGCTGTGGCAGTCCGGCATGGACCCGCGTGCGGTCGCCGGCCTCGCCTCGCGACGCACGTATCCGCTGGTGTCCAGCTTCGCCCCCACTTACAACATGGCCGTGAACCTCATGGCCACGCTGGGCCGTGAACGGGCCAGCGACCTGCTCAACCAGTCGTTCGCGCAGTTCCAGACGGACAAGTCGGTGGTGAAGGCCACCCGCACCTCCCGCTCGACGCGGGCCGATCTCGTCGTCGCACGCGAGGCGGTGGAGTGTCACCTGGGCGACTTCATGAGCTACGCGCGGCTGCGCGACGAGATCTCCCGGCTGGAGGCGGTGTCGTCGAAGGCGCGCAAGGCTGAGCAGTCGGAGCTCGTCGGGCACTCGCTGACCACGCTGATGCCCGGGGACATCGTGCACGTACCCCGCCAGGGGTGGTCCGTGGTGTTGCGAGTGGGGCAG
Source organism: Tessaracoccus sp. MC1865 (assembly GCF_017815535.1). NCBI lineage: Bacteria > Bacillati > Actinomycetota > Actinomycetes > Propionibacteriales > Propionibacteriaceae > Tessaracoccus > Tessaracoccus sp. MC1865. The sequence continues at coordinate 1,892,403 of NZ_CP072596.1, read as the reverse complement.
CAGGGTCGGCAGGCCGAGCCCTGGGCGCAGATCATCTCCGGCGATCACACGGTCCTCAAGCTGCAGGCCCACGACCTCCGCGGCCCGGTCCAGCCGGTCGGCCGGGTGCGCGTGCCACGCAACTTCTCGGTGCGTGACCGCGCGGACAGGCGTTCTCTGCTGTCGGCCATGAGCAGCAAGATCGCCTCCGCAGACCCTGAGATCCCAGACACCGCGCCGCCGTCCGACGACCAGGTGCAGCGCGAGATCCGGCAGCTGCGCGGCGAACTCAAGGCCCATCCCTGCCACGAGTGCCCGGATCGGGAGATCCATGCCGTCGAGGCTGCGCGCGTCATCCGGCTGGAGCGTGAGGCGGAGCGGATCGAGTCACAGATCACCGGCCGCGCGAATTCGTTGGCGGTGCAGTTCGAGCGCGTGCTGGCGGTGCTCGAGGAACTGGGCTATCTCGACGACGACTCGCTCACGGATGCCGGACGCATGCTGCGCCGCATCTACAACGAACTCGATCTCGTCGCGGCCGAATGCATCCGCCGTGACGTCTTCGCCGGGCTCACCCCTCCCCAGTTGGCCGCGGTGCTGTCAACGCTGGTCTACGAGTCGCGGCCCACGCGCGACGCCGTGCTGCCGCGCATGCCGGACGCCGAGTCGGAGCGCGCGCAGTCCGCGCTGCGTGACGTGTGGCGAGAGGTGGGCAGGCTGGAGCGCCAGCACAAGCGTGACCGGGGCAGGGAGCCGGACATCGGGTTCGCCGAGGCCGCGTGGCGTTGGTCGTCCGGCCAGGACCTCTCGAAGGTGCTCGCCACCACCAGCCTGTCGGCCGGTGACTTCGTGCGCTGGGTGCGCCAGGTCGTGGACCTTGCGGGCCAGTTGGCCACCGCCGTCGGTCCCGGTGACCTGCGTCGTACCTGCCACGCAGTGGCGGATTCGATGAGACGCGGGGTGGTCGCCACGGACCTGACGGAGGACTGACCGCGTCCCCCTGCGTCCGTGGGAGCGAGCGTGTGTCCGGCGAGAGAACAGTAGGATTTCCCCGTGTCAGTAGCTCTGCGTGTCATTCCCTGCCTCGACGTCCACGACGGCCGGGTGGTCAAGGGGGTCAACTTCCAGAACCTCCGCGACGCGGGCGACCCCGTCGAGCTGGCCGCGAAGTACTCCGCCCAGGGGGCGGACGAACTCACCTTCCTGGACATCTCCGCCTCTGTCGAGGGCCGGGCGACCACCCGTGAGATGGTCGCCCGCTGCGCCGAGACGGTGTTCATCCCGCTGACGGTGGGCGGGGGAGTGCGCTCGGTCGCCGACGTCGACGCGTTGTTGCGCTCAGGTGCCGACAAGGTGGGCATCAACACCGGTGCGCTGGCCCGCCCCGGGGTGATCGACGAGATCGCCAGAGCCTTCGGCAACCAGGTGCTCGTGCTCTCAGTGGACGCCCGCCGCGAAGAGGGGATGCCGTCGGGCTACGGGGTCACCACCCACGGGGGGAAGAAGTCGGCGGGGGTCGACGCGCTGGCGTGGGCCAGGGAGGCCTGCAACCGCGGCGTGGGAGAGATCCTGCTCAACTCGATGGACGCCGACGGCACCACGGACGGTTTCGACCTCGAGATGTTGCGCGCCGTGCGAGAGACCGTCGACGTGCCCCTCATCGCCTCCGGTGGGGCGGGCACGGTGCAGCATTTCGTCGACGCGGCCCGTGCCGGCGCCGACGCGGTGCTCGCGGCGAGCGTGTTCCACTACGGTGCCCTCACCGTCGACCAAGTGAAGGCCGGCCTCCGCGAGGCCGGGCTCGAAGTCCGCTGACAACCGAAGGAGCTCTTCATGGACTGCCTGTTCTGCAAGATCATCAACGGCGACATCCCCTCGAAGAAGATTTATGAGGACGACGTGGCCTTCGCGTTCCTCGACATCTCGCCCTGGCAGAAGGGTCACAGCCTCGTGGTGCCCAAGCGGCACACCGTCGACATCCTGGAGGACGACGACGTGCTCGCCGAGATCGGGCACGCCGTGGCTCGGGTCGGCCGGCTCCTCAAGGAGCGCCTGGGGTCGGACGGTTTCAACGTGCTCGTCAACGTCGGGGGCGTGTCTGGCCAGGAGGTGTTCCACACCCACGTGCACGTGATTCCGCGCTATGCCGACAACCCCGGAATCAGTAACATGCGCGGCGTGATCGACGTTGATCTGGACGATGTCCACTCGGCACTGAAGCCTTGAGCGACCCCCGATTAGGACAGGCTAACCACAGGGGTGCATACTACCAATTGTCGTAAATACCGAACCCCCGTAAGGTAACGGCCGGAGCCCTCCCTCCAGTGGGTCCCGAGACAACAGTCCCAGGGTGCAAGCGCACCCAGACAGATAGAAAGAGGGCTTCCATGAAGGCCACCAAAATTGTCGGCATCCTGTCGATCATCGCCGGCGTTGTCCTCATCGTCGCCGGCGCCGTCACCTGGACCCAGGTGTCGTCGCAGCTCAAGGCTGAGAACATCACCGTGCCGGGCGATTCGACGTTCATGAACGGCGCCTACGCGGGCAAGGAAGTCACCGGCCCGCTGAGCGCGTTCGCCCAGGCAGACACGATCAACATGCACGCCCTGGCCGGTTCCGAGGGCAAGACCTACGCCGAGCTCGGCTCGCTCGCCCGTGAGGCCGAGGCCGCCGGCGACACCGCCGCCGCTGAGGAGTTCAACAAGCAGCGCAACACCGTCATGAACGGTTCCTTCCTCCGTGCCTCGCTGTTCACCTCGGTCGTCGCCTTCGGCGTCGCCGCTCTGGTGATCGGTCTCGGCATCCTGTTCGCCCTCATCGGTTGGGCACTCACCACCATCCGCCCGTCGGTGGTTGGCCGCGTCGAGGCGTGATCACGCACCTCTGAACGCTCGTGAGACGGCGGGTCGGGTTTTCCCGGCCCGCCGTCCCACATTTCGGAACGTGCAGCTGTATCGCTTGACAGTGACGCCGCCAAACGGGAGGGTTGACCCATGCCCAACGCCAGCTGGCTCGTAATTGACTTTTAGCGCTGACAGATCTCAGATCTGAAGCGCTCCCTCGTGTGCCCCAGTGGCAGCGGGGGTTTTTTCTTGGAAGACGAAGTCCACGAGCCACTGCACATGAGAAGGGAGAGGCAATGGCGCAGACAGACGGTCAGCTCATGACGGGGGCCCAGGCTCTCGTTGAGTCACTCGAACGAATGGGTGTCGATGTAGCTTTCGGTATTCCCGGCGGCGCCATTCTGCCTGCGTACGACCCGCTCTACGACTCCAAGATCCGCCACATCCTGGTGCGGCACGAGCAGGGCGCCGGCCACGCGGCCGAGGGCTACGCGATGTCGTCCGGCCGCGTCGGCGTCTGTATCGCGACGTCCGGACCTGGCGCCACGAACCTCGTGACCCCCATCGCCAACGCGTACATGGATTCGACGCCGATCGTGGCGATCACCGGACAGGTCAACAGCCACTCCATCGGCACCGACGCCTTCCAGGAAGCTGACATCCGCGGCATCACGATGCCGATCACGAAGCACAGCTACCTCGTCAAAGAGGTCGGCGGGATCCCGCGCGCGATCCAGGAGGCCTTCCACATCGCCGCCACGGGCCGTCCCGGCCCGGTGCTCGTCGACATCGCCAAGGACGCGCTGACCAACTCGGCGCCGTTCATCTGGCCGGAGACGCTCGACCTGCCCGGCTACAAGCCCACGATCCGTCCGCATTCGCGGCAGATCCGGGCGGCGGCGAAGATGATCTCCGAGGCCAAGCGCCCCGTGCTCTACATCGGTGGCGGCGTCACCCTCGCCCGGGCGCACGAGGAACTGGCCGAGTTCGTCGAGAAGACCCGCATCCCCGTGGTGACCACGTTGATGGCGCGCGGTGCGTTGCCGGATTCGCACGAGCTCAACATGGGGATGCCCGGCATGCACGGCACCGTCGCAGCCGTGGGCGCGCTGCAGAAGGCCGATCTCCTCATCGCGCTGGGGACCCGGTTCGACGACCGCGTCACCGGCAAGCTGGACAGCTTCGCCATGGGGGCCAAGATCATCCACGCAGACGTGGACCCGGCAGAGATCGGCAAGAACAAGCCGGTCGACATCCCGATCGTGGGCGACGTCAAGCAGACGCTCGTCCAGCTCAACGAGGCCATCGAGGCCTATGAGATGCCCCAGATCGACGCGTGGCGCCGTCAGCTGGGCACGATGAAGGCGCGTTACCAGCCACGGTGGGATGCCGCTCCTGACGGGCAGCTCTCCCCGCAGGAGGTCATCCAACGCATCGGCCAGCTGAGCCCCGCAGACAGCATCTACGCGGTCGGCGTCGGCCAGCACCAGATGTGGGCAGCGCACTTCCTGCCGCACGAGAAGCCGAACTCGTGGCTCAACTCCGGCGGCGCCGGCACCATGGGTTTCTGTGTCCCTGCGGCGATGGGAGCCAAGGTCGCCAACCCGGACGCCACGGTGTGGGGGATCGACGGCGACGGCTGCTTCCAGATGACCAACCAGGAGCTCGTCACCTGCGCGCTCAACAACATCCCGATCAAGATCGCGATCATCAACAACCACGCCCTCGGCATGGTGCGCCAGTGGCAGTCCCTGTTCTACGAGGGCCGCTACTCCAACACCGACCTGATGACCGAGTCGCTGCCCAATTTCCCGATGCTCGCGGAATCGATGGGCTGCGTCGGGCTGCGCGCCACCAACGAGGTGGAGGCGGAGGCCGCCATCCAGCAGGCCCTGGAGATCAACGACCGCCCCGTGGTCATCGAATTCGTCGTGCACAAGGACGCCATGGTGTGGCCGATGGTGCCCGCCGGTGTCAGCAACGATGAGATCCGCGTCGCCCGCGACATGGCTCCCGAGTGGGAAGAGGAAGTCCTGTGAAGACCCAGACCCTGTCCATCCTGGTCGACAACCGTCCCGGCGTCCTGACGCGCGTCGCCGCGTTGTTCTCGCGCCGTGGCTTCAACATCCAGTCCCTGGCCGTCGGTCCCACCGAGTCCGAGGACCTGTCGCGCATGACTGTCGTGGCGCAGGTCGACGACGAGGCCGCGCTCGAGCAGATCGTCAAGCAGCTCAACAAGCTGATCGAGGTGCGCAAGGTGCTCGAACTCAGTGTCTCGGCGGTGCGTCGCGAAATGATGCTGGTGAAGGTGCGTGCAGACGTGAACACCCGCAGCCAGGTCATCGACGTGGTCAGCCTGTTCCGCGGCAAGGCGGTGGACGTGTCGGCCGAATCGATCACGGTCGAGGCCACCGGCAGCGACGAGAAGCTCGCCGCCCTGCTGGAGATGCTGACTCCGCACGGCATCATCGAGCTGGTCCAGTCGGGCCAGGTCGCGCTGGGCCGCGGTGCTAAGACGCTCTCGCAGAGCAAAGCCAAGTAACCAATAGACTCACCCCCACATCGCTACATCAAAGAAGGATTCCCATGGCAGAGATGTTCTACGACAAAGACGCCGACCTGTCGATCATCCAGGGTCGCCACGTCGCCGTCATCGGCTACGGCTCGCAGGGCCACGCGCACGCCCTTTCGCTGCGTGACTCCGGCGTCGACGTGCGGGTCGGCCTGCGCCACGGCTCGCCGTCGCGTGCGAAGGCGGAGGCCGAGGGCCTGCGCGTCGTGTCCGTGGCCGAGGCTGTCGAAGAGGCTGACCTCATCATGATCCTGGCGCCGGACCAGGCGCAGCGCACCCTCTACAAGGAGGAGATCGAGCCGCACCTCGCCGAGGGCGACGCGCTGTTCTTCGCGCACGGCTTCAACATCCGCTACGGCTACATCACGCCGCCGCAGGGCGTCGACGTGTGCATGGTGGCCCCCAAGGGTCCAGGGCACCTCGTGCGTCGCGAATACGCGGACGGCCGCGGCGTGCCCGCGATCATCGCCGTGGAGAAGGACGAGTCCGGCAAGGCCTGGGAACTCGCGCTCAGCTACGCCAAGGGCATCGGCTCGCTGCGCGCCGGCGGCATCAAGACCACCTTCACCGAGGAGACCGAGACTGATCTGTTCGGCGAGCAGGCCGTGCTCTGCGGCGGCGCGTCGGCGCTGGTGCAGGCCGGCTTCGAGGTGCTGACCGAGGCCGGCTACCAGCCTGAGGTCGCCTACTTCGAGTGCCTCCACGAGCTGAAGCTCATCGTCGACCTCATGTACGAGGGCGGCATCGCCAAGCAGCGTTGGAGCGTCTCCGACACCGCCGAGTACGGCGACTACGTGTCGGGCCCCCGCGTCATCGACGAGCGCGTCAAGGAGAACATGAAGGGCGTCCTCGCAGACATCCAGAACGGCAACTTCGCCCAGCGCTTCATCGACGACCAGGACGCCGGCGCGCCGGAGTTCAAGGAACTGCGCGCCAAGGGCGAGGCGCACCCCATCGAGGCCACCGGCCGTGAGCTGCGCAAGCTCATGAGCTGGGTTGCCTCGGACGATGCCGACTACACCGAAGGCACCGCCGCCCGCTGATCAGGGCCGGCCTGAGAAGCCCCCAGTGACCGCACCGGTCACTGGGGGCTTTTTCGTCTCACCCGGGCTGGTCGTCGCGTTCGAGCAACGTGGGGGCCTGCTTCAGCCAGAGCTCCTCGAGCTCGCTCTCGTGCTGCCGGGCACGGGAGAAGAGATCGGTGAGCTGCCGACGGTCGAGGCGGGAGTCGTCGAGCTGCAGCAGGATCTGCCACATCCTGGACTGTGCGTGCACGGCGTCCAGCAACGCCTCGAGCTCCACCAGGTCTGAGAGCGGGGAGCGGCGCACCACCTCGCGGTTGAGCTTCAGCCTGCTCGCCTTCTCGGCCATCTTCGCGACGAAATCCTTCGCGCTGTTGGGCCGCGCCCCGAAGCGCTCCATGATCTGCTGCAGTTCCTGGTGGGCCGCCTCGATGTCGACGGCGATGCGGGCGACGGCGTCCCGCACGCCCTGGTCGCCGTGGCCCTCCGCGACGCGGTGAAAGGCGTCCACGCCGGCAGCGGCTCCGCCGTGATGGTCCCGGAGATAGGTCTTGATGTAGGTCATGGTCACAGCCTTCCTGTGGGTCATCACGCTCGACGCTACCCGTTGTCGCCACAGCCCGTGACAGATGCCCGGCTAGACTTCGGTCGGCTACGAAGGGGGAAGGGTGAGATGGCGCGCGATGACGGGACGGCGACCCAGGACTACGCCCGGGAACTGACCAAGCTGATCGACGAGATGCGGTTGCCTGAGGCCGCCAGGTTGCTGGGCGACCAACCGGACCATGTCATCGCCGGGGAACTGGCCCGGCTCGACGACGTGCCGATGGCAATCGCGTTCCGCCTGCTCCCCAAGGACACGGGCATCGAGGTGTTCGAGGAGCTCGAGCCGTTCGACCAACAGCGGCTGCTCGAGTCGCTGCGTGATGAGGCCTTCCAGGAGGTCGTCGAGGGGATGGACCCGGACGACCGCGCCCGGATGCTGAACGAGGCCCCGGCCAAGGTTGTGCGGCGCGTCCTGGGCGGCCTGAGCCCCACTGAGCGCGCCATGACCGCCACCCTGCTCGGCTACCCCAAGGGCTCCGTCGGACGCGTGATGACACCCGAGGTGCTCACGGTGCCGGCCGGTGCGACGGCGGGGGAGGCGCTCCTGACCGTGCAGCGGAAGGGGCAGCAGGCGGAGAACGTCTACACCCTGGCCGCAGTGGACGCGACGCGTCATCTCGTGGGTGTCCTGGAGCTCGGAACGCTGGTGCTCTCAGAGCCCGGGACCCGCGTCGGGGAACTGCTGGACCCGGACGCCGTCGTCGTGCCGGCCACCGAGAGCGCCGAGGACGCCTCACGGTTGATGCGCGAGACCAACGCGTACAACATGCTGGTGGTCGACAGCGAGGGTCGCCTGGTGGGCATGCTCTCGCTCGACGACGCCATCGAGGTCATCGAGGAGGCCGACAACGAGGACACGGCCCTCCAGTCCGGCTCGGCGCCGTGGGCCGGCCACTACATGGCGGTCGGAGTGTTCCGGCTGGCCCGCTACCGGGCGATGTGGCTGTCTCTGCTGCTGGTGGCCGCCACGCTGACGGTATCGGTGACCCAGGCGTTCGAGGCGACGCTGGAGCAGGTGGCCGCCCTCGCGCTGTTCATCCCCATGCTGATCGGCGCCGGTGGCAACGCCGGGGCCCAGGCCGCGACCGCCTCTGTGCGGGCGTTGGCGATCGGTGAGTTGAGGTTCCGCGACCTGCCAACGGTCGCGTGGCGCGAGTTGCGCGTGGGGCTGCTGCTGGGCCTGATGCTGGCGATCCTCGGGCTCGTCGTCGGCACCTTCTTCGTCGGCCCCGGCATCGCTCTGGTGGTGGCCATCTCGCTCGTGCTGATCTGTGCGTGGGCGGCCACGATCGGCGGCGCCATGCCGTTGCTGGCACGGAAGATGGGGATCGACCCGGCCGTGGTGTCGGCGCCGCTGGTCACGACCCTGGTGGATGCCACGGGCCTGGTCATCTACTTCCTGATCGCCAAGGCAGTCCTCGGCGTGTGATCCGCGGTGGGCGTGACCCCGGCGGCGGTGCCGGGGTCACGGGTTCCTGCGTTGTGCCTGGTCAGGCGAGCTTGGCCGCGATCCGGTCGCCGATCTCGGTGGTGGAGAACTTCTCCGCGCCGCGGGCGCCGATGTCTGCGGTGACCGCGTCGTCGATCTTCTGCGCCAGTTCCGGCCTGCCCAGGTGGTCGAGCAGCAGCGCCATCGACGAGATGGCCGCCGTCGGGTCCGCGATGCCCTTGCCGGCGATGTCGGGGGCGGAGCCGTGTACGGGCTCGAACATCGACGGGAATTCGCCGGTGGGGTTGATGTTGGCCGAGGCCGCCAGCCCGATGCCGCCGGTGACCGCCGCGGCGAGATCCGTGACGATGTCGCCGAAGAGGTTGTCGGTGACGATCACGTCGAACTGCGCGGGGTCCACGACCATGGCGATCATCGCCGCGTCGATGTGCAGGTACTTCGTCTCGACGTCCGGGAACTCCCGGCCGACTTCCGTGAAGACGCGGTTCCAGAGGCTGCCGGCGTTGACCAGCACGTTGTGCTTGTGCAGCAGCGTGAGGTGGCCACGACGCGCCTGGGCGCGACGGTAGGCGTCACGCACGACCCGCTCCACGCCGTAGGCGGTGTTGACGGAGACCTCGGTGGCCAGTTCATGTGGGGTGCCGGTGCGGACTGAGCCGCCGTTGCCGCAGTAGAGGCCCTCGGTGCCTTCGCGCACCACGACGAAGTCGACGGTGCGCCCCTCGACGATGTGCGGCGCCAGGGGGGTGGGGACGCCCGGGTAGAGCTTGGAGGGGCGGAGGTTGACGGCGTGGTCGAAGGCGAAGCGCAGCTTCAACAGGAGGCCCCGCTCCAGGAGGCCGCTGGGGATGGCCTTCGAACCGGGGGCCGCACCGACGGCGCCGAGCACGATGGCGTCGACGGACTTCAGTTCTTCGAGGACGGAGTCCGGCAGGACCTCGCCGGTGCGCTGCCAGCGCTCGGCGCCCAGGTCGTAGTCGACGAACTCGAAAGTGTCCGGTCCGGCCGCGGCGGTCAGCGCCTTGAGCGCCTCCCTGGTCACCTCGGGGCCGATACCGTCTCCGCCGATCACGGCGATCTTCGCTGAAGTCATGGCGGAAACCCTACGCGAGGCGTCTCCGGTGGCGGTGCGCGTCTCAGGTGTCCGTCCACTGGCTGAGACGTCCGGGCAGGCGCTGGACAGCGTATTGTTCCCCCAGATCCCCAACCGACTGGAGAGACCATGCCGACCGTGCCGGTGCAGCCCGCCGAGTTCCACGTCTTCGACACCTCCCTGCGCGACGGAGCGCAGCAGGAGGGCATGCACCTGTCCGTCAACGACAAGTTGAAGATCGCGGGTTACCTCGACGAACTGGGGGTGCACTTCATCGAGGGCGGTTGGCCGGGGGCCAACCCCAACGACACGGAGTTCTTCCAGCGCGCCGCCAGGGAACTCGACCTGCAGCGCTCCCGGCTGGTCGCCTTTGGTGCCACCCGCAAGGCCGGCGCCACCGCCTCTGAGGACGCGCTGACGAAGGCCCTCGTCGACGCCGGCACTGATGACATCTGCATCGTGGCCAAGTCTCATGACGAGCACGTCTTCCGTGCGCTGCGCACCACGCTCGAGGAGAACCTCGAGATGGTCCGCGACACCGTCGAGTACCTCTGCAGCCAGGGCAAGCGCGTCTTCGTCGACTGCGAGCACTTCTTCGACGGTTACCGCGCCAATCCCGAGTACGCGCTGCAGGTGGTACGCACCGCCCACGAGGCCGGCGCCGACGTCGTGGTCCTGTGCGACACCAACGGCGGCATGCTGCCCAGCTGGATGGCGGAGGTGGTCCAGGCGGCCGCGTCGACCGGCGCGAGGCTGGGCATCCACTGCCACAACGACACGGCCTGTGCCGTCGCCAACACCATGGCGGCCGTCGAGGCGGGCGTGATGCACGTGCAGGGCACGTTCAACGGTTACGGGGAGCGCACCGGCAACGCAGATCTGTCCGCCCTCATCCCCAACCTCCAGCTCAAGTACGGCTGGGACGTGCTGCCGGCTGAAAACCTGGCGGAGCTCACCAGGGTCGCGCACGCCATCGCGCTGGTGGCGCATCAGCCTCTGGTGGGTCGCCAGCCCTACGTCGGTCAGTCGTCGTTCGCGCACAAGGCTGGTCTCCACGCCTCGGCCATCAAGGTGGACGAGAACCTCTATCAGCACATCGACCCCAGCCTGGTGGGCAACGACATGCGCATGCTGGTCTCGGACATGGCTGGCCGCGCCAACATCCAGATCAAGGGTGAGCAGCTCGGCTTCGACCTGAACGACCGCGAACTGGCCGCGCGGGTCACGGAGCGCGTCAAGAAGCGCGAGGCCGAGGGCTACTCCTATGAGTCGGCCGACGCCAGCTTCGAGATGCTGCTGCGCGACGAACTCGGCATCCTCGAACTGCCGTTCCAGGTGCAGAGCTGGCGCGTCTTCACCGAGGAGCGCGCCGGCGAGGACCTCTCCGAGGCCACCGTGAAGCTCACGACCAACGGCGGCCGTTTCATGGTCGTCGGCGAGGGCAACGGGCCCGTCAACGCCCTGGACCACGCGTTGCGCTCGGCGCTGCAGCCGACGTTCCCGCAGGTGGCCCAGTTCGAGCTCACGGACTACCGCGTCCGCATCCTCGACGAGGGTCACGGCACCGACGCCATCGTCCGCACGCTGATCGACACCGCGTACAACGGCTACGCCTGGACGACGGTGGGCGTGGGCACCAACGTCATCGAGGCCTCGTGGGAGGCGCTGCGCGACGCGCTGGCCTACGGACTCATGACCTACGCGCAGTAGCGCCGAGCCGGGGTCCACTACTCTGTGCCTCATGCGCATCGCACGTTTCGCCACCGCCGGACAGGATCCCGCCTACGGGGTCATCGAACTCGCTGTCGACGGGGGTGACTACCCCGACACCATCGCCACGCTGACCGGAGATCCGCTGGCCGGCGTCCCCGTCAACTACACGGGGGAGCGGCACGAGCTCGACGACGTGCGGCTGCTGTCGCCGGTCATCCCGCGCTCCAAGGTGGTCGGCGTCGGGAAGAACTACGCGGACCACGCCAAGGAGATGGGCGGGGAGGTACCGCCGGCGCCGCTGCTGTTCCTGAAGCCGAACACCTCGGTGATCGGACCCAACGAGTCGATCATCCGGCCCGCCGGGGTGGAGTCGCTGCATTTCGAGGGCGAGCTCGCCGTCGTGATCGGCCGGATCTGCAAGCAGGTGCCCGTCGAGCGGGTGCCCGAGGTGATCTTCGGCTACACCATCGCCAATGACGTCACCGCGCGTGACTGGCAGGCATCGGACGGCCAGTGGGCCCGCGCCAAGGGCGCGGACACGTTCCTCCCGCTGGGGCCGTGGATGAACACGCATCTCACCCTCGACGAGGCAGGCCACCTGCCCATCGAGACCCGGCTCGGCGAGGAGGTACGCCAGAGCGGCAACACCTCCCAGATGGTGCGCGGCATCGCTGAGCTGGTGAGCTACATCTCGCAGTCCATCACCCTGCTCCCGGGCGACCTCATCCTCACCGGCACCCCCGCCGGAGTGGGCGAGATGCAGCCCGGCGACGAGGTGCACGTCAGCATCGACGGCCTCGGCACGCTCAGCAACCCCGTCGTCGACGCGTGACCCAGCCTCCTACGCCGCTCGCGCTGTTGCATCCAGGGGAGGCGGTGGATCCGCCGCCGGACATGCCGTACCCGAGGGTGCTGCCGAAGGTCCCGTTCCTGGGCATGACGGTGACCCTCGGCGTTCTGCTGGGCTTCTCGGCCTATGCGCTGCTGATCCCGCTGGCGAACCAGGCCTTCCTGGGCCTCGGGTTCCTGGTGCGCGGGGGCAGCGACTGGTCGGCCTACCTGGCGGACGCGGCCAGCTACCGGCTCCCCGACGGCCCCGTGTCGGGGCAGTTGGCGCTCGCGCTGCTCATCCCCATCTCGCTACTGCTGATGCGCTATGTGCACGGCGTGAAACCCCGCTGGCTCGCCTCCGTCCAACCGGGGATGCGGTGGCGCTATCTGCTGATGACGCTGGTGGTGGCCGCCGTGCTCCTCAACGCCGTCGTGTGGGCGCAGTGGGCGCTCGGGCAGTTGCCCCCGTTCACGGAGGGGCAGCCGGGGTGGCAGGGCTTCCTGGTGCTGATCGTCCTCTCCTCGCCGTTGCAGGCCGCTGCGGAGGAGTTCTTCTTCCGGGGCTACCTGCTGCAGGCCATCGGCTCGGCGACGGGTCGCGCCTGGGTGGGCGTCCTCGGCTCAGCGCTGCTGTTCGCGCTCATGCACGGGCTGCAGAACCCGGCGCTGTTCGCGCACCGCCTGGTGTTCGGCCTGGTGGCCGGTTCGCTCGTGCTGGTGACCGGGGGCCTCGAGGCCGCCATCGGGGCGCACATCGTGAACAACATCCTGAGCTATGTCTACGCGCTCTTCAGCATCGGGCTCGAGGAACTGCGGGCAACCACGGGTATCACGTGGGCGGAGGCCGGCTGGAACATCCTGGCGTTCGTCCTCTTCGGGCTCGCGGCCTGGTCGCTGGCCCGGCGCCTCAATCTCGCGACCACCACGCCCTGAACCGGCGCGCGCGCTGAATTTGTGGAGCCGGCTGAGGGTGGTGTAGTGTTTCTTCTCGTGCTCGGGTAGCCGAGTAACTAGGGGTATGGGGTAATTGGCAGCCCGACGGTTTCTGGTTCCGTTAGTCTAGGTTCGAGTCCTGGTACCCCTGCGGATGGCGATTAGCCATCCAGCAGGAGAGAGTGTTAAGCTCTCCCACGCGTTAGGGGCCCCGTTGTGTAGCGGCCTAGCACGTCGCCCTCTCAAGGCGGTAGCGCGGGTTCGAATCCCGTCGGGGCTACCAAGCGAGCAGCCTGGTCAACATCTGTTGACCAGGCTGCTTTTTTGTGTGCCCAGGGCTGCGCGACGGGCGGTCAGCTGAGGATGCGGACGGACGCCGGGTAGTCGTAGGGACGGCCGTCGGACGCGCGAACCGCTCCGTGGATGTGGCACCAGAGGGTCATGATGCCGGCGATCGCCCAGAGCACGATCGACACCGGGATCAGGACGACCGTGAACAGGCAGACCCAGGCGATGGCGTTCATCAGCCAGGCCCAGATGTTGAAGTTGAACGAACCGGCGGCCGCACGGCGGACGTAGCCGCTGCGGTCCTTGTAGAGGAACCAGACGATCAGGGGACCGGCGAAGCTCAGCCAGCCGGCGCTGAGCACCATGGCGATGATCGCGGAGAGGTGGGCGAGGACCGCCATGGAGCGTTCGTCGCTCCGCGCGGCCGGGGCGTCGGAATAGTGGTAGGTCATGTTTCGAGGGTAGGGGGGCAGCGGCGGCGAGGGTATCCGGATCAGCCCGGACCCGACCCCTGCCGGTGCCCGGGTCCCGGCCTCCCGAGCCACCCCCGGGGAGCTATGTTGATGCCCATGTACGTCTTCCAGGTAGTCGTGACCATCCATCCAGAAGCCGAGGAGGAGTTCGCCGCCGTGACGGTGGCCAACAGCGCCGCCTCACTCCAGGAACCGGGCTGCCTCCGGTTCGACGTTCTCCAGCACGACGACGACCCCACGAGGTTCACACTCGCCGAGGCCTACGTCGATGAGGGTGCGCTGGACGCCCACAAGCAGACCGACCACTACAGGGCGTGGGCCGAGGTGACCAACCGGGTACAGACCGAACCGCGCGTCAAGCAGGTCTTCAGGGCGTTGGCCGGCCTTTAGGCGACAAAAAACATCCCCCGGCGGTGTGCCGAGGGATGTTTCTGGTTGTCTCATTCGGGGGCGCCGCTCCTACGGAGAACCTCGCTCAGGCGCTCGGCCGCCGCCAGCACCGCAGGCGCGTGGAGACGACCGGGGGAGCGGGTCAGCCGCTCGATGGGCCCAGAGACCGACACTGCCGCGATGAGTTTGCCGGACGGTGCCAGCACCGGGGCAGAGACGGACGCGACGCCGGCCTCGCGCTCCGCCACGGACTGGGACCAGCCACGACGGCGCACGGTCTGCAGCGTGGCCATGGTGAACGACGCCGCGTCGAGCAGCTTGTCCAGCTTGTCCGGCTCCTCCCAGGCCAGCAGCACCTGGGCCGCAGAGCCGGCGGACATCGACACTTGCGCGCCGACGGGGACGGTGTCGCGCAGACCGGTGGGGCGTTCCACTGAGGCCACGCACACGCGGACGTCGCCCTGGCGGCGGAACAACTGGACGGATTCGCCCGTGATGTCGCGGAGGCGCTGCAGGATGGGACCGGCCGTGGCCAGGAGGGGGTCTTCGCCGGCGGACTCGGCGAGCTCGATCAGGCGGGGGCCCAGCACGAAGCGGCCCTGGAGGTCGCGCCCCACGAACCGGTGGTGCTCCAATGCCACCGCGAGGCGGTGGGCGGTGGGTCGGGCCAGTCCGGTGGCCGTGACCAGGCCCGCGAGGGTGAGGGGGTTGCGCTCGAGAGCGGCCAGCACGAGGCTCGCTTTGTCGAGTACTCCAACGCCAGATGTGTCGTCCATATGGTGAGATTATCAATCCACATGCTGGACAAGCAAACGGGGAAGTTGCGCCAATTCCTGCATACTTACGGGGAGTTCACACACGAACGATCCAATGTTTGCGAAGCGAGGAGCCATGGGTAAGACCCTGAGCGAAAAGGTATGGGACGCACACGTCGTCCGCGCCGCCGAGGGAGAGCCGGACCTGCTCTACATTGACCTCCATCTCGTCCACGAGGTGACCAGCCCCCAGGCCTTCGAGGGCCTGCGCCTCGCCGGCCGTCCCGTCCGTCGCCCGGACCTCACGCTCGCGACAGAGGACCACAACACCCCCACCCTGAACATCCTTGCGCCGATCGCTGATCCGGTCTCGCGCAAGCAGGTCGACACCCTGCGCGAGAACGCGGCGGCCTTCGGGATCCGCATCCACTCGCTGGGCGACAAGGACCAGGGCGTCGTGCACATCATCGGCCCCCAGTTGGGTGTCACCCAGCCGGGCATGACGATCGTCTGCGGCGACTCCCACACCTCCACGCACGGCGCCTTCGGCGCCCTCGCGTTCGGTATCGGCACCTCCGAGGTCGAACACGTGCTCGCCACGCAGACGCTGAACCAGGCCAAGCCCAAGACCATGGCCGTCAACATCAACGGCGAACTGCCTGACGGCGTCACCGCCAAGGACGTCGTCCTGGCGCTGATCGCCAAGGTCGGCACCGGCGGCGGCCAGGGCCACATCGTCGAGTACCGCGGCTCCACCATCGAGAACCTCTCGATGGAAGGCCGGATGACGATCTGCAACATGTCCATCGAGTGGGGCGCCAAGGCCGGCATGATGGCGCCGGACGAGACCACGTTCGCCTACCTGAAGGGTCGCCCGCACGCGCCCGAGGGCGAGGAGTGGGACGCCGCCGTCGAGTACTGGAAGACCCTCCGCACCGACGACGACGCCACGTTCGACGTCGAGGTGGACATCGACGCCACGCAGCTGACCCCGTTCGTCACCTGGGGCACCAACCCGGGGCATGGCGTCCCGCTGGGCGGCGTCGTGCCGGCCCCCGAAGACTTCGAGTCCGAGGTCGAGCAGGCCACCGCCAAGCGTGCCCTCGAATACATGGACCTGGTGCCCGGGACACCCATGCGCGACATCACCGTCGACACCGTCTTCCTGGGCTCCTGCACGAACGGCCGCATCGAGGACCTGCGCCTCGCCGCCTCCGTGCTGCAGGGTCAGCACATCGCCGACGGCGTCCGCATGCTGGTCGTGCCGGGCTCGGCGCGCGTCCGCATCCAGGCCGAGACCGAGGGCCTGCACCAGGTCTTCCTCGACTTCGGCGCCGAGTGGCGCGCCGCCGGCTGCTCGATGTGCCTCGGCATGAACCCGGACCAGCTGGCCCCGGGGGAGCGCGCCGCGTCCACCTCGAACCGCAACTTCGAAGGACGCCAGGGCAAGGGTGGGCGCACCCACCTGGTGTCGCCGGCCGTCGCTGCCGCCACCGCCATCGTCGGCCACCTGGCCGCCCCTGCAGACCTGATTGGAGCCTGACCAATGGAACCCTTCAAGAGCCACACCGGCATCGCCGTTCCGCTGCAGCGCTCGAACGTCGACACCGACCAGATCATCCCTGCGGTGTACCTCAAGCGCATCACCCGCACCGGTTTCGAGGACGGCCTGTTCTCCGCATGGCGCAACGATCCGGAGTTCGTCCTGAACAAGGAGCCGTTCACCTCCGGCACCATCCTGATCCCCGGCCCCGACTTCGGCACCGGCTCCTCGCGTGAACATGCTGTGTGGGCCCTGCAGAACTACGGCTTCCGCGTGGTCATCGGTACCCGCTTCGGCGACATCTTCCGCTCGAACTCCGGCAAGGCAGGCCTGCTCGTGGCGCTCGTCTCCGACGCGGACCGCGACCTGCTGTGGGCCGCCATCGAGGCGGACCCCAACGTCGAGACGACGGTGGACCTCGAGTCGCAGACGATCGTGCGCGGTGACCTCACCGTGAGGTTCGACATCGACGAGTACACGAAGCACCGGCTGCTCAACGGCCTCGACGACATCTCGTTGACCCTGCAGGACGCGGACACCATCTCGGCCTACGAGGCGACCCGTCCGTCGTTCAAGCCGAAGACCCTCCCGGTGCGCACCGCCGGCTGAGTTCGCACCACTCATCGCACGAAGGGGACCTGCCCAGGGGCAGGTCCCCTTCTGCTGTCCCCGGGATCGGTGAGCCCGGTGGGGTTGTTCGCCGCCGCAGGTGCCCGCGGTACACAGTCCTTCCGTGGGAATATCTCGCCGATGCGCAGCGTTACACAGCACATGACCACGATGCCAGCCATGACACGCAGCGCCACCGCGTTGCCGGTGGGCTCAGTGCGAGCTATCGTGCTTCTCGCGCTATTCTCTGTCGTGATGGACAAGGAACTGCTCGATGCGTCAACTGACGCCGAACTCGACGCCGCGGCAGCCGCGGCGTTCGAGGAGGAAGCGCTGAGCCATCTCGACCGCCTCTACGCCGCGGCGCTGCGCATGACGCGCAACCCGGCAGACGCCGAGGATGTCGTCCAGGACGCCTACGCGCGGGCCTTCGCCTCGCGGCACACGTTCCAGCCCGGTACCAACCTCAAGGCCTGGCTGTACCGCATCCTCACCAACACCTACATCAACGCCTACCGCAAGGCGCAGCGCTCCCCGCAGACCAGCGGCGACGAGGACGTCACGGACTGGCAGCTGGCCCGCGCCGCCTCACACGACTCCACCGGCCTGCGCAGCGCAGAGATGGAAGCGCTCGATCAGACGCCGGATGCAGCCGTCGCCAACGCGATTGCGGCACTCCCGGAGAACTTCCGCATGGCCGTTCTCCTCGCAGATGTCGAAGGGTTCTCCTACAAGGAGATCGCAGAGATCATGGACACCCCGCTGGGCACCGTGATGAGCAGACTGAACCGCGGCCGCGCCCAGCTGCGCGAGCTGCTCGCCGACTACGCCCTCGAGCGGGGCATCGGCCGGAAGGCGGGGGGCCGGTGATGAGTGAAAGCGACATGTTCTCCCATGCGCACGACGAGATGGACGAATGCGTCCAGGCCCTCGCCAGGGTGCACGCGTTCCTGCACAACGAGCTCCTCGACGCCGACGCGGACATGATCCGTCACCACCTCCACGCCTGTGAACGATGTATGGAGAACTTCGAAATCGAATCCACCATCACCGAGATGATCCAGCGCAGCCTGCCGCAGAAGACGGCACCGTCGACGTTGACGGCCCGCATCCAGACCATGCGCATCTCCCGGACCGGCTGACGACCAGCCGAAAAGTCAGACAAACAACAAGCCCCCGCACCAGGCGGGGGCTTTGTGGTTTCTCCGGTCAGGCGTTGGGACGCTTACCGTGGTTGGCGCCGTTCTTACGACGAGCCTTACGCTTACGGCCACGCTTACCCATGTTGGGCCTCCTTAGGTCTGTTTATGTCTATTCAGGTGACGCCCCATTGTGCCAGAAGGACCCGGCTGCACGGAAAAGGGTGTCCGTGGCAGAGTGGAGCCTGTGACCCGTGACGTAGACCTGATGAGCGACGACGAGTGGCTGGACGCGTTCGTGTCCGGCTGGCAGATGCTGGCAGACCTGAGTTTCTCTGACCTGGTCCTCTGGAAGCCCCTCACCGAAGAAGGCGACATCTTCGCCTGTACCGCCCAGGTGAGGCCGGTGACGGGCCCCACAGCCCTCGAGGAGGACATCGTGGGCGAGCTCATCGAGTACGAGCCGGACCACCAGGTCACTGTCGCCTTCATGACGCACGAAATCGCGGAAACCACGGACAACGCGATCTCCGCGGGCATCCCCGTCGACGTCTGGGCCATCCCGGTGCTGAGGCACGACCGCCCGGTCGCGGTGATCGAGCGCCACACCAACCAGATGGGCATGCGAGCCACCGGTGCCCTCGAAGAGAACTACCTCGAAGCCGCAGAGATCCTCACCCAGATGCTGATGCGCGGCGAGTTCCCTCTGGTGCCCCCGTCGGACAAGGCGCTCATGCCGCGAGTCGCCGACGGCGTGCTGAGGGTGCAGCCGGACGGTGTCATCTCGTACGCCAGCCCCAACGCCATCACCGGCTACCGCAGGCTGGGCGCCATCGGCGACATCGAGGGGGAGCGGTTCCGGGAACTCACCCGCCACCTCCGGCAGGGCGTCGAGTCCATGGGGCAGACGGTCAGCGCGGACATCGACGGCAGGCTCACCCTGGAGTTCGACGTCGAGGCCCGGGGCGCGTCCATGCGCTTCGTGGTGCTGCCGCTGTGGCTGGAGTTCACCACCGCCGGCATGCTCGTGCTGTGCCGCGACACCACAGACCTGCGGCGCCGCGACCGGATGCTCGTCACCAAGGACGCCACGATCCGGGAGATCCACCACCGGGTGAAGAACAACCTGCAGACGGTGGCCGCGCTGCTGCGCATGCAGTCGCGGCGGTTGAAGTCGGAGGAGGGAAGGGAAGCCCTGCGCGACGCCATGCGCCGCGTGTCGTCGATCGCCATGGTTCACGAGACCCTCAGCTACTCGCTGGTGGAGGAGGTGGCCTTCGACGGCGTCTGCGACAAGATCCTCGAGATGGTGGGCGACCTCGCCGCCTCAGCCGGCACGGTACGGGCCACGCGGCACGGCACGTTCGGAGTGATCCCGGCGGAGATGGCCACGTCGCTCTCGATGGTCATCACCGAGCTCTGTCAGAACGCCGTCGAGCACGGCCTGGACAGCGCCTCAGGGCTCGTGGAGGTGCTGCCCCACCGCGACGGTGGCACGCTGACGATCGACATCCTCGACGGCGGCAACGGTCTTCCCGACGGATTCCGGATGGGATCCCAGAAGTCGTTGGGGCTGTCGATCATCTCGACGCTGATCCACGACCTCGACGGCACCTTCACGCTGAGGAACAGGGAGGACGGCGAGGGCGCCGTGGCCCACATCGTGCTGCCCGTTCCGTGAGGTGCTGAACGGGCGGCGTGTCAGAGGCTCAGGACGCGCAGAGCCCGCCCCCGAGAGAAGTCGCGAGGGGGGTCGGGTCAGTTGTTGCGGAGGCGGGAGCGGGCGGCGCGGCGCTTGATCGCGCGACGCTCGTCTTCGCTCAGACCGCCCCAGACGCCGTGGTCCTGACCGGCTTCGAGTGCCCACGAGAGGCACTGGTCCTTGACGACACAACGGGCGCAGATCTTCTTGGCCTCTTCGATTTGAGCCAAGGCCGGCCCCGTGTTACCGACGGGAAAGAACAACTCCGGATCCTCAGTGAGGCAGGCAGCCCGGTGGCGCCAATCCATAGTTGTACTCCTTCTGTCGGGGGGAAAATCCGCTGCGGAATTCTCCGCAAGCTCATGCAGATTACCCCTGCGGGCAACGATAAGCAATAGCAGTGGCTGCGTGTTGTATACCGCGCCGATCGGCTGCAAACTTGCTGAGAATTGCTGGCTGCGGCACGCTGATCGGGTGACTGCTGTGCTGCGACGCCCCCTGCTGGCGATCCCTGTGATCCTGACCGCCCTGACCGGTCTGGCCATCCTGGGCGTCGCCGTCGGCACGCTGGTGGCCAACAGCAGGATGTTCGGCATCGGGGTGGCGGCGATGCTCTCGGTCTACGGCATCGCCCTGATCGCCTTCGCCTGGCTGGTCGTGCGCGGCCAGCGGTGGGCCCTGGGCCTGATCGTCGCGTCGTCCCTGCTGCACGCCATGGTCGTCTACAGCCTGTTGGGCACCGATGACCGCGCGCAGTTCATCGGTGCCCTCGCCGTGGCCCCCTTCATCCTCGCGACGGTCGTCACCTCTGTGGTGGCGGTGGGCCGCGGCGAGCTGGAGAAGCTCTAGACGAGCCGCCCTGCTCCGGCGGCCGGCGTGGCGGTGAACCACTCCGGGGCACCGAAGCCCGCGTCGGCGAAAGCGGTGGCGATGGCCTGGCCGATCGTGTCCGCCTCGCCCGCCTTCGTGAGCGCGATGATGCAGCCGCCGAAACCGCCTCCAGTCATGCGCGCACCCAGGGCGCCGGCCCGCTTGGCCGTGTCCACGGCGAGGTCGACGGTGGGCACCGTGATCTCGTAGTCGTCGCGCATCGAGGCGTGCGACGCATCCAGCAGCGGTGCCAACTCCGCGAGATCTGCGGATCGCGCCAGCTCGAAAGCCTTCAGGACTCGCTCATTCTCCGTGACCACGTGCCGCACCCGCTTCACCATGGTGGGGTCCTCGAGCTTCTCGACGGCCTCGTCCAGGTCAGTGACGTCGCGCAGCGCAGGGATGCCCAGGATGGCGGCCGCCTGCTCGCAGGAGGCCCGGCGGGTGCCGTATTCGCCGTCGACGTGGCTGTGCGGGGTCTTCGTGTCGAGCACCAGCATCTCGTAGCCCTGCTCGGCCATCGGCAGGGGAACCTGCTCTGTCTCCAGCGTGCGGCAGTCCATGAACAGGCCGTGCGCGGCCTCGCACAGGGTGCTGGCGGCCTGGTCCAGCAGGCCCGTGGGCGCTCCCACATAGGCGTTCTCGGCCACGCGGGCGAGCTTGGCGCGGTCGATGGGCTCGATGTCGAGCCCGTACAGGTCTGTGAGTACCGCGACGGTGGCGCACTCGATGGCGGCGGAGCTCGACAGGCCCGCACCGAGGGGCACGTCCGAGCTCATCACCAGGTTGGCCCCGCCCACGGCGTGGCCGGCCTCGCGCAGCGCCCAGACGACACCGGCGAGGTAGGAGGACCAGCCCTCGGTGCCGGGGGCCAGGTCCTCGATCCCCAGGCGCACCTCGTCGTCGAGTTCGAGCGAGACCATCACGAGCTCGTCGTCGTCGCGGCGACCGCCCGCGATGACCGCCTTCTTGTCGAGGGCGAACGGCAGGACGAACCCATCGTTGTAGTCGGTGTGCTCACCGATGAGATTCACCCGACCCGGAGCGAACCACAGGCCCTCGGGCGCACTGCCCACCACAGCACGGTAACGGTCTCTCAGCGCATCGAGATCCAGCATCAGTCCTCCTCGTCGTCGAGACGCGCGAGCCACGAGGCCAGACGCTCCACGGGGGTTTCGAATTCGGGGTTGAGGTCGACGAAGGTGCGCAGTTGTTCGGCGAGCCACTCGAAGGAGACCTCCTCGTGGCCGCGCCGATCAACCAGCTCTTCCAGCCCGCGGTCAGTGAAATACATGACCGAGAGTTTAGGGCCTCAGCCCAGGGCGGCGCGCAGCAGGTCCTCCTCCTGCTGCTTATGCACCGCCATCGAGCCCACCGACGGCGCCGAGGACCACGGACGGGTCACCGGGGTCATCTTCAGGTCGAATTCGGGGAACAGTTCCTTGACGGCTCCGGGCAGGTGCACCGACATGAATGCCCACGCTCCCTGGTTCTCCGGCTCGTCCTGCACGAAGCGGATGTCGCTGACGTGCGAGTAGCGGCGCAGGATGGCCACGAGTTCTTCGGCCGGGAGCGGGTAGAGGCGCTCCAGAGCGATGATCGCGATCTTTCCGTCGTGACCGTTCTTCTGGCGGCGGGCCACCAGGTCCCAACGGACCTTGCCGGAGCACAGGACGATGCGCTCCACCTTCGACGGGTCCTCGATGGTGGGATCGTCGAGGGCGGGGTGCCAACGACCCGAGGTGAACTCCTCCGGCGTCGACGTCGCCAGCTTGTTGCGCAGCATCGACTTCGGGGTGGCGATCACGACCGGGCGGTGCCAGTTGACGTAGGCGTGCTGGCGCAGCAGGTGGAAGTGGTTCGCGGGAGTCGACGGCTGGCACACCGCGAGCGCGCCTTCGGCGCAGAGTTGCAGCCAGCGTTCGATGCGGGCCGACGAGTGGTCCGGCCCCTGGCCCTCGTAGCCGTGGGGGAGCAGCAGGCACACGCCCGACTTCTGGCCCCACTTGGCGTTGCCCGAGGCGACGAACTCGTCCGAGATGATCTGAGCGCCGTTGACGAAGTCGCCGAACTGCGCCTCCCACAGCACCAACGCGTCGGGACGGGCCACCGAGTAGCCGTACTCGAATCCGAGGGCGGCGTATTCGCTCAGCAGCGAATCCCACACCTCGAAGGTGGCCTGGTCCTCGGTGAGGTGCTTCAGCGGCACCCACGCCTCGTTGGTGACCCGGTCCACGATGGCGGCGAAGCGCTGCGAGAACGTGCCCCGCCTCGAATCCTGGCCGGCCATGCGCACCGGGCGACCCTCGATGAGCAGCGAACCGATGGCGATCATCTCAGCGGTGGCCCAGTCGATGGGGCCGTTCATGATCGCCTCGGCGCGGCGCTCAAGCTGCGGCTGGACCTTGGGATGCACGGCGAACCCCTCCGGGAACTGCGTGTGCACATTGGCGATCCGCTGGAGCATCTCCGTGGTGATCTCCGTGAGCCGCTCTTCCGGCTTGGTGGGGTAGTACGGCACCTTGCGGTACTCGTCCGGCGCGCCCTTGGAGTCGCGCACCTCGCGGAACACGTTCTCGAGGCGGGCTCGGAAGCGGTTCATGACGTCCTCGGCGTCGGCCATGGAGATGTCACCACGGCCGATCAGCGACTCGGTGTAGAGCCGGCGCGTGGAGCGCTTCTGCTCGATGAGGTCGTACATGTTCGGCTGCGTGAAGCTCGGGTCGTCGCCCTCGTTGTGGCCACGACGCCGGTAGCAGACCATGTCGATGACGACGTCCTTGTGGAACGTCTGCCGGTACTCGAACGCGATGCGGGCCGCGCGGATGCAGGAATCCGGGTCATCGCCGTTGACGTGCAGCACGGGGGCGGAGATGGACTTCGCCACGTCGGTGGAGTACGTCGAGGAACGCGACTCGGTGGGGGCCGTGGTGAAGCCCACCTGGTTGTTGACCACGACGTGGATCGTGCCACCGGTCTTGTAGCCGCGCAGCTGCGACATCTGCAGCGTCTCGAAGACCACGCCCTGGCCGGCGAACGACGCGTCGCCGTGCATGGTGAGGGGGAGCACCGGGTAGTCGCTCTGGCGCAGCATGTCCTGCTTGGCGCGGGCGATGCCCTGGAGCACCGGGTTCACCGCCTCAAGGTGCGACGGGTTGGCGGCCACGGACGTCTTGACGGTGGCACCGTTCGAGGCGACGAAGGTACCCTCCGCGCCCAGGTGGTACTTCACGTCACCCGTGCCCGACCTGTCGACCTGGCCGTCGAACTCGCGGAAGATCTGGCCGTAGCTCTTGCCGACGATGTTGGCCAGCACGTTGAGCCGGCCACGGTGCGGCATGCCGATGCAGACCTCGTCGACGGAGTCGTTGGCCGCCTGCTGCGCGATCTCGTCGAGCAGCACGATGACGGACTCGCCTCCCTCGAGGGAGAAGCGCTTCTGCCCGACGAACTTCGTCTGGAGGAACGTCTCGAAGATCTCCGCCTCGTTGAGCTTGTCCAGCGCGTGCATGTGCTCGTCGTGCGTCAGCGCCTGGTGCGGCTTCTCCATGCGCTGCTGGAACCAGCGGCGCTGCCGCGGATCCGGGATGTGCATGTACTCGATGCCCACGGTACGGCAGTACGAATCCTGCAACGTGGAGATGATGTCGCGCAGCGTCAGGTAGGTGCGCTCGGAGCCACCGAAGGTGCCCACCGCGAACTGACGGTCCAGGTCCCAGATGGAGAGCCCGTGCGTCTCAAGGCGCAGGTCCTCATGGGAACGCTGGCGGTACTCCAAGGGGTCCGTGTCGGCGACCAGGTGGCCGAACGCGCGGTAGGAGTTGATCAGCTCCAGTACCCGGGCGGTCTTGGAGACCTGGTTGTCGCGGTGCGCGGAGATGTCGCCGGCCCAGCGGAGCGGCTCGTAGGGGATGCGCAGCGCTTCGAAGATCTCGTCGTAGAAGCCGTTCTCGCCGAGCAGCAGCCCGTGCATCGTCTTCAGGAACTCGCCGGAGGTGGCGCCCTGGATCACGCGGTGGTCATAGGTGGAGGTCAGGGTGGTGACCTTGGATACGGCGAGGTCTGTCATCTTGGACTCGCTCATGCCCTGGAACTCGGCCGGGTAGTCGATGTTGCCGACGCCCAGGATCATGCCCTGACCGGTCATCAGTCGGGGCACCGAGTGGTTGGTGCCGATGCCGCCCGGGTTGGTGAGCGACGCCGTCGTGCCGGCGAAGTCCGACACCTGCAGGTCACCGGCGCGGGTCTTGCGCACCACCTGCTCGTAGGCCGACCAGAACTGGAAGAAGTTGAAGTTCTCGCAGCCCTTGATGTTGGGCACCAGGAGCTGGCGGGTGTCGCCCTTCTGGATGTCGATGGCGATGCCGAGGTTGATCGAGGGGTTCTCGATCAGGTTGGGCTTGCCGTCCACCATGTCGTAGGCGTTGTTCATCTCCGGCATGGCCTTGAGAGCCTGCACCATGGCGTAGCCGATGAGGTGGGTGAACGAGACCTTGCCGCCCTTTGACTGGCGCAGGAAGTTGTTGATCAGCACGCGCTGGTCGATGACCAGCTTCATCGGCACCGAGCGCACGGACGTGGCCGTGGGCACGGTGAGGGAGGTGTCCATGTTCTTGGCCGTGCGCATGGGGGCACCGCGCAGAACCGTGTACTTGGGCTGGGCACCCGAGGGCTCGGGACGCACGTTCGGGTTGGGTGTGTTGGCGCTGAGGCCGGCACCGGTGCCGGGGTTGTGCGGCGCGTTGCGGCCCGTGGTCACCTTTTCGACGGTGGGCTTGCTCTCCGTCTTGGCCGTAGCAGGCTTGGGGGCGGGCGCGTCAGACAGGCCGGAGGCCGCTTCGCGCTGCTTCGCCTCAGGCGACTTCGGGCGCTCCGACTTGGCTTCCGGCTTCGTCTCGGCCTTCGGGGCGGGCTTCGTCTCGGCCCGGGGCGTGGCCTGCGGTTTCTCGGGGGCACGACTCGTCGGCGGAGCGGCGGACTCCACCGCTGCGGGCTGCGGAGGTGCACCCTCGGCAGCGAAGAACTCACGCCAGGTGGCGTCCACTGACTGCGGGTCTGCGTCATACGCCTCCCGCTTTTCGTCGATCAGCCAGGAGTTGGCACCGAAAAGGTCATTCGAGTCAGGTGCTGACATGTTCCGTGGCAGAAGCCACTTTCCCCTCTATTTGGACGGAGGCCGCAGACGTCTGCGGCTGCTTCACTGAGCTTACCCAATAATGGGCAGCCGTCCCGACCACTCTCAGGACGTGGAGCGACGGGTCGCCTTCAGAGTCAGCACGACGGAGTAGGCCGTCAGTGCCACGAGCGCGAGGTTGCGCAGGATGAGCACGGAGGTCTCCGGGCCGGCGCCCTGGGGGATCGCCATGATCCCGTACGCGCCCCACGGATAGGTGAACTGGGTGAGGCCGCCGACGATCACCAGCGCCACCGCGATCACCGTGGTGTGGCGCCGCAACCACTCGCTGCGCTGCACCACCAGGAGTGCGGCGACGGGGCCGCCGAGCCACACGATGTACTGCGGCGACAGCGTCTTGTTGGCGATCACCGTGGCCAGCACGATCGCCAGCACAGCCAGCAGCATGGCCTCGTGGAGACGGTGGTCCTGTTCGCGGAAGAGCTGGATGAGGCGGTAGCTCAGCCAGATGGTCAGCAGCACCGACGCGGCGGTCAGCACCGTCGACACCGTCAGCAGCTGGTTGATGCCCGGGCCGGTGACGATCTCGAGCGCGTTGTACTGCGACAACTCGATGAGCCAGCTCTCGTTGTGGGTGAACGTGCGCAGGAACATCAGGGGGGTGGCGGGCACGGATTCGATCTGTAGGCCGCGGTCGCTCTGCCACGTCAGCGGGGAGGCCGAACGGGTCCAGCCGCTCGTGATGAGCGACGCGGCAGCCAGGCCGAAACCCACCACGATGAAGCCGATGAGCCGCGAACGTGCGCCCCCTCTGCGCAGCGGGTTGGGCGCCAACAGGGGCCCGATCAGCAGCGCCGGCCACAGCTTCACGGCCGCGCCCAGCCCGATGGCGCCGCCGGCGATCTTCGGGAACCTCAGCGCGTACACGCAGGCGACGGCGACCAGGGCCGCAGGAATGAGGTCGAAGCGGTACCAGAGCACCGCCCCCTGCGCGCCGGTGAACAGGATCCAGAAGAGCGTCCCCGCAGCATTGCCGCGTCGGTACATGAGGATCGCCACCAGGGCGTCGAGCGCGAGGAAGCAGCCGACGTACACCGGGGTCCAGGTTTCCCAGCCGCCGCCCAGGGCGTAGATGATCTGCAGGAGCCACACGGCGGGGACGGGGTACTCGAGCATGATGCCCGTCTCGCCCATGTCCAGCTTGTTGAGGTAGAAGGCGTAGTAGCTCACGTCGTTGGCGATGAACGCCACCTGCTCGAGCTTGAGCGATAGCAGGATGAGGAACCGGGTGGCGGCGAACAGTGCCACCAACAGCACAGGTACGAGGATGTCTCGGAAAGTCAGGCCACGAGGCGCGCGCCCGGCTCCGGTCATCTTCTGGCCTCCCCTGTGAACGGCTTGCGCCCCCGCGAGGATTCGAACCTCGGCTCCCGCCTCCGGAGGGCGGTGCTCTATCCCCTGAGCTACGGGGGCCAGTTACCCGAAGGCGACCGGTGAAAGGTTAGCACCTCGAAACGGTCGTCAACACCACCACCGCCTGCCGTTATGGTTGCGGCGTGCGTAGGTTGCTCGTTTTGGTGGTCAGTGCGGCGCTGCTCGTGGGGTGCGTCTCGCGCCCGGAGCCCGCTCCTGCGGTGCTGCGCGACACCGCTCCGCCCTGGGATGCTCCTCGTGACGCCGTCTCCTACATCCGTGCGGCCGGACTGCGCGAACTGGCCCTCGGCGACGACGCGGACCCGTGGATCCTGGACCTGGCGATCACGGTCGACGGCGCACCCGTCGAGATTCCGGCCTACATCGGGATCGACAGGCCGCGAGCCATCCAGGCGCCGGTGCACACCCACGATGCCGGCGGTGAAGTGTGGCTGGAGGGAGGGGCGAACAGGGAATCCACTCTGGGCCACTTCTTTGCGCTGTGGGGTGTGAGGTTCGGCGCCGGCTGCCTCGGTGCCGCCTGCGGCTCGCTCGAGGTCAGGGTCGACGGCGAGGTCGTGGACGGCGAGCCTGCCCAGGTGTTCCTGCGTGATGCCAGGGAGATCCAGGTCGTGGCCACCAGCTGAGCGAAATACCGATTGCCAACCGCGCTCTG
This sequence comes from Tessaracoccus sp. MC1865, assembly GCF_017815535.1. Taxonomy (NCBI): domain Bacteria; kingdom Bacillati; phylum Actinomycetota; class Actinomycetes; order Propionibacteriales; family Propionibacteriaceae; genus Tessaracoccus; species Tessaracoccus sp. MC1865. Next base: position 1,864,369 of record NZ_CP072596.1, on the reverse strand, counting down.
GCAGGCTTGACCCCATGACGCACATGCACATCGCCGGCTCGATCCACGCGGACGCCGTGCAGGGCGGGCCCCAGTGGCTCACCGTGCCGGACGACCTCAACGAGCTCGACCTCAAGCTCTGGCCACGCGGCACCCACCGCGACGACCAGGGCCGCATCGTCGTGGCAGGTGTGGCGCTGCCCGACGCCGTCGCTGAGCACGGGACGCCCGTCTACCTGATCGATGAGGACGACTTCCGCTCGAGGGCCCATGACTTCATCACGGCCTTCCCCGGCTGGTCGGTCTACTACGCGGGCAAGGCGCTGCTGACGCGGCGCGTCGCACGGTGGGCGGCCGAGGAGGGGCTCAACCTCGACGTCACCACCATGGGCGAGATGCGCATCGCGCTGGCCGGCGGGATGCCGGCCGAGCGGCTCGGTCTGCACGGCAACAACAAGTCCGACGACGAGATCGCGTTCGCCCTCGAGCAGGGCGTGGGGCGGATCATCGTCGACTCCTTCGACGAGATCAACCGCCTGGAGCGGGCGTGCGCCGACGGCGGTCACACCGCCAATGTCCTGATCCGCGTCACCACCGGCGTCGAGGCGCACACCCACGAGTACATCGCCACCGCGCACGAGGACCAGAAGTTCGGCCTCAGCATCATGGGTGGCGCGGCGCTGACCGCGTTGGTGCGCTGCCATTCCTCGAGGTTCCTCGAGCTGCGCGGCATCCACAGCCATATCGGCTCTCAGATCTTCGATACCCACGGCTTCGAGGTGGCGATCCGCCGCACGCTGAAGCTGGCCTCGCAGTTCCGTCAGGCCACCGGTGTCGAACTGCCGGAGCTGGACCTCGGCGGCGGCTTCGGTATCGCCTACACCGCGGCCGACACGCCGTCGACGACCACGGAACTCGCGTCCTCGTTCGAGGAGATGATCGACCACGAATGCCGCGCGTTCGGCATCAACCGCCCGCACCTGAGCATCGAGCCCGGCCGCGCCATCTGTGGCCCGTCCGGTGTGGCCGTCTATGAGGTCGGCACCGTCAAGCAGGTCGAACTCGAGGGAGGCCGCTCGCGGATGTACGTCAGTGTCGACGGCGGCATGAGCGACAACATCCGCCCGGCCCTGTACGCCGCCGAGTATTCCGGCGCACTCGCCAACCGTACCTCCGATGCGCAGCCGGTCCTGTGCCGCGTCGTGGGCAAGCACTGCGAGGGTGGCGACATCCTCATCCGCGACGTCTTCCTCCCCGCGGACGTGCGCATCGGGGACCTCATCGCCGTCCCGGGATCCGGCGCCTACGCACGCAGCATGGCCAATAACTACAATCAGATCCCGAAGCCCCCTGTCGTCAGCGCGAAGGACGGTGTCACCGACGTGATGCTGCGCCGCGAAACGCTGGATGACCTCATGAGATTGGACGTGGGTAAGTGAGCAAGCCGCTGAAGGTTGTGCTGTTGGGGGCCGGCGTCGTCGGTAGCCAGGTGGCACGCATCATCCTCAACGAGGGCGACACCCTCGAGGCCCGCATCGGCCGTCGCCTCGAACTCGTGGGCATCGGCGTCCGGCGCATGGACGTCGAGCGGCCCGGCATCGACCCGGCGCTGCTGACCACAGACCTCGAGTCCCTCGTCGCCCGCGACGACCTCGACATCGTCATCGAACTCATCGGCGGCCTCGAGCCCGCCCGTGAACTGGTGCGCACGGCCCTCCAGAAGGGCGCCTCGGTGATCTCCGCCAACAAGGCCCTCCTGGCGGAGGATCTGGGTGAACTGTCCCGCATCGCGGAGGAGAAGGGCGTCGACCTCTACTACGAGGCTGCTGTCGCGGGCGCCATCCCGATCATCCGGCCATTGCGCGAGTCGTTGGTGGGCGACGACATCACCGAGGTGATGGGCATCGTCAACGGCACCACCAACTTCATCCTCGACAAGATGGTCACAGACGGCGTCAGCTTCGACTCGGCGCTCGCTGAAGCCCAGCAACTGGGCTACGCCGAGGCTGATCCCACCGCCGACGTGGGCGGCCACGACGCGGCGGCGAAGGCCGCCATCCTCGCCGGGCTGGCGTTCCACACCGAGGTCAAGGGCCAGGAGGTCTTCACCGAGGGCATCACAGGCGTGACCGAGGCCGACATCGCCGCGGCCGAGTCCATGGACTGCACCGTCAAGCTCCTCGCGGTGGCCAAGCTGACCGACGACGACCGCATCATCGTCAAGGTGCACCCGGCCATGGTGGCCAACAAACACCCGTTGGCGGCGGTGCGCGGCGCCTACAACGCCATCTTCGTGAACTCGCGTGAGGCCGGCGAACTGATGTTCCTCGGCGCCGGCGCGGGCGGTGCCCCGACGGCCAGCGCAGTGATGGGCGACGTCGTCACCGTGGGCCGCAACCGCCACCGCGGCACCGCCGCCCACATCGGCTCGGGCTACACCCGCCGCCAGGTGGCGCCCGTCGGAGAGTCCTGGACGCAGTTCTACGTCAGCTTCGAGGTGGAGGACCGCCCGGGCGTGCTCGCCAGGTGTGCCGCGGTGTTCGGCGACCATAACGTGTCGCTGCGCGTGGTGCAGCAGTCCTATCTCGAGGACGAGGCGCACGTGGAGGGCTTCCCCGCACGCCTCGGCGTCATGACGCACATCACGCAGGAGTCGTCGCTGGCGGCCGTCGTCAAGCAACTGTGCGAATCTGATTTCGTGGGCTCCCAGGTGCGCGTCATGCGCGTCGTAGGCTTCTGAGGTGGCCCGACGCCTGACTGTGCGGGTGCCGGCCACGACGGCGAACCTGGGTTCCGGGTTCGACTGCGTCGGCATGGCCTTCGACTGGTACGACGAACTGACGCTGGACTTGTGGGAGGAGCCCGGCCTCGAGGTTGCGGTGACGGGGGAGGGCGCCCACCAGGTGCCGACGGACGAGAGCCATCTCGTGGTGCGGTCCATCCACAGTGGCCTGGCCGCCTGGGGCGCTGAGGCGCCCGGGTTCCGCCTCACGGCGCACAACACCATTCCGCACTCGCGGGGACTCGGCTCCTCGGCGGCTGCCATCGTGGCCGGCCTGACGCTGGCGTGGGGCATCGCCCGCCCCGGCGAACCCATCGACCGTTCCGCCATCACGCGGCTGGCCCACGAAGCCGAGGGCCATCCCGACAACGCCGGTGCCGCGGTCTGGGGAGGCGCGATCCTTGCGTGGGCCCGCGATGAGAGGGTTTCGCTGGTGCAGTTGCCGCTGCCGGAGGATTTCCGCGCGGTGGCGTTCGTGCCGGATTTCGAGTCGAAGACCGACGACGCGCGCGCCGTGCTGCCGGACACCGTGACGCGTGCCGACGCCGTCGCGCAGGCCATCGCCGCGGCCGCCCTGCCGCTGGCTCTCACGAAACGACCCGATCTCCTCTTCGACGCGACGTCGGACCGGCTGCACCAGCAGTACCGCGCGCCGATGATGCCCTCGAGCCACGACCTGATGCTGCGCCTTCGTGAGGCAGGGGCGCCGGCCGCGATCTCCGGTGCCGGGCCCACGGTGATCGCCGTCGGCCTCGACGAGCAACTGGCGGGTGTCGACGCCGTCGATGTCACGGGTTTCACCGTGCGCCACCTTCGTCCCGCCGGGGGCGTGGAACTGTTTTAGCCCGAAACTTTGGTATCTGGGCCGGGTCATTGCTAACCTGATGAGTGGCCCACCGAAGAAGGCGCTGTTCGCGGCGAGTCTGCCGCAGTTCTTCAGCTGCTGAGTGGGTCCCATCATTCTGACGCCGACGGCGCCTCCTGAATCCATTTTCGGCGCGTCGGCTCTTGGGAAGGAATCTCGTTGAGCGAATCCGCTGACCTGTCCAGCATGAAACTGGTCGACCTGAAGCAGGTGGCCACAGGGCTGGGCATCAAGGGCATCTCCGCCATGCGGAAGGCCGATCTGGTCTCCGCCATCCAGAACCAGGGGGGCGGCAGGCCGGCGCGCCAGCGCAGCGCCGAGCGCCCCGCGCAGGCGGAGCTCCTCACCGAGGCGCAGCCGAAGAACGGATCCTCCGCCCCGGAGCAGCCGCGCGATGGCGAGTCGTCCCGCGACCAGCAGCCCCGCGAACAGCGTGACCAGCAGCCCCGCGAACAGCGTGACCAGCAGCCCCGCGAACAGCGCCAGCAGCGCGATCAGCAGTCGCGTGGCGACCAGCAGCGTGGCGACCAGCAGCAGGGCGACGGCACCCGCACCCGGCGTCGCCGCGGCCGTGACCGCGAGCGTCAGCCCAACCCGGAGACCATCGAAGTGGTGGGCGAACTCCTGGAGGCCGCCATGGGCGGCGCGCAGCCGGCAGCCGGCGGCCAGCAGCAGCCGCAGCAGCAGCCGCAGCAACAGCAGCGCGAGCAGCAGCCGGCGCAGTCCCGCTCCGTGAACGTCGAGCCGGCCAGCTACGACGACGACCAGGGTGGTTCCCGCCGTGGCCGCCGCCGCCGCAGCCGCGACCGTGACCGCAACCAGCGCCGCCCAACCCGTGGCGGCCAGGGCATGGACCGCATGGACGCCGAGGTCACCGTCGCAGACGACGACGAGCTGGCCAACATCTCCGGCATCGTCGACATCAACGACAACTACGCCTTCGTCCGGACGACGGGCTACCTGCCCGGCCCGGCGGACGCCTACCTGTCCATGGCCACCGTCCGCCGCTACGGCCTGCGTCGCGGCGACGTGATCAGCGGCGCCGTGCGCGTCGCCCGCGAGGGGGAGCGCAAGGACAAGTTCCAGCCGCTCGTGCGCATCGACTCCGTGAACGGCGACGACCCGGAGAAGGCCAAGGGCCGTCCCGAGTTCCAGAAGCTCACCCCGCTGTACCCGCAGGAGCGCCTGCGCCTCGAGACGGTGCAGAACAACCTCACCGGCCGCATCATCGACCTGGTCTCGCCCATCGGAAAGGGGCAGCGCGGCCTCATCGTGTCGCCGCCGAAGGCCGGCAAGACGATGATCATGCAGTCCATCGCCAACGCGATCGCCGCGAACAACCCTGAGGTGCACCTCATGGTCGTCCTGGTCGACGAGCGTCCCGAAGAGGTCACCGACTTCCAGCGCACGGTGTCCGGCGAGGTCATCGCCTCGACGTTCGACCGCCCCGCCGAGGACCACACCATGATCTCGGAGCTGGCCATCGAGCGCGCCAAGCGTCTCGTGGAGTTGGGCCACGACGTCGTCGTGCTGCTGGACGGCATCACCCGCCTGGGTCGTGCCTACAACCTGGCCGCCCCCGCGTCGGGCCGCATCCTGTCCGGTGGCGTGGACTCGGCGGCGCTGTACCCGCCGAAGAAGTTCTTCGGCGCCGCCCGCAACATCGAGAACGGTGGCTCGCTGACCATCCTGGCCACCGCTCTCATCGAGACCGGTTCCAAGATGGACGAGGTCATCTTCGAGGAGTTCAAGGGCACGGGCAACATGGAACTGCGCCTGCGTCGCGAGCTCGCGGACAAGCGCATCTTCCCGGCCATCGACGTCGACGCCTCGGGTACCCGTCGCGAAGATCTCCTCCTCAACCGCGACGAACTGCAGATCATCTGGAAGCTGCGTCGTGCGCTCTCCGGTCTGGACAACCAGGCCGCGCTGGAGACGCTGAAGTCGCGGATGACGAAGACCCCCAGCAACCACGACTTCCTGCTCAGCGTGCTCAAGACCACCCCGGCCCAGGACGGTTAGGCCGCAACGCTCACGCGTGGCATAATACGTAGATGTGCCGGTTCACGCCGCCTCCAGGCGACCCGGCCGAAACCCACACCCCTAGGAGTCCATCATGAAGCAGGGAATTCACCCTGATTACGTCGAGGCCCAGGTCACCTGCACCTGCGGCAACACGTACACCACCCACAGCACCAAGGCAACGCTGAACGCCGACGTGTGCGCCGAATGCCACCCGTTCTACACCGGCAAGCAGAAGATTCTTGACACCGGTGGCCGCGTGGCGCGCTTCGCGAAGCGTTACGCCAAGAAGTAGCCAAGCAGACGAACGCCGTGATCCGGGCAGTGCCCGGACCGGCGTTCGTTTCTTTTTGCCCTCGATCCACCGCGCCCAGGAGCCAGCCATGTTCGACAACGCACAGCCTCTGATCGACGAGTTCCGCGATCTGGAGAAGCAGCTATCAGACCCCGAACTGCACTCCGACATGGCCCGCTCCCGCAGGGTCGGGCGCCGCTACGCCGCGCTGCGTCCCGTCGTCGAGGGCATCGAGGAGTACCGCCGGCTGACCGGTGACCGCGGGGCGGCTGCTGAGTTGGCGGCCGACGATCCGGCGTTCGCAGACGAGGTCGCGGAACTGGACGCCGAGATCGAGACGGCCACGGCCAAGCTCACCCGGCTGCTCGCCCCGCGCGACCCCAACGACGACGCCGACGCCCTCGTCGAGATCAAATCCGGCGAAGGCGGCGACGAGTCCGCCCTGTTCGCGGGCGACCTGTTGCGCATGTACACCCGCTACGCCGAAGACCTCGGTTGGAAGATCGAGATCCTCGATGCGCAGGACACAGACCTGGGCGGGTACAAGTCGGTCACCGTCGCGGTCAAGGGCGGCAGCAGCCTGGGGTTCGGGCCCTACGGCCGGCTCAAGTTCGAGGGTGGCGTGCACCGCGTCCAGCGGGTGCCGGTCACGGAATCGCAGGGGCGCATCCACACCTCGGCCGCAGGCGTCCTGGTGATGCCGGACGTGGAGGCCGATGAGGTGGAGATCAACGACGACGACCTCCGCATCGACGTGTACCGCTCATCCGGCCCCGGCGGCCAGGGCGTCAACACCACAGACTCCGCCGTGCGCATCACGCACCTCCCGACGGGCGTGGTGGTGAGCTGCCAGAACGAACGCTCCCAGCTGCAGAACCGCGAATCCGCCATGCGGATGCTGCGCGCCCGCCTCACCCAACGCGCGGAGGCGGAGGCCGCCGCGGCGGCCTCCGACGCCCGCAAGTCGCAGGTGCGCACCGTGGACCGTTCGGAGCGCATCCGCACCTACAACTTCCCGGAGAACCGGATCACTGACCACCGGATCGGGTTCAAGGCCCACAACCTCGATGCCGTGCTCGAGGGGGCGCTCGCCCCGCTGCTCGACGCGCTGGCGGAGCAGGATCTGGCCGAGCGCCTCGCCGGAGTGGGCGGGTGAGGGCCAGCGACGTCGCCCACGAGGTCGCCGAACGCCTGACCCGCTGCGGCTCGCCCAGCCCCGGCCCTGAGGCGCGCACCCTGGTGGCGCATGTGCTCGGCATCGAGCCGGCACAGTTGCTGGTGGCGACAGTCTCGCCCGGGCAGCGCGCCGTCGTCGACCAGCTCGTCGACCTCCGCGCCGGGGGTGCGCCGCTGCAGCACCTGACCGGAGTGGCCCACTTCCGGTACGAGACCCTCGAGGTCGGCCCCGGCGTGTTCGTCCCGCGTCCGGAGACCGAGGAGATGGTCACCTGGGCCCTGCAGCGACTGGCCGTGCGGCCCGTCGGTCGGCGCCGTGTCGTGGAGCTGTGCGCCGGCTCGGGTGCCATCACAGCGGCCATCGGCCACGAGTTGGGGCAGGTGGAGCTCCACGCCGTCGAACTCTCGCCCGAGGCGCACGCGTATCTCGTGCGCAACCTCCAAGGGCTGGCCGTCGACGTCGTGCTCGGCGACATGGCGGAGGCGTTCCACGAACTCGACGGCACCGTTGACCTCGTGATCGTCAACCCCCCGTACATCCCGGAGCCGCACAGGCAACTGCTGCCCGCTGACGTGCTGCAGGACCCCGAGATGGCGCTGTTCTCAGGCCAGGACGGCCTCGACGCGCTGCGGGTGGTTTCAGAGGTCGCCACCCGGCTGTTGCGCCCCGGCGGGCTGCTCGCGACGGAGCATGACGACTCCCATGCTCCCGCCGTCGTGCGCCTGTGTGAGGAGGCCGGGTTCGCCGACGTGGTCTCACACAACGATCTGACGGGCCGCCCACGGTTCGTCACTGCCGCCGCACCGGCGGATGATGGCAGGATTGGGCTGTGACTCAATCCCCACGCGTCTTCGACCTCGACGCCGACGGCGACACCGGCCTCCGCGAGGCCGCCGCAGCCGTCCGCGAGGGCCAGTGCATCGTGCTGCCCACAGACACCGTCTACGGCATCGGGGCAGACGCCTTCGACGCGGACGCCGTACAGCGGCTGCTCAACGCCAAGGAGCGCGGCCGCGACATGCCCCCGCCCGTGCTGGTGGCGGAGCCGTCCATGCTGCGCGCGGTCGCCGACGAGGTGCCCGAGGGTGCGGCTGCGCTGGCGAAGGCCTTCTGGCCCGGTGCGCTCACCCTGATCCTGCGCGCCCAGCCCCGCTCCGGCATGCAACTGGGGGACACCGGCGGCACGGTCGCCGTGCGGGTCCCGGACCATGAGGGCGCGCGAGCCCTGCTGCGCCACACCGGCCCGCTCGCTGTGAGCTCCGCCAACGTCCACGGCCGGCCCGCCGCGGTGACGGCCCAGGAGGCGGTCGACCAGCTGGGCGACCGCGTCGCCGTCTACCTCGACGCGGGGCCCGCCGCCGAGGGAGTGGCGTCCACCATCGTCGACTTCGCCTCCTCGCCCGAGGGTCGTGTCCTCAGGGAAGGCGCGCTGAGCCTGGCGCAGCTGCACGAGTTCGCACCCCAGGTCGTCGGCCTACCGACGGAGCCCGAACCGGAACCTGATCCGGAGCCCGAACTCGAACCCGAGTCTGCGCCGGAGCCCGAGCCGCAGTCCGACGTCTCGGCCGAGGGTGAACCCGAGGAACCGGGTCACTAGTGCGCGAATACCTCCTGGTGCTGTTCGTCGCAGCCGGTGCCACCTACCTCCTGTCGGGGTTGGCCCGGACCATCGCGGTGCGCACGGGAGCCCTCGCCACGGTCCGCAACCGGGACGTCCACACCCATCCCATCCCGTACTTCGGCGGCATGGCGATGTTCGGTGGCCTGGTCATCGCCATGCTGCTCGCCGTCCAGATGCCGTTCCTCGGCCGGTACACCACCGTGGAGCACGATGCCTCCGCCGTGCTGTGGGCGGGCCTGGTCATCTGCATCGTCGGCGTGCTCGACGACAAGTACGACATGCCGGCGTTGGTGAAGCTGGGCGGCCAGGTGCTGGCCGCCGGCGTCGCCGTCATGCAGGGCGTGCGCATCTACTGGATCCCGCTGCCGGACCGGATCGTCGGGCTCGACGACACCACCAGCATCATGGTGACCGTCCTGATCATCGCCATCTGTGTCAACGCCGTGAACTTCGTCGACGGCCTCGACGGCCTGGCCGCCGGGGTGGTCGCGATCGGGTCCGGCGCCTTCTTCAGCTACACCTACGTGTTGGCCTACGAACAGGAACTCGCCCGCGCCACGACGGCGAGCCTCATCACGGTGGCCACCTGTGGCATCGCCGTGGGGTTCCTGTTCCACAACTGGCACCCCGCGAAGATGTTCATGGGCGACTCGGGCGCGATGCTGCTCGGGCTGCTGATGGCCATGAGCGCCATCTCCTTCACGGGCCAGCTGGACCCCAGCGCGCTCGCGCAGGGCAGCGATGTGTTGCCCGCCATCCTGCCCATCCTGCTGCCCGTGGCGGCGCTTGCGCTGCCGCTCCTCGACCTGATGCTCGCCTGGGTGCGGCGGGCCTGGAACGGCCAACACCCGTTCCAAGCGGACAAGCAGCACCTGCATCACCGACTGCTGGCCCGGGGACACTCCCATTGGGGGGCCGTGCTGCTCATGTACGGCTGGTCCGCTGTCGTCTCGGTGGGGCTGGTGCTGATCGCCCTCACGAACCGCTCGACCGCGGTGTGGCTGGTGGCGGGCAGCCTGGTGACCGTGCTGGTGCTCACCCTCTGGCCGGTGCGCACAGCCCCGAGCTTCATCGGCGGCCGCGAGGCCGAGGTCGTCGACACGAAGAGCGTCGATGACTGAACCACGCCGTCGGGTGACCGGAGCCACCCGACGGGCCAAGGAGATGATGATCGGCGGCGTGATCGCAGGTCACGTCGTGGGTCTCACCATCCTCGGCCTCGCCCTGGCCGTCGACGGCCCGAGCGCCGCACTGACGGCCGCCCTCGGTTTCGCCGCCGTCGTCATCTTCTATTCGATCGGGCAGGCGCTCGAGGTGGTCGCCTCAGAACTCGAACCCTTCCAGGGGCTCAGCCTGGTGCTGGTGAGTTACGGCGTCCGGGTCGTGGGCATCGCGGCCGGCCTGTGGGCCCTGCTGAGCCTGCCCACCGTCGCGCCGCACGTCTCCAAGGGATGGCTGCTCCTGAGCGTGGCGGGCACAGTGCTGGCCTGGGTGTTCGGCGTCGTGTTCGTGGCCTCGCGGCAGCGTGTGCCGGTCTACGACCACGAGTACGAGCCGCCGTCCTCCGGCTGAGGCGCAGGTTTTTGGGACAGGGAGTTGCCGATGTGTAACAACCTGCTCTTTCCGCTAGGCTCAACCACGTTATGGGCACTTCACCTACGCCAGGCGACGGGTCAGAGCGTTCTGGCCCCACCGGGCATGAGGACGGCATGGCCGTTCTCGCCTACATCCTCGCAGGGTTGATCTTCTACGGGGGCCTCGGGTGGGTCGGTGATCATTTCCTCGAGACAACATGGTTACTGCCACTCGGACTCATCGTAGGACTTGTCAGTAGCTTGTATCTGATCATCAAACGATATGGGAGTGGTACGTGACTCTGGGCCTTCTTCCGCTGGAGACCGGCGGCGACTACGAGCCACCTGGCACCGGGGACTTCCTCTGGGGATCCATCATGCCGGGCGTCCTCCCCGACTGGGTCAACAAGCCCCTCATCCAGGCGGTCATCGGCGCCCTCCTGGTCATCACTCTGTGGGTGATTGCGTCCCGCAAGCTGAAGGTGCGGCCCACGAAGGGTCAGTTCTTCGCGGAGTACCTCTACGAGTTCGTCCGCAACGGCATCGCGCGCGACATCCTGCACTCTGACTTCCGCAGGTTCCTGCCGTACCTGCTCGGCCTCTTCACCTTCCTGCTGGTGAACAACTGGTTCGGCCAGTTCTTCTTCTTCATGTACCCGGCGTTCTCCAACGTCGGCTACGCCTATGGCCTGGCCATCCTCTCCTGGCTGGTCTACGTCGGCGCAGGCTTCGCCAAGTGGGGCTTCGGCGGCTTCCTCAAGAAGGCGCTCGTCCCCGACGGCGTGCCGGTGTACCTGTTGCCGCTGGTCATTCCGCTGGAGTTCCTGGCCACGTTCATCACGCGCCCCATCACGCTGGCCCTGCGTCTCTTCGCCAACCTGTTCGCCGGCCACCTCGTGGTCATGGTGTTCGTGGTCGGCGGCGGCTGGCTCCTCACGCAGCAGGACAACCTGTTCTACAACATCTCCGGCGGCGTCTCGATCCTCTTCAGCCTCATCATCATGCTGCTGGAACTGTTCATCGGCGCCCTGCAGGCCTACATCTTCACCGTCCTCACCGCCCAGTACGTGTCGACCTCGATCGCCGAGGCGCACTAAAGCACCGAAAACCCTCCCCAGGTCGACCGCCTGGGTAGTCATCCGAAAGGAAACACATGTCCCTCCTCGAAATCACCGGCAACCTGAACATGATCGGTTACGCGATCGCCACGATCGCTCCCGCCCTCGGCGTTGCCTGGATCTTCGCGTCGGTCATCAACGGCACTGCCCGTCAGCCGGAGGCCCGTGGGGCCATGATGAGCACCGCCTTCATCGGCTTCGCCGTTGTTGAGGCTCTCGCCATCATCGCCATCGCTCTCGCGTTCGTTCTCTGAGGCATCCTGTGGTCCCCTTGGAAGGGGCGCAAGACATCCTTGGGCCCCTTGCACCCCACCACTGGTCGGAGGTGTTCGCGGGCATCGGCTTGATGCTGATCATCTTCCTCATCATGTGGAAGGTCGTCGTTCCGGCATTCGAGAAGATGTACGAAGAGCGCTCGAACAAGATCGAAGGTGGCATGCAACGCGCTGCAGCGGCTGAGGCGAAGGCCGAAGCTGCGCTCGCTGAGTACAACGATCAGCTCAATGCTGCCCGTGAGGAAGCCGCCCGTATCCGTGAGGATGCGAAGAACCAGTCCGCCACGATCCTCGCCGAGGCTCGCGACAAGGCCGGCAAGGAATCCCAGCGGATTCTGCAGTCGGGCCGTGCGCAGCTCGAGGCGGAGCGTTCGCAGCTGGTTCAGGATCTTCGCGGTGAGGTCGGCGGCCTGGCCACCGTTCTCGCCGGCAAGATCGTCGGTGAGTCCCTCACGGACGACGAGCGTGCCATGCGCACCATCGATCGTTTCCTGGCTGAGCTCGAGACGGCAGGATCGGATCGATGACGGTCCGCGACGTTGCTTACGCTGCGCTCGACTCCGAGGTGGCCGGCATCAGCACTGATGCCGGCACCGCGGAAGAGTTGTTCGCCGTCGTCGATCTGCTCGACGGTCAGCCGACGCTGCGTCGAAGCCTTTCGGATCCTTCGGCCTCCGAGGCCAACCGTGCGCACCTCGCCGAGCGGTTGCTCGGCGGGAAGATCTCGCAGGCGGCGCTCGACGTCGTCGTGGCGATCGTCAAGCACTCGTGGAACAGCGGTAACAGGCTGGTCGGCGCTCTCGAGCGGCAGGGCATTCGCCTGGTGCTGCGCAGTGCGCACCGCGAGGGTCGCATCGACGAGGTCACGGGTGATCTCTACCAGTTGTCCGTGACCGTGGACGCGAACCGCGAACTGGCCGGAGCGCTGCGCAACGCGCAGTATCCACTGGAAGGCAAACGCCACCTCATCAACCGGCTCGTCTCCGGCAAGGTCCACCCCGCAACCGCGATGCTCGCATCGCGCGCGGCGAAGGCCCGCAAGCGCACCTTCGCCCTCACGGCGAAGTCGTACGTGGAGATGGGTGCGGACATCGCAGGCGAAGAGATGGCCCTGGTCACGGTCGCACGGCCGCTCGACCCCCAACGTGTCGCCCGCCTGAAGTCAGCTCTGGAGAGGCAGGTGGGCGGTCCCGTCAACCTGCAGATCGAGGTCGACCCCGCTGTGCTCGGCGGCATGAGCGTGGTCATCGGCGATGACGTAATCGAATCAACCGTTGCTGCACGGCTCGAAGATGCCCGCAGGCAGCTCACCACCTTCTGAATCCTAAGAAAGAGTAGGACGACATGGCTGAACTCACCATCAGTCCGGACGAGATCCGCAACGCCCTGGACGATTTCGTGCAGGCGTACGAGCCCAAGGCCGCCGGCCGCACCGAGGTCGGCACTGTCGTCTCCTCGGGCGACGGCATCGCCCGCGTCGAGGGCCTGCCCTCGGCCATGGCCAATGAACTGCTGCGCTTCGAGAACGGCACCCTCGGCATCGCCCTCAACCTGGACGAGCGTGAGATCGGCGTCGTCGTCCTGGGCAATTCCGAAGGCATCAACGAAGGCTCGACCGTGCACGGCACGGGCGACGTCCTCTCGGTCCCTGTCGGCGACGGCTACCTCGGCCGCGTCGTGGACGCCATGGGTAACCCCATCGATGGTCTCGGCGAGATCAGCGGCATCGAGGGACGCCGCGCTCTCGAACTGCAGGCCGCAGGCGTCATGGACCGTCAGGAGGTGCGTGAGCCGCTGCAGACCGGTCTGAAGTCGATCGACGCGATGATCCCGATCGGCCGTGGCCAGCGTCAGCTGATCATCGGCGACCGCAAGACGGGCAAGACCGCCATCGCGATCGACACGATCATCAACCAGAAGGCCAACTGGGAATCCGGTGACAAGAAGAAGCAGGTCCGCTGCATCTACGTCGCCATCGGCCAGAAGGGCTCGACGATCGCCGAGGTCAGGGGCACGCTCGAGGCAGCCGGCGCGATGGAGTACACGACCATCGTGCACGCACCGGCGTCAGATCCCGCGGGCTTCAAGTACATCGCCCCCTACGCAGGTTCCGCCATCGGCCAGCACTGGATGTACCAGGGCGCCCACGTGCTGATCGTGTTCGACGACCTCACCAAGCAGGCCGAGGCCTACCGTGCGATGTCGCTGCTGCTGCGTCGTCCCCCGGGCCGCGAGGCCTACCCCGGTGACGTCTTCTACCTCCACTCCCGTCTGCTGGAGCGTTGCGCGAAGCTGTCGAACGAGCTCGGTGGCGGCTCGATGACCGGTCTGCCGATCATCGAGACGAAGGCCAACGACGTGTCGGCCTACATCCCGACCAACGTGATCTCCATCACCGACGGCCAGATCTTCCTCCAGTCGGACCTCTTCAACGCCAACCAGCGCCCGGCGGTCGACGTCGGCGTGTCCGTGTCGCGAGTCGGCGGAGCCGCACAGGTGAAGGCCATGAAGCAGGTGTCCGGCTCGCTGAAGCTGAGCCTGGCCCAGTACCGCGACATGCAGGCGTTCGCCATGTTCGCCTCGGACCTCGACGCGACCACCCGCCGCCAGCTCGACCGGGGCGCCCGCCTCACCGAGCTGCTGCGCCAGGGCCAGTATGCGCCGTACCCGGTGGAGGACCAGATCATCTCCGTGTGGTCCGGCATCGAGGGTCACTTCGACGACGTACCGGTCGATGATGTGCTGCGGTTCGAGCAGGAACTGCTCGACTACCTGCGTCACAACTCGTCGGTGCTGACCGACATCGCCGGCGACTTCCAGTTCGGCGACGACCGCAAGGCAGCCACCGTCCAGGCGATCGGTGAGTTCAAGAAGGTTTTCCGCACGTCCGAGGGCAAGCTGCTCGTCGGCCGTGAGGAGCACAAGCCGCTCGAGGACGAGGACATCGCCCAGACGACGATCGTGCGCCAGAAGCGGGGCTGATAGAGCATGGCATCCAGTCTGCGTGAGCTTCGCCAGCGTCGTCGATCCGTATCGACGACCAAGAAGATCACCCGAGCCATGGAGCTCATCGCCGCCTCCCGCGTCGTCAAGGCGCAGCAGGCGGCGAGAGCCGCGGCCCCGTACACCCGCGAACTGACCCAGGCCGTCTCGGCCCTGGCCAGCGTGGAGGATCTCGATCACCCGCTGCTGCGCGATGTGGAGAAGCCGCGTCGTTCGGCGATGCTGCTGATCACCTCTGACCGTGGTCTCGCAGGCGCCTACTCGACCAATGCCATCAAGGCGGCCGAGCAGTTGCACGCGAAGATCATCCAGGAGGGGCAGGAGAACGTCCAGTACATCACGGGCAGCAAGGGCGTGGCGTACTTCGATTTCCGCAACCGTCACATCGAGCAGTCGTGGACGGGCTTCTCGGATCGTCCCACGTATGCCAACGCCAAGGAGATCGCCGATGTCCTCATCGAGCGTTTCCTGCGCCCCTACGAGGAGGGCGGCGTCGACCAACTGCACATCGTCGGTACGCGCTTCGTCTCGATGATGACGCAGACCGCCGTTGCGGTTCGACTGCTTCCGTTGGTCGTCGAGGACGCCCCGAGCGGCTACGTCGACAGCGCGGAGGAGACCCACCCGTTCTACGAGTTCGAGCCCGATGCACGCACAGTGCTCGACAGGCTCCTGCCGCTGTTCGTCGCGAACCGTATCCACACGGCGCTCCTACAGTCGGCCGCATCCGAGCTGGCGAACCGCCAGCGCGCCATGAAGTCGGCCACCGACAATGCGCAGGAGCTCATCGAGAAGCTGACCCGCGCCGAGAACCAGGCTCGCCAGGCGGGCATCACACAGGAAATCACTGAGATCGTCGGCGGCGCTTCGGCGCTGGCGGAATCAGCCGGAAACGAATGAGGTAACAAATGACTGCCACTGTGAGCGACACGCAGCCCGCCACCACCGGTGGTGTCGGCCGCGTTACCCGCGTCATCGGCCCCGTCGTGGACGTCGAGTTCGCGGCTGACCAGATCCCGCCCATCGGCAATGCACTGACCGTTGAGACCGAGGTCATGGGCGAGAAGCGCACCATGACCATGGAGACCGCCCTCCACGTCGGCGACAACGTGGTGCGCGCCATCGCCCTGAAGCCCACCGACGGCATGCGCCGTGGGGCCGAGGTCACCGACACCGGCGACGCCATCACGGTGCCCGTGGGCGACGTGACCAAGGGCCACGTCTGGAACGTGACCGGTGACGTGCTCAACGTCGACCCCTCGTCGATCGAGATCACCGAGCGCTGGCCCATCCACCGCGCGGCCCCCGCGTTCGATGCGCTGGAGTCCCGCACCGAGATGCTCGAGACGGGCATCAAGGTCCTCGACCTCCTCACCCCGTACGTGAAGGGCGGCAAGATCGGCCTCTTCGGTGGTGCGGGTGTCGGCAAGACGGTCCTCATCCAGGAGATGATCTACCGCATCGCCCACAACTTCGGTGGCACCTCGGTGTTCGCCGGTGTGGGGGAGCGCACCCGTGAGGGCAACGACCTGATCAATGAAATGGAAGAGGCGGGCGTCCTCAAGGACACCGCGCTCGTCTTCGGCCAGATGGACGAGCCGCCGGGCACCCGCCTGCGCGTCGCCCTGTCGGCTCTGACCATGGCGGAGTACTTCCGCGATGTGCAGAACCAGGACGTGCTGTTGTTCATCGACAACATCTTCCGCTTCACGCAGGCCGGTTCTGAGGTCTCCACGCTGCTGGGGCGCATGCCCTCCGCGGTGGGTTACCAGCCGAACCTCGCCGACGAGATGGGGCAGCTCCAGGAGCGCATCACCTCGACGAAGGGTCACTCCATCACGTCGATGCAGGCCATCTACGTGCCGGCCGATGACTACACCGACCCCGCCCCGGCCACCACGTTCGCCCACCTGGACGCCACCACGGAACTTTCCCGTGAGATCGCCTCGCGTGGTCTGTACCCTGCCGTGGACCCGCTCACCTCGTCGTCGCGCATCCTGGACCCGCAGTACATCGGCCAGGAGCACTACGACACCGCGGTGCGCGTGAAGCAGATCCTGCAGCGCAACAAGGAACTGCAGGACATCATCGCCATCCTCGGTATCGACGAGCTGTCCGAAGAGGACAAGATCATCGTGAACCGCGCGCGTCGCATCCAGCAGTTCCTGTCGCAGAACACCTACATGGCCGAGAAGTTCACGAACATCCCGGGTTCCTCGGTGCCGCTGGCCGACACGATCGAGTCGTTCCAGATGATCTGCAACGGTGACGTCGACCACATCGCTGAGCAGGCGTTCTTCAATGTCGGCGGCATGGACGACGTCATGGCCAACTGGGACCGCATGCAGAAGGAAAGCTGAGTCCATGGAGCACGCACCGCTGCATGTCGAGGTTGTCTCGGCCGACCGCGTGGTCTGGTCCGGCGACGCCGTCAACATCATCGCGCGCACGGTCGAGGGCGATATCGGCATCCTGCCCGGTCACGAACCGCTGCTGGCGGTCCTCGAGCCGTCCATGGTCGAGATCGTGACCGCTGAGGGCGCCAGCGAGTCGCTCATGGTCGACGGCGGGTTCATCTCGGTGGCCCACGGCCACGTGTCGGTGCTGGCGCAGTTCGCCACGCTCGGTCACGAGGTGAGTCTGGAGGAGGCCCGTAAGGAACTCGCGCCGCTCGTCCTGAAGGCCCAGCAGGGTCAGGCCGACGACGCCGAGATCCACCGGCTCAAGATGCTCAAGGCCCAGGTTCGCGCAGGCGAACGAGCGGCCAGCAACTAGAAGCACCCACCACTCAGGGCGGTCCTCCATCGGGGGGCTGCCCTGAGTGCATACTTGGGAAGTCCCGCAGCGAAAGGAGACCGGCAGATGTGGGAGATCGTCTGGACAACGTTGATGGTGATTGCCATTGTCCTGCTCCCTTTCGCGCTGCTGTACCTCCGCCGCCGCTGGCTCACTGGCCAGGGCGGTCTTTTTGATTGCGCGTATCAGATCAACGAGAAGACCCCCGGCTCCGGGTGGGTGCTCGGCATGGGCAGGTACCGGGGCGAGAACCTTGAATGGTTCCGGGCCTTCTCACTGAACCTGCGCCCCAAGCGGGTCTTCCCCCGCGTCGCCACCGCGTACGTGCACCAGCGTCAGCCGGCGGGCCTGGAGGCCATCGCGCTGTTCGAGGACTCCATGATCGTCACGGTGCGCGACCGTTTCACCGGGTCGACGTCGTCGCTCTCCATGGCACGCGATGAGGTGCTGGCACTGATGAGCTGGCTCGAGTCAGCCCCGCCCGGCTCCAACTACCTGCCGACCTCGGCGGATTCGCCCCCCTGATCTTCCGGGGCTCGCCAAAACCGGGCGCAGTCAGGCTCGCGCCGGCTTCTCGCGGTCAGTTCCCGGTACCCAGAGGACTTCATGCTCCGTGCCGTTGGCGGCGCGGCTCATGATGAACAGCAGATCCGAGAGGCGGTTGAGGTACTTGATCGCCAGCGAGTTCACCCCGCCGTCGACGTCCAGGCCGTGTTCCTCGGCGCAGGCCCACGCCGCCCGCTCTGCGCGGCGGGCCACCGTGCGGGCCACATGGAGCTGCGCGCCCGAGGGGCTCCCACCGGGGAGGATGAAGCTGCGCAGGACCGGCAGGTCCTCTTGGAGCTCGTCGCAGTACGCCTCGAGACGGTCGATCGAGGGCTGCTCGATGCGCAGCGGGGGCCACTTGGGGTCCGGGTCCAGCGGGTTGGAGATGTCCGCGCCCACGTCGAACAGCTCGTTGCGGACGAGGGCCAGCATCTCGACCACCCGATCCGGCAACCCTCCGAGGGCGACGGCCACACCGATGACGGAGTTCGCCTCGTCGGTGTGCCCGTAGGCCTCGACGCGCAGATCGGTCTTGCGGACTTCGGAGTTGTCTGACAGGCGGGTGGTGCCCGCGTCGCCGGTGCGGGTATAGATCTTCGAGAGTGTGACCATGGTCCCAATCTATGCCAGAGTGAAGCCGTGCGTATTCGAGCCCTTGCCATGTTGAGCGCGGCCGCGCTCGTTTCCTTCTCCGCCTGTACCGACGCGAACCAGACCAACACAGGTCCGGTCTCGGGCGAGAACACCACCACCTGCGAGTACCCCAGCGCGGGGGAGCCCGCGAAGGCCGTCGATGCGCCAGCCACCACAGGGGTGCCGACGCAGGGCGAGGTGACCGCCACACTCGAGCTGACGGCAGGTGACGTCACCATCACGATGGACCGGGCCAAGGCCCCGTGCACCGTCAACTCGTTCGTCTCGCTCGCGGAGCAGGGATACTTCGACGACACCGTGTGCCACCGCCTCACGGACTACGGCATCTTCGTGCTGCAGTGCGGCGACCCATCGGCCACGGGCATGGGTGGGCCGGGCTACAGCTACGCCGACGAGCTCGAGCCCATCAAGGACCTGGGGCAGGCGGCCTACCCGACGGGGACCGTCGCTATGGCCAATGCGGGCCCGGACACCAACGGCTCGCAGTTCTTCCTGGTCTATGCGGATTCGCAGCTGGCGCCGGATTACACGGTCTTCGGCACCATGGACCAGGCCGGCATCGATGTGGTGGGCGGCATCGCGGCCCAGGGCGTGGACGCGGGGGACCAGACCTCGCCCATCGCGGAGGCGAAGATCACCGCCGTCACGCTCGGCTGATTCACTGTTCAGTGACCTGACAACGGACTTCGTCGGTGTTATGGATACCCCCGGGGGTATCTGTTAGGGTGGTGTCATTACAGACCCACGAGGAGAAGATCACCATGCTGCTGCATCGCTTCTACGACGAAGATCTCGCTCAGGCCAGCTACCTGATCGGATGCCAGGCGGAGAACACCGCCGTCGTCGTCGACCCCCGACGCGACATCGACGAGTACCTCGAGCTGGCCGCCCGGCACGACATGAAGATCGTGGCCGTCACCGAGACCCACATCCACGCCGACTACCTGTCCGGCACCCGCGAACTTGCCGCCGCCACGGGCGCCACGATCTACGTCTCAGGTGAGGGCGGCGAGGACTGGCAATACGACTTCGAGGGTGAGCGCCTCTACGACCGCAACACCATCACCATCGGCAACATCACCATCGAGGCCCGTCACACCCCGGGCCACACCCCCGAACACCTGTCATTCCTCGTCACAGACGGCGCCTTCGCCAGCGACCCCGGCTACCTGCTGTCAGGGGACTTCGTCTTCTCCGGCGACCTCGGCCGCCCCGACCTGCTCGACGAGGCCGCCGGCGGAGTCGACACCCGCTTCGGTGGCGCCAGGCAGCTCTTCGCCAGCCTCAAGAACGTCTTCCTCCAGCTCCCCGACCACGTGCAGGTCTACCCGGCCCACGGCGCGGGCAGCGCCTGCGGCAAGGCGCTCGGCGCGCTGCCGTCCACCACGGTGGGCTACGAGCGCACCTACGCCTGGTGGGCACCCTTCCTGGCCTCCGACGACGAGCAGGGCTTCGTCTATGAGCTCCTCGACGGCCAGCCCGACGCGCACGCCTACTTCGGGCGGATGAAGCGTCAGAACCGGAGCGGACCGGCCGTGCTGGGCCACCCGCTCGCCGAACTCCCCGAACTGGACAAAGCGTCCCTGGCGGCGCAGATCGGCGACGGCGAGGTCATCCTCGTCGACACGCGTCCGCACGACGAGGTCCATGGCGGGACGGTGAAGGGCTCCGTGAACGTGCCCGGCCTGGACAAGTCCGCCACCTACGGCTCCTGGGTCTACGATCCCGAGACCGACACAGCGTCCCTGGTCCTCCTTGCGTCGGACCGCGACGAGGCCAACGCCTACCGGCAGCACCTCATGCGCGTCGGGATCGACCAGGTCGCTGGCTACACCACGAGCCTCGATGGGCTGCCCATGTACACCCCGACGGTGGTCCAGCCGGCCGAGCTCGCGTCCTACGAGCGCGACATGCTGCTGGATGTCCGCAACAAGACCGAGCACGCCGAGGGCGCCATCGACGGTTCGTACCAGCTGAGCGGCGGCCGCGTCCTGTGGCATCTGGACGAGCTGCCCCGCGACGGCAGGATCGTCTCCTACTGCCGCAGCGGGGTCCGCAACTCCGTGGCCGCCTCGGCCCTGCGTCGGAAGGGCTATGACGTGGCCGAGTTGGACGGTAGTTGGCTGGGGTGGGTGGCCTACCAGGAAGCCGCCAAGTAGGTGGTCACCACAGTCCTGGTACTGGTCCTCGCCGTCGCCGTCGGGCTCTCATTGGGCCTCCTCGGCGGCGGCGGGTCCATCCTCACCGTGCCCCTGCTGACCTATGTCGCCGGCATGGGGCCCAAGGAGGCGATCGCCTCCTCGCTGTTCATCGTGGGTGCCACCTCGATGCTGAGCCTCTTCGCGCACGCGCGCGCCGGCAACGTGCAGTGGCGCACCGGCCTGGTCTTCGGCGCGGCCAGCATGGCCGGTGCGTTCGCCGGTGGTCTGGCCGGGGGCCGCATCCCGGGCTTCGTGCTGATGCTGCTCTTCGCGTTGATGATGATCGCCACCTCGGTGGCCATGATCCGCGGCCGAAAAGCAGGGACGACGAAGAAGCGCGACCATCTCCCGGTGGCGAAGATCGTGCTCGAGGGCCTCGTCGTCGGCGCCGTGACCGGTCTGGTGGGCGCCGGGGGCGGGTTCCTGGTCGTTCCTGCGCTGGCGCTGCTCGGGGGCCTGCGCATGTCCGTGGCCGTGGGCACGTCGCTGCTGGTGATTTCGATGAAGTCGTTCGCGGGCCTCGCCGGCTACCTGACGACGGTGAGCATCGACTGGCCGCTCGTGCTGGGAGTGACCGCCACGGCCATGGTCGGGGCGCTCATCGGTGCCCGCCTGACCCGGATGGTTCCGGAGAAGGCGCTGCGCAAGGGGTTCGGCATCTTCGTGTTGGCGATGGGCATCTTCGTGCTCAGCCAGGAAGTGCCGCCGCTCCTCAGTTCTGGGTCAGGAACATCCGGGTGATGCTGGTGAAGGTCTCCGGGTCATCGGCGTGCACCCAATGCCCGGCGTTCCTCACCGTCACCTGACGCACCCTCGGGAAGAGCGCCTGCATGGGCGCCTCATGCTCAGGCAGGCAGTAGGGGGAGCGGCCTCCGGTCACCCACAACACCGGCCCGTCGAACTCGCCCTCGATGTGGGGCCAGCCGCCCACCGCGTGGAGTGAATCTGCCAGCAGGTCCAGGTTCGCCAGCCAGAACCACACGTGGTCCTTGTGGTGCAGGTTCTGCAGCAGGAAGCGGCGCACCGTCCGGTCCGGGATGAGTTCCTCGAGGGCCTCCTCGGCCTGGGTCCGGCTGTGCACCTCAGCCAGGTCGAGTGAGCGTAGCGCCGCCACCAGGTTGACGAACTGGGCCGCCTCCACGTTGCGGGCGGGCGAGATGTCCACCACCATCAGCTTCTCGACCAGTTCCGGCGCCTGGAGGGCGACGCGCATGGCGATCTTGCCGCCCAGCGAGTGTCCGATGAGTGCGACGGGCTCGTCGAACGACTGGTGGAGCCATTCGGCGACCTCTGCGGCCTGGTTGTCCAGCGAGAACGTCTCCGTCCACGGCGAGCGGCCGTGGTTGGGGAGATCCACCAGGTAGCTGGTGGCGACACCCGTCAGCCCGGTGGCGATGGAGCCGAAGTTCTTGCCTTGACCGAAGAGCCCGTGCAGGAACACTGCTGTGTGTTCCCCGGAACCGATGGTGAGGTGGTGCAGTTGGTTCGTCATGCCTGTCCCCAGCAGTGTGTGTGCCAATGTCGTCGGGCCTCGATGCCCGTGTCGAGGCCGTAGGCGCCGTTCTCAGGCCAGGCGACGACGTGCGCGGTGCCGGAGGCGACCGTCTGCTGGCAGCCGGGACAGCGGTACTCCTTCTCCGCCCGCTGTGCGGGGACGTCGCGCACGATGTAGCTGACGCCCCCCTTCCTCACCCTGCGCTGCGAGCCGCCGGAGAGCAGCGGGCGCGGCGCCCGCAGGTGCTTGGAGGGGCGCCGACCCATCAGAAGAGCCGCTCGTCGACGTTGTCGAGACCCCGCAGTGCGTCGTAGTCGATCAGGCGGCACTCGATGCCCCTGTCGGTGGCGAGCGTCCGGGCCTGCGGCTTGATCTGCTGGGCGGCGAAGATGCCGCGCACGGGGGAGAGTTGGGGGTCGCGGTTCATCAGTTCGAGGTAGCGGGTGAGCTGTTCCACGCCGTCGATCTCGCCGCGGCGCTTCACCTCGACGGCGACGTAGCCGGTGCCTTCCCGCAGGAGGAGGTCCACCGGGCCGATGGGCGTGAGGTATTCGCGCTGCACGAGCTTGAGGCCTTCGCCCAGCGTGCCGGGGTGCTCAGCGAGTAGGGCCTGGAGGTTCTCCTCCACACCGTCCTTCTGCAGGCCGGGGTCGATTCCGAGTTCGTGCGCCGAATCGTGCAGGACGTCCGCGATGGAGATGTGCAGGGTGTCGCCGTCCTTGGCGCGCACCTGCCACACTTCCGTGATCCCGAGCCGTTCGGAGGCCTCCGGATCCGGCTGCGTGATCTGCATGGTGCACGGCGGGCTCATCCAATTGAGCGGCTTGTAGGCGCGGTCGTCCGCGTGGATCGAGACCGACCCGTCAGCCTTGACCAGGATGAGCCGGGTGGCCAGGGGGAGGTGGGCGGTCAGCCTGCCCACGTAATCAACCTGGCACCTCGCAATGACCAAACGCACCCGTCCAACCTAGCAGGCTTGCTCCGTGGATCAGGAGGCGTCGAGCGCGGGCTGGACGATCTCGCGGTACAGCAGCAGCACCGCGGCGGTGGTGGGAATGGCGATGACGGCCCCGATCACACCGAACAGCATGCCGCCGATGATCGCCGAGAGCACCACCAATGCGCCCGGCACCTTCACGGTGCGCTTCATCACGTTCGGGTAGAGGATGTAGGCGTCGAACTGCTGGTAGATCACGAAGTAGATGATGGTGGCGATGCCGATGGCCGGGTCCACCGCGAAACCGACGATGGCGACCGTGATCATGGCCAAGCTGGAGCCGACCAACGGGATGAAGCAGAAGATCGCGACGACGAAGGCCAGCGCCAGCGAGTAGTCGCCCAGCCCGGCGATGTTCATGAAGATCAACGCAGACACCGACGCGATGCTGACGATCACGAACATGCCGGTGATGTAGCCGGAGACGCCGCCGAAGATGCCGTCGGCCAGGTAGCGCGCACGGGGGCGCCGGCTGGCCGGGGCGAGGGCGTAGATGGTCTCCTTGATGGTGGGGAGTGAGGCCAGGAAGTACACCGTGAGCACCAACGTGACGATCACGGAGAAGACGAGGTTGGCCACCAGCCGGCCCGCGCCCATCAGCCCACCGAAGAGGTTCTGGAGCAGCGCGCCGGAGGTGATGAACTCCTGCACCCGCGCCAGTACTTCGTCGCGTTGTTCCCACTGCGCCAGGAGCGGATGGTTGAGGAGGGTCTGCAGCATCTCCGGCAACTGCGTGGTGAGCGCGGTGGTCTGCTCGGTGAAGATGGGCACCAGTGCGACCACGCCCAGGGCCAGCACGCCGAGAAGCAGGAGGGTCACCAGCGCCACCCCGATGCCGCGGGGTACGCGCAGTCGGGTCAGGAATTCGACGGCCGGGTTGAGCCCCAGCGCCAGGAAGAGCGCGAGGACGGCGAGGATGAGCACGCTCTGCACGGTGAGGACGGCCTGGGCCAGCGCAAGGGCTACGAGGACGCCGATGGCGCCCATGAAGCCCATGCCGAAGGCCGAGTAGCGGCGCTCCTCGACGGCGTGCGGAGTGGGGGGCACCGGCTCGATGACTGCCTCGGGCAGCGGCGTGAGCATCTTGCGGGCCCCACGCGCCGTCGTGCCGAAGAAGCGGCCGACGACGCGGGGCAGCCGTGCGTGGCCGGCCCCGACGTGCCTGGGCGTGGCTGCCATGCCGGGGGTGGGACCGGGTGCCTCGGAAGCGGGGATGGCCCCAGGGACACCGGTCTCCGGCGACGCCTCGTCGGGGTGGCTCACGGCTGCTCGTTGCTGTTTCGGATGATGGTGGTCTCACTGTCCGGATCTGCGGTCGGGATGACCGCGGTGGTCTCCGCGTACTGCTCGCCGGATTCCTCTGCCAGGGCACGCAGGTTGCTCAGTTGCCCGAGCGCGTTGGCGCGGCGGGCTTCCAGCGAGGCGATCTCGCGCTCCAACTGTTCCTTGCGCCAGGCGACCTTCTCCTCAAGTTCCGCCTCCGCGCGGGAAACGCGCTCGCGGAGGACGGTGAGCGTCTCCTCGCTCTGGCGGGTGGCGGTCAGCCGAATGTCCTCAGCAGCCTTGACAGCCTCGGCGCGGATGGCCTGGGCCTCGTCGCGGGCCTTCCTGGCCCGGTCCGTCGCGGCAGCAGCGTCCTTGTCCGCCTGGGCGAGGCGCTCAGCGATGGCGTCGTCCGTGGCCTTCGCATGGGCCGCGAGTTCCGTGGCCGACTTCTCCGCGGCGCGCTCGGTTTCAAGTTTGAGCTCGATGGCCCGGCGCTCCGCCTCCTTCAGCACCCGGTTCGCTTCTGCCCGGCCGGCTTCGAGGAGGCTCTCGGAGCGCGCGGTGGCGCCGTCGAGCACTGCCTTGGCCCGGATGCGGGCGTCTTCGAGGATGAGGTCCGCGTCGCGGCGCGCGGTTTCGAGCGTGGCCTTGCCCGCCTGTGCCTGCTCCTGGCGGAGTTGGCGCAGCCCCGCGAGGCCGGTGAGGCGCACGTCGTCTGCTTCCTGCTGCGCGGACTCGCGCAGCGCTGCCGCGGTGCGCCGCGCTTCCGTCTTGATCCGTTCCGCTTCATGCTGGGCGCGGTCGATGAGGTCGCCCGCCTGCGCCTCGGCAGACCGGAGAAGGCCGGCGGCGTGGGCGCCCAGCCGGCTGAAATCCGTGTCGCCGACGGTGTCGCGGACGTAGCGGGTTTCGCGGGCCTGCTCACGCACCTGCATCTTGAGTTCGGCGACGCGGTTCTCCAGTTCCCGCACGTAACTGTCGACGGAATGCTTGTCATAGCCGAGCATCGAATTGGGGAAGCTGCCCACAGCCGAGGCCCTGTCGTCGAACAGGTTGAGTCCGGTCTCCTCGGTTTCGAGGTCCTGGGGTTCAGTCACCGTGCAGTCCTTCCATCTCGCTCTTCCAGAGCCTAGTCGGTGCCCGCGCCAGATCACCGGAACCGACACGAAGGGGGCGGGGCGGATGACCGCCCCGCCCCCTCTGCGCCGGGAAAGCATGCAGCGTCAGTGCGCTGCGGGCTCCTTGGGGAGTTCAACGAGCTCGAGGAGCACACCACGTGCGTCCTTGGGGTGCACGAAGTTGATGCGGGAGCCGCCGGTGCCGCGCTTGGCCTCCGGGAACAGGAGGCGCATGCCGCGCTCCTTGAGGGTTTCGCTGACCTTGTCGAGGTCCGCCACGCGGTAGGCGAGCTGTTGCATGCCGGCACCGTTGCGGTCGATGAACTTGGCGATGGTCGAGTTCTCGTTCAGCGGGGCCAGGAGCTGGATCTTGGCGTTCTCCTCGCCCTGCTCGCCGGTGCCCATCATGGCCTCGGCGACGCCCTGCTCCTCGTTGACCTCGCGGTGCAGTTCGCGCCAGCCGAAGACCTCCGTGTGGAACTTGACGGCCTCATCGAGGTCCGGGACGGCCAGGCCGACGTGATCGATGCAGATGAACAGATCAGAGTTTTCCATGGGTCCTAGTTTTCCATAGGGGGTTCGGCCGCCGGCGGCGGGGTGGCCCTCGGACTCAGTTCTCGAGGGCGGCGTCGACGAGCGCCTTGGCGGCCACCTGCACCTCCGCGAGATGCTCCTCGGAGCGCAGCGATTCGGCATAGATCTTGTACTTGTCCTCGGTACCGGACGGGCGCGCCGCGAACCAGGCGCTGTCCGTGGTCACCTTGATGCCGCCGATGGGCGCGTCGTTGCCGGGGGCGTGCGACAGCACCGTGCGGATGGGCTCCCCGGCCAACTCGTCGACGGTCACGTCGGCGCGGCCGAGGCTGCCGAGGCGCGCCTTCTGCTCGCGGTTGGCGTCGGCGTCCACGCGTGCGTAGTAGGACCTGCCGAATTCGGCCTCGAGTTCCGCGTAGTGCTCGCTGGGGGTCTTGCCGGTGACGGCGATGATCTCGGACGCCAGCAGCGCCAGGAGGATGCCGTCCTTGTCCGTGGTCCACGTACGGCCGTCCAGCGTCAGGAAGGACGCGCCCGCTGATTCCTCACCGCCGAAGCCGATGGAGCCGTCCATCAGGCCCGGCACGAACCACTTGAAGCCGACCGGGACCTCCACGAGGCGCCGGCCGAGCTTGGTGGCCACCTTGTCGATCAGCGAACTCGACACCAGCGTCTTGCCGATGCCGGCGGCGGACGACCAGCGGGAACGGTGGGCGAACAGGTAGTTGATAGCCACCGCCAGGTAGGCGTTGGGGTTCATCAGGCCGGCGTCCGGCGTGACGATGCCGTGGCGGTCCGAATCCGCATCGTTGCCGGTGGCGACGGTGTACCTGTCGCGCTGGGCGACGAGCGAGGCCATGGCGTTGGGGGAGGAGCAGTCCATGCGGATCTTGCCGTCGGTGTCGAGCGTCATGAACCGCCAGGTGGGGTCCACCTCAGGGTTGACGACCTCGATGGGGAGGCCCTGCTCGGCGAGGTACTGCCAGTACTGGACGGACGCGCCGCCCATGGGATCAGCACCGTGCGTGAGGCCGGCCGACATGATGGCGGGGAAGTTGAGCGCCTGGGCCAGCTCCGCGCAGTAGGGGGAGCGGTAGTCGTAGCGCTCGATGTCCGTGGCGATCCTCTCGTAGGGTGTGCGCCTGACGGCGCCCATGTCCGAGAGCAGTTCGTTGGCGCGGGCGGCGATCACCTCGGTGGCGTCGCTGTCTGCAGGACCCCCCGTCGGGGGGTTGTACTTGAAGCCGCCGTCGCGCGGCGGGTTGTGCGACGGGGTCACGACGATGCCGTCCGCCTGCGCCGCGCCGCCGGTGTTGTTGTACCGGATGATGGCGCGCGAGACGGCGGGCGTGGGGGTGTACTCGTCCTCGCGCTCGGCCAGCACCTTCACGCCGTTGGCGTGCAGCACCTCGAGCGCCGTCTTCCAGGCGGGCAGCGACAGGGCGTGGGTGTCCTTGCCGATGAACAGCGGCCCGGTGGTGCCCTGCGCGGCGCGGTACTCGACGATCGCCTGGGTGGTGGCGGCGATGTGCGCCTCATTGAAGGCGGTGTCGAGGGAGGAACCACGGTGCCCCGACGTGCCGAAGACGACCATCTCGTCCGGGTTGGACGGATCCGGCGTGCGGTCGTAGTAGGCGGCGAGGAGTTCGTCGACGTTGATGAGATCTGATTCCTGGGCCGGCAGGCCGGCGCGCTCATGTGCCATGCCAGTCATCCTATTCAGAACAGGACGGACGCGAGCCGGCGGCGTGCCTTGAGGACGACCTTCTCAGTGCGGCCGACGACCTCGAAGAGCTCCAGCAGGCGCACGCGGATGGCGTCGCGCTGCTCCTCGTCGCTCTCGGCGGCGAGGCCGAGCAGCCTGTCGAACGCCTCCTCGTAGCGGCCGTTGATGATCTCGAGGTCTGCCGCGTCGAGCTGGGCGGCGACATCGTCGGGCTGGGCGGCGGCCCGCGCCACGATCTCCGCGGGGTTGAAGGTGGCGGAGCGCTCCAGCAGAGCGCTCTGGGCGCGGCCGGCGACGACCTCGGCGTCGTGCGGGGTCTCCTTGAGCAGTTCGTCGAATTCCCGGACGGCCTGTGCGAAGTCGCCCGCCTGCAGGGCGGCGTCGGCCTTCGCGAAGCGCGGGTTGGCAACGGGCTGCTGCTCGGCGTCGCCGTTGCCGGCGGGGGCCCCGCCCACGGGCTGGGCCCGGCCGGTCATGCCGTTGCCGACGGCGAGCTGCGCGATCTGGTCGAGTACTGCCGAGATCTCCTCGCGGGACTTGGTGCCCTGGAACAGGGGGGCCATCTGGCCCCCGATGAGGGCGACGACTGTGGGCACGGCCTGAACGCCCAGCGCCTGGGCCAGCCGCGGTTCGGCATCGACGTCGACGCGCCCCAGCAGGAAGCGACCCTGGGCGGCGTTGATCAGCTCGGCCAGCGCTGCGGAGACCTGCTGGCCGTTGGGGTCCCGGGGGGAGAAGAACTCGACGACCACCGGGTGCTGCATCGATGTGCCGGCGAGGTCGTTGAAGCTGGCCTCGGTCACCGAGGTGACGTAGCTGCCACCCGTCGGCGCGGCATCCGTCAGTGAGGACAGGTCAACGGCGCCCGGGCGCGTGAAGTTCGCATCAGTCATGGGTTCCATCTTGCCAGGCTCACCCGCGCCGCACGACGATGCAGCCGCCGGTCGATGCGAGCACCTCGCCGCGGGGGGCCCTCACCCGGTCCGGCACGCGGGAGGCGAGGATCGTGAACGGTCCCCGGTGCAGCGCCACGGTGTCTGCGTCGAGCACCTCGGCACCGACGGCGGCGAGGTCCGGGCTGCGGAACTCGGGGTGTTCGCGGCGCAGGCGGAGCAGGGTGCGGTACCACTCGAGCATCTCGGCGTGGTTCCCCTCGGAACGCTCCTCCCAGTGCAGCTTCGCGCTGAGGAAGGTTTCCTCAGCCTGGGGGTCAGGGGTCTGTTGCTGCCATCCCATGGCGGCGAATTCCCGGGCCCGGCCCTCGGTCACCAACGGCCCGAGCTCCGGGCCGAGCTGGCTGAAGTAGGGGAATGGGCTGGAGGCGGCCCACTCCTCTCCCATGAAGAGCATCGGCGTGAAGGGCCCCAGGAGGTACAGCGCCGCGGCGGCCGACTGAGCGGCGTGACCGGCATGCATGTGGAAGCGGTCGCCCACGGCCCGGTTGCCCACCTGGTCGTGGTTCTGCAGCGAGGCCACGAACGAGTGCCCGTCGTAGTGGGGGCTCGTCGGGTCCACTGGCGCCCCCCACGGCGTGCCCCGGAAGGCGGAGATGCCCCCGTCACGCACGAACACCCTGGTGAGGGCCTTGACGAGGATCTCGGGGGTGCCGTAGTCGACGTAGTAGCCCTGCGTCTCTCTGCCGAAGAATGAGTGCAGCGCGTGGTGGATGTCGTCGGCCCACTGCCCGTCCATGCCCCTGGCTCCGGGGGACGTGCCGACGGGGGAGACCATCTCGGCTCGGTTCAGGTCTGACTCCGCGAACAGGGTGAGCGGTCGGCCGGTCTCGGCCTCCCAGCCGGCCACCTCGTCGGAGAGTTCCGCGACGAAATGCCGCGGCGAGTCGTCCCGGAGAGCGTGCACGGCGTCGAGGCGCAGCCCGTCCATCCCGATGTCGACGAGGAAATGGCGGGCCGACCCGATCAGATAGCGGCGCACCTCCGCGGCCCCCGCATCGTCCAGGTTGACGGCCGGTCCCCAGGGCGTGGTGTGGCGCTCGGTGAAGTACGGGCCGAACTTCGACAGGTAGTTCCCCTCGGGGCCGAGGTGGTTGTGCACCACGTCGAGGAGCACGGCCAACCCGTGGTCATGGGCCGCGTCGACGAAGCGCACGAGGGCCTCCTGATCGCCGTAGGGCGCGTGCACGGACCAGGGCGCGACGCCGTCGTAGCCCCACCCCCGGACGCCGGCGAAAGCGCTCAGCGGCATCAGTTCGACGGCCTCGACCCCGAGCTCGAGGAGGTCGGCGAGACGACCGGCGGCGGCATCGAGGGTGCCCTCGTCCGTGAACGTGCCGACGTGCAGTTCGTAGAGGACCTTGCCGCGGAGGGGCGTCCCGCCATATCGCGTTGGGCGTTGCCCAGTCAGAGCCACAGCGCGGCTGAGGCCGTGTACCCCGTCCGGGAGGCTGAGAGAACGCGGGTCCGGGAAGGGGCCCTCGCCGTCCAGGACGAAGCCATAGCGGCTTCCGGGTTCGAGCTCACGGTCCGAGACCCACCAGCCTGACCTGTGGGGGTCCGGCCGCATGGGGTGGCGGCTGGTGGCCACCTGCAGTTCGACGACGGTGGGCAGGGGCGCCCAGACCTCTGGGCGCATCAGGCGTCCACCGCCATCAGCAGCGAGACGGGGAGGTCTGTCAGGAGGCTCGCCAGTGGTTGCGCGCCGCCCTCGATCTCCAGACCGGTGAACATGCAGCGGTACCGGCCCTCGGGGAGGATGATCAGGTGCTCGCCCCAGCCGCCACGCTCAGCCAGTGCAGAGGGCAGCCGGGTGGCGACGGCGACGGCGGTTACGCCGCCGCCTTCGGTGCCCCGTGCGAAGGCCACTGCGTGACCGGAGGTGGTGGGGACCGGCGCGTAGGTGGCCCCCGGGCCGCGGAAGGCGTCGGCGTTCTGGCGCCGCAGCCGCAGGGCGCGGCTGGTGACCAGGAGCTTCTCGGCGTCCAGGGAGCCCGGTGCGGTGATGGCGTCGAGCTCGGCGAGCAGCTTGGCGCGCCTGACGAAATCCACCGGCCGGCGGTTGTCGGGGTCGACGAGCGAGACGTTGACGATCTCGCAGCCCTGGTACACGTCCGGCACCCCGGGCATGGTCAGTTGGATCAGCTTCGCGCCCAGCACGTTGCAGCGGACGGTGTCCGCGGTCACATCGTCGAACTCCGCCAGTGCCGCGGCGCACCGGTCGTTCCTCAGCCCCGCGTGCGCGAGGTCCAGCACCGCCGACTCGTAGGCGGCTTCCGGGGCGGTCCAGGTGGTGTGCCGCTTCGCCTCGCGCATCGCCTTGGTGAGGTACCTGTCGAGCCGTTCCTCGGTGATGGGACGCACGGCCGCCAGGGTCTGCCACACGAGCAGTTCGGTGGCGCCGTCGACCAGCGGCGAGCGGATCTCCTCTGTGGCGGCGCGCAGTTCGGCCAGGCACGCCTCCCAGGCCTTGGCGTGCTCCAGCAGCGCGGACAGCCGGGCCCGGACGTCCTCGGAGCGCTTGGTGTCGTGCGTGGACAGGGTGGTCATGGTGGCCGGCCACTGCTGATTGAGCTGCTCGCAGAAGTCATGGAAGGCATCCGGCGAGATCCCGACGATGGTGGGTTCGCTGCCCACCTCGTTGACGCCGACGAAGCGGTTCCAGCGGTAGAAGGCGGTGTCCTCCTTGGCCTTGGCCATCACCGGCCCGCAGGTCTGGGCGAATCGGATCATGAACTCCGCGCGGAGGGCACCCACATCAGGCGGTGAGTCCGGCAGTTCGGTGGTGACGGGGTGCGCCGTCACCGAGGGCAGGGTCTCGGGGCCGCCATCCTCACCAGTGGGGTCTTCGCCCGAGACGAGGGCCGCTATGAAGTCGAGCGTGGCCTGCTCGTCGTCGTCGAGCTCCGGGCGCGCGCGGTCTGCCGCCTCCCGAACGACGGCGAGCTCGGCGTCGTTGGCGGGCAGCCCGGGTTCGAGGTAGGCCCTGTAGCGGTCCATCTGGACGAGCAGGCTCCGGATCGCCCGCTCGAGGTCGCGACGGGTGTGGTCGCGCAGTCTCAGGTCTGAGCCGCAGACGGCCACGGCGATGGAGGTGAGCCGATTGACCTCCGTGAACAGCATCGTCCTGACCAGTTCCTCCTTGGCCTGCTGCAGCACCTGGCCGAACCAACCCTCGGAGGTGTCCGCGGTGCGCTCCCAGAGGTCGTTCAGCCTGGCCAACTGGCTGGGATCGTGGAAGAGGCCGTTGACGCGCAGCAGGGCGTCGTAGCCCGTGGTGCCCGCGCACCGGGAGCCCTCCGGCAACTGCTCGTGCGGCTCGAGGATCTTCTCCACCACCACCCAGCAGCCCCCGGTGGCGCGCTGCAGCATCTGGAGGTAGCCGCGCGGGGTGGCCAGGCCGTCGGGGTGGTCGATGCGGAAGCCGTCGATCAGCCCCTCGTCGAACAGTTCGATGAGCTTGGCGTGGCTCGTCTCGAAGACCTCCGGGTCCTCCACGCGGATGGCCGCGAGCGTGTCGACGTCGAAGAAGCGCCGGTAGTTGAGTTCCTCGTTGCCGACCTTCCAGTAGGCCAGGCGGTACCACTGCTGCTCGAGGAGTTCGATGAGCGGCAGGTGCTCAGTGCCCGGGCGGACCGGGAAGACATGGTCGTGGTAGACGATGACCGGCTCGCCGCCGCCGGGGAACATCCGGTTCTCCAGCCGGATCGTGTTGTCTGCCAGTTCGTCTCCGATGCGCCTGCCGAGCACCGGCATGAGGATGGCGCGGGAACGGGTGAGGTCGATGTCGAACCAGCCGGCGAACTCCGAGTCAGCGCCCGAGCGCAGCACGTCCCACAGCGCGTGGTTGAGCCACAGTGGGGTGGGAACCGCCATGTGGTTGGGTACGACGTCGACGACGATGCCGAGCTCCAGTTCCCGGGCGGCCGCCACCATTCTGCGGAACCCGTCCTCGCCGCCGCACTCCACGGAGACCCGCGAGTGGTCCACCACGTCGTAGCCGTGCATGGAGCCCGGGGCGGCCTGGAGGATGGGGGAGCAGAAGATGTGGGTGACGCCCAGGGAGGCCAGATAGGGCAGCTGCCTGGTGGCGTCCTCGAAGGTGAATTCGGCGTTCAGCTGAAGGCGGTAAGTGGACGTGGGAAGGGCGGAAGCGGACCGTGCCATACGTTCCAGCATAGGCGGGCTAGGGTTCCATCCATGAGTGTGATTCCTGACGGTTCGGACCCTGCGGCGCTGGCCGACTGGCTCTGCGATCGTGCACGGCGGGGCGAGACCCAGCGGTTGAGCGCCTACATCGAGGCGGGCGCACCGGTCGACCTCACGGATGCCGACGGCAACACACTGCTCATGTTGGCCGCCTACCACGGCCATGCCGGAACCGTGCGCGCGCTGGCGGCGCTGGGCGCCGATCCGGACGCCCTGAACAACCGGGGCCAGTCCCCATTGGCCGGGGCCGTGTTCAAACAGGAACAGGCCGTGATAGCGGCGCTGCTGGAGGCGGGGGCAGATCCCGATGCGGGTCAGCCCTCAGCGCGCGCCACCGCACAGATGTTCGGCCTCACCCTCTGACGCCTCGCGTGGAAAGCGGGCTCAACCGGCGTCGGGGACCGGGTAGCCGTTCTCGGTGAGCCCGGTGTAGCCGTCGAGCATCAGACGGATGCGGCGGGCGGACAGGTCCATGACGTGGGGTTCGACGTCCTCCGGGGCCACCCAGTGGATGGCGACGATCTCGGGGTCGTCGGTGCCGAGCCGCGAGATGGTGTCGTCGTCCAGCACCCCGCCGTCGAAGATGAGCTCCAGCGCATCCGACCAGCCGAGGTACGGCGGCATCCAGTCGACGAGCAGTGGCTGGCCGAACCGGACCTCGATGCCGAGCTCCTCCAGGCACTCGCGTTCGCCCCCCACGCGAGGTGACTCCCCGGGCTCGACGACACCGCCGGGCAGCTCCCAGTCGTCCTTGTAGGACGTCTCCAGCAGCAGCACCCGGCCCTCCGCGTCGCGGAAGAGCGCATGGGCGATCAGGCGCTTGGTGGGCAGGATCGAATCCAGCACGCCCGAGAACCCCACCTCGCCGTAGACGGGATCGACGGCGAGGCGCGAGTACACGAGGATGTCGCGGAAGACGCCCGGTTGGGGCTCCAGCACGGAGCGCAGGCGCCCCTCGAGCCGGAAGCCGGCGCGGTGCAGGGAGACCCGGGCCGCCTTGTCCCACTCCGGCAGCTCCACCTGGAGCCTGCGCAGGTTGTGGGCGAGGATGGCGTCGTCAGCGGCGAGCGAGATGGCCCGCTTCAGCGTGTCGACGTCGACCTGTTGCTCCTCCCACCGGAGCGTGCCGACGCCGCCGGTGATGTCGACGGAGACGTGGAACTCGCTCACTGACCTGCTGCCCTGCGCAACCAGACCGATCCGAGCGGGGGCACCGTGACGTTGGCGCGCGCCGGCCAGTGGCCCCACGGCTCGTCGATCGCGTGCACCTCGCCGAGGTTGCCGAACTCGCCGGAACCGTCGTAGATGGGCGCGTCGGTGTTGAGGATCTCCTCCCAGGGGCCGTCGACGGGCAGGCCGATCTCGTAGTCCTGGAGTGGGACGGGGGAGAAGTTGACGATGCAGGCGACATGGTTGCCCTGCGAGTCGTGGCGGACCCAGGACAGCGCGTTGTGCCCGGGGTCGTCCGCGTTGATCCAGCTGAAGCCCTCAGGCGAACTGTCCAGCTCGTAGAGCGCGGGGTTGGCGCGATAGATGAGGTTCAGGTCGCGGAAGAGGCGCTGCAGGCCGCCGTGGCCCCACAGCTCGCTGACCCACCACTCGAGCGAGACGGACTCGTTGAACTCCGGGCGCTGGCCGAACTCGCAACCCATGAAGACCAGCTGTTTGCCGGGGAAGCTCCACATGAAGGAGTAGTAGGCCCGCAGCGTCGCGAACTGGCGCCAGTCGTCCTGCGGGACCTTGTTGATCATGGAGCCCTTGCCGTGCACGACCTCGTCGTGGCTGATCGGCAGGATGAAGTTCTCCGAGTACTGGTAGACCATCGCGAAGGTGAGCAGGTTGTGCTCGTGCTGGCGGTAGACCGGGTCGAGCTGCAGGTAGCGCAGCGTGTCGTTCATCCAGCCCATGTTCCACTTGAAGCCGAAGCCCAGACCGCCCTCGTGCACCGGCTTGGTGACGCCGGCGAAGCTCGTCGACTCCTCAGCGATCATCAGGACGCCGGGTTCGCGCTCGTAGAGGTGCCGGTTGACGTAACGCAGGAAGTCGATCGCCTCGAGGTTCTCGCGGCCGCCGTGCTGGTTCGGTACCCACTGGCCCTCCTCGCGCGAGTAGTCCAGGTAGAGCATCGATGCCACCGCGTCGACGCGGAGCCCGTCGACGTGGAACTCCTGGATCCAGTACAGCGCGTTGGACACGAGGAAGCTCTTCACCTCGTTGCGGCCGTAGTTGAAGATGTAGGTGCCCCAGTCCTGGTGCTCGCCCTGCCGGGGATCAGCGTGCTCGTAGAGGGCGGTGCCGTCGAAGCGGCCCAGCGCCCAGGCGTCCTTCGGGAAGTGGCCGGGCACCCAGTCCAGGATCACGCCGATGCCCGCCTGGTGCAGGCGGTCGATGAGGTGACGCAGGTCATCCGGCTTACCGAAGCGTGACGTGGGGGAGAAGTAGCCGGTGACCTGGTATCCCCAGCTGGGCTCGAAGGGGTGCTCCGCCACGGGCATCAGCTCGACGTGCGTGTAGCCCTGCCACTTGACGTAGCTGACCAGTTCCTCGGCCAGATCCAGGTAGCTCTTGCCCTTGCGCCAGCCGCCGAGGTGCACCTCGTAGATGCTCATCGGCTCCGCGTGGGCCTGCGCGGCGCGCCGCTTGGCGATCCACTCGTCGTCGGACCAGAGGTACTTCGACTCGTAGACGATCGACGCGTTGGCCGGTGCCTGCTCGGAGAACCGGGCCATGGGGTCGACCTTCTCGAGCCACTGGCCGTCGGCCGTCTCGATCCGGAACTTGTAGAGCGTGCCCTCGTCGAGGCCGGGGATGAAGGTGGCCCACACGCCGGTGCCGGGGACGAGGTGGAGTTGGTCGCCGGTCCACCAGTTGAAGTCGCCGATCACCTGGACCGAGCGCGCGTTGGGCGCCCAGACGGCGAAGCGGACGCCGGTGACCTCCCGGCCGTCGTCGTTGACGCTGACCACCTTGCTACCGAGGCGCCGCCACAGTTCTGTGTCGCCGCCGCTGTGGAAACCCTCGAAGTCCCACCCGGTCAGTCCGCCGAACTGGTCATGCGCCATGTCTTGCTCCCATCGTGCAGGTCTGCGCGCCAATCTAGCGTGCCCAGGGGTGCGCCGCTGGCGGACCCCGTGGCTACGTGCCTGGTTTCAGGCGTTGGCGACGGCTGCCAGCCAGCGCTGGACCACACCGTCGGGATCGGATCGGCCGATGAGACGGTTCTCCGCGAATTCGGGGGCCGCCCGCAGCGCGGCCAGCGTCGGTTCGAACAACAGCGCCCACGGTTCCTCGGGATGCCGGCCGGCGCGGTGGGCCACCTCGTCGGCGGCGCCCAGGAAGCGGGCCCCGAGGCCGGGCCGGCCGAGTTGCGTGTGGGCGAGGGCGATGCAGCGCAGCGCCACCACCTCGTGGCGCGTGCGGCACCCCACTTCGTCGAGTTTGGCCAACACCGTGGTGGCCATTCCGATCGAGGCGGCGGCCCCGCCCTCCGCGAGCTCGACGACGGCCGCCTCGGCCGAGACCGCCACAGCTCCCATCCCCATGGGGTGCCGGGCCGACAGCTCCAACATCTCGTCGACGTTGACCCGCGCCTGTGCCACCCGGCCCAGGCGGACGAGGGGCTCCACCAGCCGCCCCAGCGCCGCGACCAGATCCTGGGGGTCCCCGTGGCGTCGGAGCTCGGCGACGCTCCGGAAGCCGAGGTCCACGGCGTGCTCAGTGTCACCTGCGGCGTCCGCGGCGGCCGCGGAGCAGCCCAGCGCCAGGGCGCGCAGCACCGGGTCGTGGCCGGCCGCCGTGGTCGCCTCCTGCGCGCACCGCGTCACCTCCTCCGGCCGGAGGGCGGCTGCGTGGAGGCCCCCGACGCTGCACCAGCCCTCGACGACGAGCCGGCTGTGGTGCCAGGGCGTGGTTTCCGCCGCACGGAGGGACGCCTCCAGGGCGTCGGGGTCGCCTTCACCGGTCAGGACCACCAACAGCCCCAGCGCGACCTGCAGGGCCACCCTGTCGTCGGGATGCGCGTTCTCCAGCGCACCGTTCAGGACGCGGATGCCCTCGCGCACGCGGGCGGTGGCGAGCCAGAACGGTTCGAGCCACGGCAACAGGACCCCCGGGTGGCCCGCCTCGCAGGAGAGCGTCACGGCCCGCAACACGGCGGACTGGTCGTCCAGGAGCGCCCGGACCGAGGGCTGTGACCCGTCCGGGGGCCGCACCAGGTCCGTCACGGCGTCGAGCAGCGCGTCCCGGGTGGGGCCGTCGGAGTCGCCGAGGGCCTGCGCCACCGGGGGCAGGACGAGGAAGTGGTCAGAGTCCGTGGGTCCGGTGACGAGGCCGGCGTCCACGAGTTCCATCAGCGCCTGGGGGCTGCGACTCAGCGAGTCGACGAGGTGCCCACTGACGAGTCCTGCCGCCTCGGCCATGGCGCGCAGCAGCATCCGCGCCTCCGGCGAGCAACCGTTGGCCGCCCACTCGACGACGGCGGGGATGCTGCGCCGGGGATCGCGGTCCGTCGTCAGGGCTGCGAGCGCCTCAGGGGACCGGTGCAACTGCTCGACCAGCCGCGCGGGGGACGACACCCTGATCCGCGCGGCGAGGAGCTCGATCGCCAGCGGCAGGCCACCGCTCAGCCGGCACAATTCTCGGATGTCGGCCGCGGAATCCTCCAGATCGATGCCGGGCCTGGCGCGGCGGCAATGCCGGACGAACAACTCCTCGGCGGCCGACGGGCCGCTGGGATCCGACGGGAGCGGGGGCACGACGATCGCCGCCTCCGGGCCGATGCCGACCGGCTGACGGGCGGTCACGAGCACCGTGGCCTCAGGCGCGGCAGACAGCAGGGCGAGCGCGAGGTCCGCGAAACCGTCGAACTGCTCCGCGTTGTCGGCAACGAGGACGCACGGCCCGGCCCTCGCGATCGTCTGCGTCGGATCCCCGTCCCCGACCGGCAACTGGAGGGCTCGGCACCAGGATTCCAGCGCGTCCCTGGGCGTGGACACCTGCATGAACTCCGTCGTGGCCACCCGGCGGCCCGCCGCCTTCAGCCTGTCCACCACGGCGATGCAGAGGGCGGACTTGCCCACCCCTCCGAGGCCGTGGAGCGTCACGAGCCGGTGCGAGCCCACCGCCGAAAGCACTCGCTCGACGAGGTCGTCGCGCCCGATGAGGTCCGCCGTCGGCAGCGAGGCTCCCTGCAACGTCGGCGGAGTGACCGGGGACGGCAGCTTGTGGTTGAGGATGTCGCGCTGCAGCGCCGTGAGCTCGGGCGACGGCTCCACGCCGAGCTCGTCGAGCAGCGTGCGGCGGGCCTGGTGGAACGTCTCCAGGGCGGCACCGGGCTGGCCCGCGTGGTACTGGGCGGCCATCAGTCGCGACCAGGACGCCTCGTCGAGGGGATCGTCGGCCACCAGCGACCGCGCTTCCTCCACCGCGCGCTCCGCACGGCCGCTGCGGAAGAGGGCGATGATGTGGTCGCGGCGAGCGGCGGCGTGCCGCTCGGCGATCGCCCGGCGGGCCTGCTCCAACCAGGCCGTCAGGTCCAGCCCCGCCAGCAGCGGGCCCGAGGCGAGCGTGAAGGCCCGTTCCAACACCTCCAGCGCCTGATCCGGGGCGGCGCTACGGAGGAGGGACTGCGCGCGGGTGACGAGAGCCTCGAACATGGCCACGTCGACGTCGGAGATCCCGCAGGACAGGGTGTAGGTGGCGCCGTCGCGGACGATGGGGAAACCGAGCGGTTCGACAACCTTGCGTAGCCCTGAGACGTGAACCTGGAGGGCGTTGTGCACGCTGTCCGGCGGTTCGTCCCCCCAGAGCGCGGAAACGAGGTCCGGCACGGGGACGGGGCGGCCGGGCCTCAGGGCGAGCGCAGCCAGCAGGACCCGCTGCCGCGTTCCGCTCATCATCACAGGGCCGGCGCCGTCGGCCCCCAGCACCCGGGCGGGGCCGAGAAGGCGAATCCGGCAAGCCTTCTCCATCGACACATGATTTCACGACGGACGCGTTCCCAAAGTCCATCCGGTAAGGAAGTTTAAGAATCCCTTAAGCCGCCGGACGAGGATATGGCTCAGGTCACCGTTGATTTCAGGGGGGACAACATGACGATCACGTCGGTGGGCGACATAGCGGCAAGGACCTTTGCCATCGACGCGGCACGCGCGGGGGATGAGCGTGCGTTCGGGGCGCTGCTCGAGCCCCACCGTCACACGCTGTGGTCCGTCTGTCTGAGGATCACCAACGACCCGCGCGACGCGATGGATGCTCTGGCGCACACGTTCGGCAACGCGAGGAGGGCGATCACTGATTACAGCGGGGCGGTGGCGTTCGGCCAGTGGCTGAGCTTGGTGGCGGCGGGGACGTCCCGGGCGGTCGCCTGGCATCGGCAACGGAGCCCTGAGCCGCTCAGGCAGGCGGCGCTTCCCGTGCCCGTGTGCACGGATCCGGTCGAACTGCGGCTGCGGGGGGTGGTGGAGTCTCTGCCGGTGGTCATCAGGGAGGCGTTGGTGCTGCGCGACATGTGTGGATTGACCTACGAGCAGATCGCGGTGCATCAGGTGGTGGGCATCCACACGGTCAAGGCTCGGCTGAGTAGGGGCGGCGGGATTCGCCCGCTCCAGGGGGCGCCGGCTCTGGACCGGACGCGCTTCGACCAGTTGCTGCGAGCAGTGCTGGTGAGGCACCGGCTGGCAGTGGCCGGGGCGCTTCAGCCGAGCGTGTCGAGGTAGCCCAGGGGGACGCCGAGCAGGTGGGGGCGGTAGCGCGACTCGTAGGTCGCCTCGTACCCCGCCTTGTCGATCTCGTAGGCCGCCAGCAGCGGCGCGTCGATGTGGTCCTGCCCGTAGCCGCGCAGGAAGGCATCGCGGGCCTCGGTGAGCCAGGCATCGTCGGCTTCGCCGGCCGCTGCGGCGTAGGCGAAGGAACGCAGCATGCCGGCGACATCGCGCAACGGTGAATCCGGCAGGCTGCGCTCCTCGATCGACTTCAGGGGCTCGCCCTCGAAGTCGACGTAGATCCACCGGCCCTCGCTGAGGAGGACCTGGCCGAGGTGGCAGTCGCCGTGCACGCGTTGCGTGGGCACCTGGTGGTCCGCGACCTGGGCGAACACGGCCTCGGCGGCGGGCTGATACGGCTCGACGGCGCCCACCTCTGCCACGACGGTGCGGAAACGCCGCCTGAAGTCGTCCGCCAGCCGGGTGCCGTCGGTGGTCGACATCGGGAAATGGGCCGCGAGGCGGTGGTGCACCGTGGCGAGCGCGACGCCCAGCGCCTGCGCATGGTCTGCGAAACTGCGGCCCTCGGAAGCGAATTCGCAGGCGAGCAGGTAGCCGTCCTGCGGGGCCTTCAGCGCCTCCAGGAAAACGGCGTAGTCAGTGCCGTCGACCCGCCACGCGCCATAGAGCTCGGCCACCACGCCGCTGCCGGCCAGCGCCCTGTGCACCTCCACATCCGCGTTGACGCCAGGCTCGAGGCGGCGGAACACCTTCGCCAGCAGCTGCGTGCCGTAGAAGATGCTCGTATTGGACTGCTCGCCCGTGTAGCGGCGGGCGGGTAGGCCCTCCGGCACGTCGCGCAACCGTTCAAAGCCAGGGGCCTCGGCGCGGAGCAGGTCCAGCAGGACCGCGCCGTCGTCGCAGGCGTCAACGGGGTCCTCCCTGCCGCGGTACAGCAGCGGAATGAGGAAGCGCTCCCGGCGTCCGCCGGCGAACTCGACGACGAGCACCGCCGGCCGGAGACGGACCTCGGCGTCTTCCGAGGGGAGCCAATCGCCGTACTCGACGTCGACGGGGCGCCCCTCGCGCCCGGAGAACCACCGCTGCGTGAGCGCGAGGTTCCAGAGATCATCGGTGCCGGTCATTCGGCCGTCACGTGGAAGATGTGGGCGGGCTTGCCGGGGTAGAGCCGGACGAAGGACTCGCGGCCCCACTGGTATTCCTCGCCGGTCAGCAGGTCGTGCACCTTGACCGTGGCGCGGTTCGGGAAACCGAGCGCGTCGAAGTCGAGCATGACGGGCGACTCCACGGTGGCGTCCTGGTCCAGGGAACACACGACGACGACCAGGTCGTCGGCGTCGCGCTTGGAGTAGACGATGACCTGGTCGTGCGCTGCATGGTGGAGGTGGATGTCGCGCAGCTGCTGCAGCGACGGGTGCTGCTCGCGGATCTCGTTGAGCCTCCCCAACAGGAGGTTGAGGTTGGGCTGCGCGTTGTAGTCACGCGGCCGGTACTCGTACTTCTCCGAGTTGAGGTATTCCTCACCGCCTTCGGCCAGCGGTTCGTGCTCGAAGAGTTCGAAGCCGGAGTAGACGCCCCAGGTGGGGGACATGGTGGCGGCCAGGATAGCCCGGATCGAGAAGGCGGCCGGGTTGCCCGACTGCAGGTAGAGCGGGTTGATGTCCGGGGTGTTGACGAAGAAGTTGGGCCGGTAGAAGGAGGCCATCTCCGAGGACAGCTCGGTGAGGTACTCCTCGAGTTCCCACTTCGCGTTGCGCCAGGTGAAGTAGGTGTAGCTCTGGTGGAAGCCCACCTTGCCGAGCGCGGCCATCATCTGCGGCTTCGTGAACGCCTCCGCGAGGAAGATCACCTCTGGGTTTGTCTCGTAGACCCGGCTCATGAGCCAGTCCCAGAACTCGACGGGCTTGGTGTGGGGGTTGTCGACGCGGAAGATGCTCACGCCGCGGTCGATCCAGAACCGCACGATGCGCAGCACCTCGTGGTAGATGCCCACCGGGTCGAGGTCGAAGTTGACGGGGTAGATGTCCTGGTACTTCTTCGGGGGGTTCTCGGCGTAGGCGATGGTGCCGTCCATCCGGGTGGTGAACCATTCAGGGTGGTCCTGTACCCAGGGGTGGTCCGGCGAGGCCTGCAGCGCCAGATCGAGCGCCACCTCCAGGCC
This sequence comes from Tessaracoccus sp. MC1865, assembly GCF_017815535.1. NCBI lineage: Bacteria > Bacillati > Actinomycetota > Actinomycetes > Propionibacteriales > Propionibacteriaceae > Tessaracoccus > Tessaracoccus sp. MC1865. Next base: position 1,822,280 of record NZ_CP072596.1, on the reverse strand, counting down.
CAGCGAACGGGCCTTCGCGACGAACCTGTCGAAGTCCTCGAAGTTGCCGAGATCCGGGTGGATCGCGTCGTGCCCGCCGTCCGGGGAGCCGATCGCCCACGGGGAACCGGGATCCTGCGGACTGGGGTCCAGGGAGTTGTTCTTCCCCTTGCGGAAGGCGGTGCCGATGGGGTGGATGGGCGGTAGGTAGACCACGTGGAAGCCCATGGCGGCGGCAGCCTCCAGACGCTCGTGCGAAGAATCGAACGTGCCCGAGTGCCAGGTGCCGTGCTCGTCCACATGGGCGCCCTGGGAACGGGGGAAGAACTCGTACCAGGAGGAGTACAGCGCGCGCCGACGCTCGACCCTGATGGGGTAGTCGGGGGTGGGGGAGACCATTTCGCGCGGGCCGAAGCGGGCCATGGCCCGGTGGATGGGGCCGGAGGTGACCAGCTCGAGGATCTCCTCGATGTCCGTCTCCGGCGTGATCGTCTCGGACGCGCCGCGCAGGAGGTGGGCGGCGCCGGCTACCCGCAGCTGGTCCGCGTGCTGGGCGGCCCGCTCCAGGAGGTCACGGCCCTCCATGCAGACCAGTTCGACGTCGACCCCGACCGGGAGCTTCTTCTCCGCGGCGTGGCGCCAGGTGCCCCAGGGATCTGACCAGCCCTCGATGCGGTAGGTCCAGTCGCCCTCTGCGGCCATGCGCACGTGCGCCTGCCAGATGTCGAGGCCCATCGGCTCGACCTGTTTCATGTCGACGCGGCGCTGGGTGCCGCCGGGGGAGGTGAGGATGACCGATGCGTTGACCGCGTCATGGCCCTCCCGGAAGACGCAGGCCTGGATCAGGATGCGTTCATGGACCACGGCCTTGACGGGGTAGGCCCCTCCCTCGATGACGGGAGTGACGCCGGTGACGGGGATGCGGCCGAAGCCTCCGTCTGTCCGGACGATGCGCTTGCTGATACGGGGCGAGATGTCCTCAGTCACGCCGCCAGCCTAGCTGTTGGACGTGCCGCCCGGAACGAGGTCGTACGACGAGGGCTCCGACTCGGCCTGGAGCGCGAGCAGCTCCTTGGAGTTGAGCGGCACGCTGACCCGCATGAGCGCGACGGTGCGGCCGGGGATGTCGAATTCGCCGAGCGCGGGCAGCTCGCCCTCCGGCAGTTCGCCC